>JALRAP010000027.1 GCA_023262505.1 Bacteroidia bacterium
CCTTCATCGGACATGTGGGGCGTAGGCCGTCTAGATGCTTTAGGGCAAATCATAAATAGAGTTGCAGCAGTCGATATCTCACCGAATCCCGACAGTATGATTTTAAGTAATATCAGTCCCGCAAATCGCCCTGTAAGACCTCCTTTTCTATGGAATGTCAAGTTCCAAGATTATACTCAATGGGGTGGCACGTCCGTTAACGGTAATAGCTCCCAAGCACTATTACGTAATTTAGGCGAAGCTTTGGGAGTAGGCACCCAGCTCAGGCCTATTTCCAGTACATCATCCGCAAACGGATTCGATTTTCTTGCCAAAAACACTACCAATTTCAATGGCTTAATAGCCCTGGAAAACAACATAAATAAAATTGGACCTCCAAAATGGCCATGGTCTTTGGATACTAGCTTGGTTAACCAAGGTGCGAATCTATTTACCGCAAACTGCGCTTCTTGTCACGGTACTACACCAGGTGAGACGCGTCCTCCCACTGCGGCCACATGGGCCACACCGATTCAGGATGTAGGCACCGACCCAACTTATTGGGACAATGTTGTACGTACTGGAAGCCCTGGAATCTACAGCTCAAGTTTTCCAGCGGTAACACCTTTGATTGGATTGGTAAGCTACACGGAAAGGGCAATTCTAAACCAGTATCAACCTGGAATCACACTTATTCAACCAACCAATTCGACAGGACCTGGTAAATACGAATCTAGGGTACTTGAAGGAATCTGGGCAGCCGCTCCTTATTTGCATAATGGATCAGTACCAACGCTTGATGACCTTCTCAAACCTGCTAACCAACGTCCAACTACATTTAGTTTAGGCGTAAATTACGATACTTTAAAGGTAGGTATGTCCATTGGTCAACCTTTACGACAGGGAAGTCAATATAACACATTAAACTCTGGAAATAGTAATAGCGGTCATGAGTACGGCATACAACTTAGTCCGCAGCAACGTACGGCACTCCTAGAGTATCTTAAATCTCTGTAATGTAAATAAGCAGTCCTTACAATAAACAACCCGTTCCAATTACTCTGCAGTCAACTTCAGGATTAGATTGCTGATGGTCAACAAAAGACTTGGAATTCCCTAATTGTTACAGAAGAAATTCGGCCAAATTGGTTTAAGATAGATGTCAGGCTACTGCAATTAAAGTGTAGAACATGATGTTTGTTATGCGGGAAAAGAAAAATCGATTTTGATTTAGATGCAATTATCCCGACATATCTAGAGTGATTAAAAACATTACCCCGACTGAAAACTGGATTAGTCACACGAAACAGGCTTCCCATTACTGTTGTAATCTGCACTGCATTTCAAGATCGGCACAAGGCTTACTTTTTTTTGAAAAACACCTGAAATCAGAGTCTGGGAGAGCCTTTTTGAAAAAGCATTTGATATGAAATCAAGGCTAAACCTTCCTTAATCCAATAATTCTATACCTGGTCGTTTTCTTGTCGCCAGTTTTCTTAATTATTCGAATCTCTACACCGTTCCTCAAATCACGACTTGCGGTGGCCGTTGAGATTTCAGAGAAGTGTTGCATGTAATCACTACGACTGAATTCGCCTTCCACCTGCTCCAGAAAAGCCATTAACCGTTGCGTAGAGTCGGGTCTTTTACTTCTGGTCTGTAATAACTCATCCAGCGCCTGCTCAATGACCGATAGCATGAACTCAATGAACTTGGTTGACTTCCCTTGCTTGTCCGAGGCTGAAAGCGACTTGTAATAAGATGATTGATTTTTTGCTATCAGTGTTTCAAAGGGCAGAAATTCGAATACTGGGTATCCAGACATTAGGATGACGGTCTGCCAAAGTCGTCCCATTCTGCCATTACCATCCATGAAAGGATGGATGAATTCCATTTCATAATGAAATACACAACTCTTGATCAGCAACAATTCGGCATCATCGTTAAGGTAGCTGAACAACTCCTTCATTAAATAGGGCACTTTCCTGAAAGGTGGTGCGATGTGCCGTACACTATCCCCTTTCACCACACCTACTCCCTGTGTCCTGTATTTACCGGCATCCTTTACCAAGCCATTCATAATTGACTTATGTGCCTTAAGGAAATCTTTCTCGGAATGATACTTGAAACGATTTAAGTTCTTGTATGTATCTATGGCATTTAGCACCTCGCGGATATCTTTCGCCGGACCTATGACACGCTTATTTTCCATTAAAGCAGTGATTTGTTGTTCCGACAATGTATTTCCCTCTATTCCTAAAGAGGAATGAATTGTTTTAATTCGATTCTCTTTTCGCAGCCCAGGACTTTGCTTAGCAACAATCTTAACATCCAATTGACCTATTTTTTGTGAGACAGAGGCGATCAATTTGATGATGCGAGAAGTGAGTTCGTATGGAGGCCGCATTATTTTATAGATCATTTGATACTATCAAAAATAATAAAATAACGGTTCAGGATTAAACTTTAATTGTCTTATTTCCGCATATTTTGCGGAGTATAAAGTGTTTAATCTCCGCAAAAAGCCAAGTTGATTCTAATTGAGTTGTCATAAACCGAATAATATAAAACACCTAAAAAAATCAGTTCTTATGTGGTTTTCGAAATCCGAAGCAGTTTACATATAATTGAAGTTGAGCAAATAAGTGACCCAAAACCAATTGCTAATAAGTAACCAAATGCTCCCTACTTTTACACCCAATGAATCAAGAATCACCAAGCAGCATCTACCATCTGCATTGCATGGACTTGCTAGCTAAACGGAGTTCCGAACTTCGCGAGGCCATTGATGCAATTCAGCAGGGAGCCAATTCGGATACCAAGAGCACTGCCGGCGACAAGCACGAAACAGCCAGGGCCATGGCGCAGTTGGATGTGGAGATGCTGTCAAAACAATTGGGAGAAATCAATAAGTCGATTGAGGTGCTGAAACGCATTCCCTTAAAGAACACATCAAGCACCGTTCAGCCAGGATCAGTAGTTGAAACCTCCATTGGCACTTTTTACCTGTCGGTGGGACTGGGCAATATCCAGGTTGACGGAAAAACCATCATGGCAATCTCCACAGAATCCCCAATGGCAAAAGCCATAATGGGTAAAAGGGCAGGAGATAAGATTGAGTGGCGCTCGCAGCTGATAACGGTGATTACAATTCAATGAGAACACGGATTTAGCGGATTAAACGGATTCACACTGATTTAATCGGCTTTAAAGCATACACAAAGTCCAACATGTCACCCTTCGACAAGCTCAGGGCAGCGCTTGTCACTTGACACTTGTCACCCTTCGGCAGGCTCAGGGCGGCGCTTGCAACTTGCCACCTATAATGCTTATAAAACGTACACCTATACTTTAAATTAAAAACTATCGATTCAGCAATAAGCCGTGTCGAATCTTTGCAATCGCCGACAACACATCCACCGTACGCATTTCGCCTTTCAAGAACAAGGCGCTATTAATTGGTTGGGCATGTTGGGATGGTAATTGAATCTGACTGTTGTATTCATCCAAGGCCTTGCGCAATGCCGCCAAGTAAGCGCTTGCCTTTTCATCATCGCGCAACGTTTTCTGCATCGGACTGTCGTTGATGGGTTCATTGCCGTTCAATATGGATGCAGGCAACGCATCTTGTTGGATTTCCAATTGAATCACCAGCTTTTTCAATCCCCTGCAAAGGGAATCCACTTTCAACTCCTGCATGTTCATCGGCTGTTGAATTCCTTTAGCCTCGCACTGTTGTATCTGCATATCCAACAAACGCTCGTCTTCCAAATACTCTGCGGTTTTCTGCATCTGGTATCTGCGTGTTGCCTCAGGAGAACGCACCAAAGTCAACAACAAGCCTAACCCCGTAACCAAAACAAATGTGGTGAGGATTGAATTGACCTTTGTTTCGGGGTTGCGGATACCGGTGAAAAATTGAATCGGAATGTAGACCAAACCGAGCAAGACCATGGCAGACACTCCTAGCATATTAGCATAAGGCCAATACATGATTTTGAACAGGGTGCCCATCGCGAAAAGCATCCCGCAAAGCGCTCCGACTATTGTCAACAGTGTATCGCGCTTAACGGCTTGGTCGCGCGTTCTGAGCACCACCATCAGGGGCAGGAACAGAAAACTGAATACGATTATCCCAACAACAATGAACAGCGAAGCTCCCGGAGAATGGGTAAATTTGAGAATGAGCCCCGCAATTAGTGAAATGGTGGCGAACAAGCCGCTGTATAGCATGGTCTTTTTCATAGCGTAATAGTTTTTGAATTGTTTGAGCAATTGTGTTTCCTTTTCTATATCGGACAAGGTGGATCCGTAAAATTTTTGAATGATGCCTACATAAACCTCACGGAAATCATCCCCCTCTCCTACCTGTTCCTCCAACAAACAACACACATGATCCACGATGTCGTCTATCAACGCATCGGTAGTCACGCCACGCGATTGGATATCGGAGCGGATGAAATCGATATGTTCATCATCCAGCTTGAACATCAATGCGCAGGTTTTATGTCGAGCAGGAATCGCATAGTATCCAGAAAAGCGGCAAACTCATTCACCTTCTCCTCCGATTTTGCCGTTCCTTTTTTATTCAAGCGATAATACTTCCGAACCCGTTTGCCTATGTGTTCGGTTTCGGTCTCGAGCAATCCCTCCGCTTCCAAAGCATGCAACGATGGATACAACGCACCCTCCGTCAACTGGATTTTCCCGCTTGTCAATTCCTTCACGCGTTGAGTAAGCTCATAACCATACATCCTGCCATGGTCCCTGAGCATTTTCAGCACAATGGTTTTGAGCGTGCCTTTGATGAGTTCTGATGAATAAATCATGTCCATTTGATATACCTAACGCAATTATACATAACTTTCTTATGTATTTGTGAAAATATTTTCAATTATCTGATTTACTGTCAAATATAAAATTCACGGTGCCTTTGAAATCGTACTCGGATGATCCCTAATTTTGGAATCTGAATTAAAAACCCATGAACATCAAATCCATTTTAGTGTGCGGCACCCTATTGCTGTCACTTGCCTCCTGTGGCAACAAATCAATTCAAGAAACCGGCAGCCAGTCCGATTTCCTTGCTTCCAACATCGACTCCACCATCAATCCGGCAGAGGATTTCTTCCTCTATGCCAACAATGGTTGGTTCAAGAAGAATCCAATCCCTGCGAGCGAAGGCAGCAACGGATTGTGGCAGCTTATCCGCGATACCATCAACGCACAGGTAAAAGAGATTTGTGAAAACGCTGCCGCGGATGCCGAAGCCGCCAAGGGCAGCAACAAGCAGAAAATCGGGGACATGTTTTTCTCCGGGATGGATAGCGTTAACATCAATCAACAAGGTATTGGAGCCATAAAGGCGGAGTTGGATCAAATTGCCGCCATCAAAGATCCTGCATCGGTTGCGAAAGCTTGCGCGATGGTGCATACCAGCAGCGGCTCCCCCATGTTTGGGATGTACGTTGGACAAGATGACAAGATCAGCAGCAAGCATGCGGTGTTCATCTTCCAAGGTGGGTTGAGTCTTCCCGACCGCAGTTTTTATCTGGACACCGATAGCAGATCCACATCCATCCGGAAGGATTTCGTATCGCACTTGCGCCGTATGTTCATGAACCTAGGCCAGGATTCATCCACTGCATCCAAAACGGCCAACGATGTGATGGCCTTGGAATCCGCTATCGCAAAGGCATCACGTAAGAAGGAAGACACCCGCGATCCGCACAAAAACTACAACAAGATGCCGGTGGCTCAATTGATGAAATCCACTCCAAACTTCGATTGGGGCATATTCATGAGCGGAATCGGATTGAATTCGGTTGACACCGTAATCGTAGGCCAACCCGAGTTCCTTGCCACCTTGAATAATTTGGTGAAGCAAACTCCCCTATCTATTTGGTCGAGTTACTTGCAATACCATTTCGTAAAAGGACTCGCCCCATATCTCGATGACAAAACCTACGCCGAACATTTCTCATTCTATAATACCACCATGCGAGGCATATCGGAAATGAAGCCCCGTTGGAAACGCGTTGTTGACCAAACGAATTCCTCGTTAGGAGAACTCATCGGACAGGTGTATGTGGATGAGTATTTGCCCAAGGGAACAAAAGAGAAACTGCAACAAATAGGCAGCGACATCAAAGCCGTTTATGCTGAACGGATCAAGAAACTGGATTGGATGAGCGACGTTACCAAGGAGAAAGCATTGGTGAAATTGAATGGCATGGTGATGAAAGTCGGATACCCTGACAAATGGAAAGACCTTTCATCCATGAATGTTGACCGCAGCTCCTACGTGCGTAACGTGATTGCCGCCAACAAATGGGAGATGGCTTACATGGCCAATAAATTCGGCAAACCCGTTGACCGCAATGAATGGCAGATGTATCCGCAAACCTACAATGCATATTACAACCCATCCAATAATGAAATCGTAGTACCCGGCTCTAACATTATCGTTCCCGGTTATGAGCGTGTGATGGCTGATGACGCCATCCTCTACTCCATCATTGGCGGCTCGACTTTCGGTCACGAAATCACACATGGCTTCGATGACCAAGGTGCCAAATATGATGTGAATGGCAATTTGGAAAACTGGTGGACCCCTGAAGACAGCATCCGCTTTTTTGCAAAGACTAAAATGGTGGTGGAGCAATTCAACCAATACTTGGTAGTCGATAGCCTATATATAAATGGCGATATGACACAAGGTGAAAACATTGCCGATATCGGAGGAATCATGATGGGCTATGAGGCTTTCAAGAAAACGAAGCAATACACCGATAAGCAAAACATTGCAGGCCTGACTCCCGACCAGCGCTTCTTCTTGGGTTATGCATTGGCATGGATGATCAACACTCGTCCCGAGTCTTTGGCCGAACAAGTCCGTAGCGATGTTCACTCACCAGCCAAGTTCCGTGTGATTGGACCATTGGCAAACATGCGCGAGTTCCATAGAACATTCGGTGTGAAACCTGGCGATGCGATGTATCGCGCAGACAGTTTGATTGTGAATATCTGGTAAGACTACGATACAAATAAAAACAGAAAACGCCTGGCGGAACTGCCAGGCGTTTTCTATTCTATTATTGAAATTAGTTTACCGCATGCTTGAAGGTAAACCCATCTTTTTTATTGCTGAGTTGGATCAAATATACACCTTTCTCCAAATGATGCACAGGTACTGCTATTCGTACAGTCTCCTTCTCAAATACGATCTTTGTTTGCAAAGCCATTTTGCCGATCGCATCGAACATGCGCATGTCAAAAGCACCTGTAACTCCTGGGCCTGCATCGAAAACGATTTCACCGGCTTGGTTATAGAAGCTCGTGATTTCGCCTGCCATCGATTGACATTTTGCCACTACCGTGCCTAACAATTTGGTGGTTCCATCGTAATCGGTCTGCGACAATCGGTAGTAATTGATTCCTTCGAAGGCCCCACTGTCATCGTAGGTGTAATAAGAAATCTGGGGCGTGGTACCTCCGCCTTCAATCCGGTCAATGAATTCGAACACATTGCCATTCTTACTGCGTTCCAATGTGAAGTAGTCGTTATTGACTTCGGAGGCGGTTGTCCATGCCACTTCTACTTCGCCCTTGTCGGAACACTCTGCCGCAAAAGCGAGTAAGCTAACAGGAAGTGGGTTCAAAGGCTGGATTCCAACAGAGCCGAATGTGAAAGTTCCGAATGTGGATACTGTATTGGATTGGATCGTACCAGAAGAAGAACCTGTAGCGCCTCCTGTATAGGTGCGTTGCGCCGTACTGGTAGTCCAGTTTGCCGGACATGCGCCATAGCAGTTTGAGTTTTCCCATGCGGCATTCCAACGTCCGACAGTCAACGAATCGAATTTTAATATTCCGCTGAAGGAAGCATCTTCCCAATGCAATCGCACTTTGGTTGTGGCTGCATCCACAACGGTCTTGTTCAACACCCAATGTTCCTTTTTGCTAACGTGGTCCAATATGGTTATCGGAGCAGCCGCCATTGAAGTGGTGTTGGAATATGGTGTTGCAATATAACGCGCTTCGAACTCGGTGCTCACACTTGGAGCTAAAACACCAATTCTAGCAAACCGGCCCGCATTACCAGTTGGGAAGGTGAAGTCGGTCTGACCTTGACGACGAATGAAGCCATCCACATAACTATTCACGGAACCTCCGGCAGGTGTTACAGTAGCTGTTGAAGGAATTCGAATCCATGGTGCGGTTGCAGCTGTGTAGGATGTAAGCAACAACCCATTGGTAAGCTGCAAATTTGTTGTAACATCTGTGCTTGATGTGAGTGTTACCACATTGGCAGCGGAAGATTTGTTGATGATCAAATTGGCTACGGTAGCTGGATAGGTGGCGCTAGTCGTAGTAGTGGTGAAATTTCCGGTGGCTTGAGCCAAGCCTTCATAGTACTCATAGGTCGCACCTGAATTGTAAGAACGCGTTCCAGAAACCTGGACGTTACCCGATGCACCGCTGGCGGTGATACCCGCCGCACTACCAATGCCTAAGTGAGCGCCGGTTTGCAGTGTGAAGTTTCCTCCACCAGTAACAGGGAAGTTACTTGCCATCAGCTTTCCTCCTGTTTCAACAGTAAGTGCTGTTCCAGCACCTACATCACCGATTTTACTACCGAGCAGGGTTATTGTTTTACCTGATTTGATGTTGGTATTACCTAAAGTTACCGTTCCACCGGTTTGATTCCACGTGGATGAAGGAGAGGTAGGAACCAGATCCAATTTAGATGTCAATTTGGTGTCCATTTTGATGGTTCCTCCTGTAATACTGACATTACCACCGACCGACATAGCCATTCCGGTGGATGCGTTAGAACCACAACTGAAATCGTTCCATTGTCCGCCGGTCATGATGAAATCGCCCGCTACTGAAACCACTACTCCACTAGCATCGGCGTTACAATTACATCCGCTAGGACCGCAATTGAATCCGGTAACACCTTTGATCCAACCGCCTCGCATGAACAAACTTCCGTCGATAATTAGTGGATTGTCCATGTTGATGTAGAGGTAATTGGTAGAAGTTCCCCAACGTCGGATATCCAAATCACCATGGATGTAACTCAACGATGCCGCGTTGATGATCAAGTTCGGAACGGTAGGAATATCAAGGATTACTGTCCCCCAATTGGTACCCCCAGGAAAAGTACCTCCACCTACACCTTGGAACCACTGAATCGAAAATGGTTCAAAATACTGTGTGGCAGAATTACCAGGCAGAAAACCCACATTGTTGTGTTTCCATGTGCCATCTTTCTTGATATAAAAAGAACCGATATAATTCGAACCTATTGTAGTATTGGTTTGGGAATACGTTTGCTCATAGGTTGCAAATGATTGGATGTACAAAGTATTCAAAACAATGAACTGGCTGGCGGTAACATAGGATCCAGGCTCCAAGTACAGGTTTGAAATCGTGTCTGATAAGCTGGTGGTCATACTATGGCCATTTTGCACATAGAAACTGTTAGTTGCAGCAGCCAATGCGGCAACACTGGCAAGAGGAGTGCCTGAACCATTTCGCGCCGTATTCCAACTATTGGGATTCATCATATCCAATGATCCTTGGGAATAATAAGCCGTACCACAATTGATGGTTCGTGCTCCCAAAGGAGAGGATGGAGCTGGAACAACATTACCTGTTGACAAGGCTACATTATTGCATAAAGCGTCAATTTGAGCAGGACTGCATCCGGCAGATGGTTTTACGTCATAAGTGAGCCAGAAATAGTTTTTACCCATCCCCAAATTTATAGGTGTGGCACCAGTTACAATGAAGTCTGTGTTGATTGCAGGTGGCACAGCCAATGTAGCACCGAATTGCGTAGCGGCACTGAATACAGGTATATCACCGGTATAGAACACCCTTGCATTTTGAATGTCGGCCACATTAGTGGTGCCATTGGTACGGAAGGTAAGTGACGAAATGGTGATTGGATTGATAGCACCCGTAGTGGTTACTTCTACCCTGATCACATCATTGAGAGCGGATCCCAAGGCAACGGGATTTGAATTTTGCACAACTGCAACCGAAGCCAATGCCATATTGGTAGAGGCCAAAATGGGACGCCCCCCCGCGGGTGTAGCATTTATGGCATAGTTGGTACCTCCTACCGTAACACTTACCATTTTGGCATCTATAACGTTGCCGGCTGGAGCGCTACCGACCACATCATAAGCGATCCAAAAATAGTTATCGCCCTCGAGCATGGATCTCGTAAACGAGAATATCATGTTTGTTGGGTCTGCAGGAGGAACAGCTATTGTGGCACCTAATTGCGTAAGTGAACTATAAACAGCTGAACTTCCAGTATAGTACAATCTGGCGTTGGTGATGTTTGCAATGTTGGTTGTACCCAAAGAGGTAAACACCATTTGTGTTGCATTTGGAGCGTTGAGCTGTCCAGTGGTGTTAACCTTAACTTGCAAAACCTCCTGGCGCAATGCACCGGCATTTACATTGCTTGTCAATTGTGTAACCGTAGTATTGGCATACACCATATTTACAGGAGCGGGAAGAATTGAAATATCATAGTCTTCAGCATCCGTGTAAATGTAAGTTTCACATCCACCTGCGGTAATGGCTGTATTGTATTTGCAAATAACACGCATTTTGGTAACACCCAAGGTGGCGGTTGCGGGAATTGTGATTGGAACAGTCCTGTTCACAGTACCAGCAGTGGCGGTAGTGGCGGCAGATGACAAGACGATTTCGTTTGCATCGAGAAAATCACCATCCTTGTTCCAATCAATCCAAGCCTGGGAATAAAGAATGTAACCTACATTGTTGATATTAACGGACAAGTTGTAGGATAGTGTTTGACGTACCTGGGTGGATTGCCCCGTACACACATATCCATCGAATCCACTTGTGCGGTTGATGGTGTTGAATTGAACGTTGGCGATATTTCCAGGAGTACCTGATGTTCCTCCTGCGGGGCAATAGAAATAACAGGGAGGAGAATCATATTCAGTTATTGCAATATCATCCAACCAAAAATTTGCTGAATTACAACCATTACCCAGCATGGTAGAAACAAAACCAATATACTGGGTTACGTTCGCAGGAACAGAAAAAGCAATTGTACCAATTGCGTAACCTGTTTGGTTGGTTGTGATTGTACCAAGCAATGTTCCAGCGGTCGCGTTAGCATAGGTTCCACCGACAGCACTTCTGTAAAGTTTCAAGGAACCCGCACAAGCTGCAACCTTATGCGAAAGTGTGATTTGATAAAATTTACCAGCTTGCAGGTTAACTGTGCCTGTGGTAATAAATGCGCCATCATACTTTCCATTTGCAGCAAACGATCCACATGAAGGAGCAGAAGCGCCACCTGCTACGGTAAGCAAGGGGGTATTGATTGTTCCGACCGCATAAGAGAACGTTGGATCCCCTGCCTCGAAACCCGATTGGTATATGGTGGTTTGCCCGATCGCGAAACCTGGAAAAGCGATTAGAACCGCAATAAGTCGAAAAAAGCTTTGGGTATTGATTTTTTTCATGGTAAAGCTGCTATTGGTGTTCGCTCTATGTAAAGAAGAGTCCTAAATAAATATTATTCCGGTTTGTTTTTCGGCTGAATGGCACCGTTTTGAATTTGATTGGTATTGGTTGATGTTCCTGAATTGACCTTGGATGGATCCACCAGGAAGTACACTTTTTGTCCGTCGTCACCAATGATATGTGCCGGCTCTTTCTGAGGAACCAACAAGTCTACTTGTTGAGTGTTCTTGGTTTCAATGTCCAATTGGGAAGCCTCCTTGTCAGTTTGTGCGAAGGCGTTGCTGGATAAAAACAATCCGAAGATGGATGCTGAAATGAAGATAATGGCTTTCATGATTTTTATTTTGAATAACCGTTGATGATGAATCGGAATGATTGATTGGACAAAGACGATTTCAAAAGATACATGCCGGCGTTTGTTGATGGAATTGTTCTTTTGATGGATTCGTTTTTTGCAACCTTGAACTCATCCAAAAGCCTGCCTTCGGCTGAATACACATAGCACGTTTGGTTGGCCAGGGATTGGAATGAAATCTGATTGGTTGCGCTTTCATAGGTCGGATTTTCAAACCAATTCGACACTTCGTCTATAGCCGTGTTTGTAACCACTACGGTTTGCGAGATAGAGTCGGCACAGCCGGAGCCGGAAGGACCACCCACCACCAGTTTCACTTGATAAGTGCCCGAAGTGGCATAATTGTGGGAGGCATTGGCCGTGTTGGCAGTTGCACCATCGCCAAAATTCCACGAGTAGGTGGAAGCGTTGGTGGATGTATTGGTGAAATTGACTGCCAGGTTGTTCGCATTGAAGCTGAAACCAGGGGTGATATTCACAGTTCGTATTGGCAAAATCATGAAATCGTAATCCCAAGAGGGATCACCATTCGCCAGATCCTTATACCAGGTAACGCCTTGCTTGACCAAGTTCAAGTAAAGGTTTCCACCATTGCCGATGTAATTGTTGGATGCGTTTCCTTCCAGGTTATGCTGCACCCAAACATTGTTGGTTGAAGGGGATGAAGGTTCGATAGACAGAATCACATTTCCGCTTACTGTTGCAGGAGAAGGGAAAACGGCGTCGATTTGTTGCCATGTCGCACTGGCGGGTACACTGACTGTGGCTTGTGCGATGATGGTCCCAGGGAATCCAACGTTTTCCTGATACAATATGGCACGCATGTTTTGAGCTGTGCCGATGGCACGAGCCCAAAAACGAATGCCCGTCATTTGTCCGGACAAGTTATTGTAACGTTGCGCCAAGCCGGAATACAATCCACTTACGATATGCTCCTCGTTGAATCCAGTGGCTCGGGAAATGGGACCGTTATTCAGGTAATATTCGCACGTTGTGGCTTGGGATTTTGGGATATTACAACAAAAAATGAGGATAAGGCAAAAGCCGAAAAATTTGGATTTGTAAGCCCAATGAAAGACTGAAGATTTCAAACCTTCAAAACCCCTGTATGTAAATATACTTGTGACCATAAATTTTCGCTTGATGAAATAATCCCTATAACAGGCATAAATTTACATCTAAACATGGTAATGGACAACAAGTTTTTGGCCAATTAACTATTGCAAAGGGTATGTAAAATATTATTTACGATTAAGACGACAACGATAGGAAAAACACTTTGAACTTATTGCGATATAACTATTTTATGTGTTTAAACATCAATGTATTGAGATCTTATGAGTACTACCTTTCAGTTGGTTATGAACTTGGACGTAATAGATACCACGTTCAAGTTGAGCAATATCCAGGTTCTCTACGGCATTTCCGATAGATGAGTTGAATTTGTGTTCCAACACTTGTTTTCCAAGTGAATCGAACACTCGAACCTGGTATTTGCTGTTTTCAGATCCAGAGACTTCAACCACCAATTGCCCCTGGTTGTTGTTGTATGCGTTCACCATTGCACCTCCCATGGAGCCGCATCGCACGGAAATAACTTTAAGCTGCTCAGTGGTGCCGTCGAAATCGGTTTGTGATAATCTGTAGTAGTTAACCCCTCCTTTTGCTTCGTAATCTTCAAAGGAATAGCTGTTCAACTGACCCGATGTACCCACACCCTTTATGCGGCCAACTATATCGAATACGGTACCGTTGTAACTTCTTTCAAGAGTGAAGTAGTCGTTATTACGCTCTGTAGCGGTAACCCAATCCACTTTCACGTCTCCTTTTTCCGAACATTCGGCCGCAAAGGCTAACAACTGAACAGGTAGTGGATTAAAAGGTTGTAATCCCACAGATGACAAGGTAAATGTTCCGAATTGAGATGTTGTATTAGATTGAATGTAACCAGCCGCACCAATTCCGTTTGCTGTTCCTGAATAAGTCCTTTCAGGAGTACTCGCAGTCCAATTGTTTGGACAGACACCATAACAATTGGTATTTTCCCATGCCGATCCCGACCAACGTCCTACAGCCAACGAGTCGAATTTCAAAATGCTACTCCAAGAAGCATCCTGCCAATACAAAGCAACTTTGGTATTTGGAGTGGTTGCAGCATCGGTTTTGTTCAAAAACCAATGCTCTTTCTTACTGACATGATCAAGCACGGTTATTGGAGCTGAGGCCATACTTATCGTGTTTGAATAAGGCGAAGCCACATAACGAGCCTCAAACTCGGTGCTCACGCTAGGCGCAGTTATTCCAATGCTGCTCAACCTACCCAAGTTTCCTGTTGGGAAAATAAAATCGGTCTGACCTTGTCGACGTATGAAACCATCAACGTAGCTATTTGCCGAACCACCTGATGGTGTAACCGAACCTGTGGAGGCAATACGCAACCATGGAGCAGCTCCTTCAATAAGTGATGTTGTCAATATCCCTGATGTCAAAACCAAGTTTGAAGTGACATCGGTAGTTGATGAAAGATTTACAATCTGGGTTGGATTCGTTTTGTTGATCACTAAAGTACCAACTGATGCTGGATATATGCCGCTTGTGGTTGTTGTGGCGAAATTTCCGGTCGATTGCGGACTGATTCCCTCGTAAAACTCATATGTTGCTCCTGAATTATAGGAACGCGTTCCTGACACCTGAATATTGCCAGACAAACCACTTGCAGAGAGGCCATTGGCACTTCCAGAGCCTAACCAAGCCCCGGTTTGCAGTGTGAAATTCCCTGCTCCAGTTACGGAATAGTTGCTGCACATCAATTTGGAACCAGTCTCGACGGTAAGTCCTGTACCTGCTCCAAAATCGCCGAATTTATTTCCAATCAAATTGAGTGTTTTTCCCGATTTCACATTCACATTCCCAAGTGTCACCGAGCCCCCTGTTTGATTCCAAGTGGTGGAAGGAATCGTTGGAATCAAATTCAAGTTAGATGTTAGTTTGGTATTCATTTTGAAAGTTCCACCGGAAATGCGAATATTTCCACCAACAGACATCGCCATTCCTGTTGAGGCATTGGATCCACATGAGAAGTCGCTCCATTGACCTCCTGTCATGATGAAATCACCTGCAATGTTAATTGGTACAGCATTGGCCGCCTGGTTACAAGAACAGGAGCCGGCAGCGTTGCATGATAATCCGCCTACTCCTTTCATCACTCCGCCTCTCAAAATCAGATTTCCGTCAACGTTCAAGGGATTATCCATGTTGATGAAAAAATAATTCGTGGCGCCCCCCCAACGGCGGATATCAAGGTCTCCATGTATGGAGCTCAAAGATGCGCCATTGAAACAGAGATTTCCCACGGTGGGCACATCCAAAATGACAGTACCCCAATTGGTGCTGCCAGGGAAGGTTCCTGCGCCAACACCTTGAAACCATTGTATAGAATAGGGCTCGAAACACTGATTTCCTGCTGTTCCAGGCAACCAACCAACGTTGTTATGTTTCCAAGTGCCATCTTTCTTGATATAGAAACTGCTGATGTATCCCCCTCCGATGGTGTTGTTGGTTTGTGAGTATGTTTGTTCATACGTGGCAAAGGATTGAATGTACAATGTTCCCAATACGATAAACTGGCTTGCAGTTACGTAACTGCCTGGCTCTAGGTACAGGTTTGAAATGGTATCAGAAATGGCAGTGGTCATGCTATGGCCACTTTGCACATAAAATCCATTTGTGGAAACTGCCAAAGCGGATACGTTTGCGGGCGAGGTACCTGTTCCATTACGCATAGTATTCCAATTCGCCGGGTTCATCATGTCGCATGAACATTGCGAATAATACGCCGTTCCGCAATTAATTGCTCTTGCACCAACAGGAGAAGTTGGCGAAGGAGTAACGGATCCGGTGGATAACCCTACACTAGTACATTGGGCATCTATTTGGGCCGGATTACAAGCTGCGGAAGGATTCACATCGTATGTCAACCAAAAGTAGTTTTTCCCCATCACCAAGGCTATAGGGCTTGAGGCCGATACCGTGAAATCCGAATTATATCCAGGAGGTGAATTTAATGTTGAACCTACTTGCGTGGATGCACTGAACACTGGAAAATCGGCAGTATAGAAGACCCTTGCGTTTTGAATGTCACCGATGTTGGTAGTACCATTGGTGCGGAAAGTCAAAGACGAAAGTGAAATCGGATTGATGGCGCCCGCCGTTGTTACCTCAATACGAATGACATCGTTCAAGGCTGATGCGATTGCAACTGGATTGGAGTTCTGAATTGTTGTTACTGAAGACAACACCATGTTGGTGGAACCGGTTATGGGCCTATCACCAGCAGGAGTTGAGTTAATGTTATAAGTGGTACCGGCAACCGTCAAGGAAGACAATTTAGCATCAATGACATTACCTGTAGGCGCCGTCCCAAAAACGTCATAGGAAATCCAAAAGTAATTATCACCCTCTAAAAGCACTTTGTTAAAAGCGAATGTCATAGTTGACGGATCAGAAGGAGGAGATGCAATGGTTGCACCCAATTGCGTATTCGAGTTATATATGGAACTACTGCCGGTATAATATAATCGGGCATTTGAAATATTAGAAACATCGGTAGTCCCTAACGTTGTAAAAACCATCTGTGTGGCCGATGGCGCGTTCAACTGCCCAGTAGTGTTGACCTTTACTTGCAAAACTTCTTGTCTGAGTGAACCGGCATGGACATTTCCGGTGACCTGATTAGTTGAGGTTGACGTATAAACCATATTCACGGGAGCAGGCTCGATAACGATATCATAATCTTCGTAATCTGACAATTGCGCCGTATTACATGGAATGGTTTGTGCCAGCGTTCCAATAACCATGGCAACACGCATTTTGGTTGTACCTAATGATGCTGTGGAAGGAATCGTGACATTTACTGATTGATTACTGGTTACGGGTACAGTAGCCGAAGTTATGTCGGTTGTCCCCATGATTCTTTCAGAAGGATCAGAGTAAACACCGTCTTTATTCCAGTCAATCCATGCTGCAACCACCTTTTGGGAAGTAGTAAAGTTGTATGCTGAAACATTGAGTTGATAGCTCAATGTCTTTCTGACTGTTGTGGAATTGCCTGTACATATGTATCCGTTCCATGCGCTCGACCTGTTAATCGTATTGAAGGTCACATTACTGATGTAACTGGTAATTGCAGACGCATTACCCGTGTTACAATAGAACCCGCAAGGCGGAGAATCATATTCAGTGATAGAAATGTCATCCAACCAGAAATTTGACGAACCACATCCACTTGCGGTCATGGCTGATACAAAACTCAGGTATTCATTAACGTTGGTAGGAACTGTAAACAATACAGTGGCATTTGTGAAGGCGGTCTGATTAGTGGTAATAGTGGCCAATAAGGTTCCTGCTGTGGCATTCGCGAAAGATGCCCCCGCTGTGCTTCGATAAACCTTCAATGATCCAACACAGGTGACAACCCTGTGAGATAAGTTTAATTGGTAGTATTTGCCTGCCTGTAAAGAAACGGTTGCTCCGGTGATAAATGCACCGTTGTATTTTCCGTTTGTTGCGAATGTTCCACACTGAGGAGCAATACTGCCCCCAGTGACTCCAAGAACGGGAGTATTTACTGTTCCTGCAGCATAAGTAAAGGCGGGTTCTCCTGTCTCAAAACCTGATTGGAAGATGACTGTTTGAGCCATAACACTCGTCGAAACAACCGACAAGCAAAGAGCAAACAGCATAGCGAATAGTTTTTGATTGGTTTTCATGGAAGAGGTATATGTGTAAGTGTGTTTGAAATTTATTGGGGATTAAATTTTATTCAGGTCTCAATGCAGGATCTTGGATGACTCCATCTTTATCTGACCGAATTGGTTGGGCAGACATTTCAGAAGTTATCTCAATCTTCGGATTAACCAGGAAGTAAATCTTGTCTCCGTTGTCATCCAAGACGTATGCCTTGGGCTCGCTGGCAACTTCAAGGTCTATGTTAACATTGGATGAAATATTAGTTTGATTTGTACTCACATTGAAGCTGTCTTTAACCTGTGCCTCTGCGTTATTGGCAAACAGGGTAATTGAAACGACTACAACTAAAAGAAATGGATACTTTATCATGATATACCAGTTTGAAGATGATGTTAATTAGTTTGGTTGTTATTAATCAATGACTGCAGAAATCGATACTCCTTGAATAAACGCTTTCCAAATCAGTCTGGCGACCGATTTCGAAAGACAAACTATTCAGTGAATTCAAAAGCATAAACCATACTGCAATCCTGTTATACCTGTTAATTTTTGGGATTTGGACTTTCGAACGACCTGAAAACAAAAAGGTTACAATGGCCCTTGTCAAATGCACAAAATGCCTATACCCAGTACATTTTTAGCAATTTTAATAATTGATATACAAATAGTTAGACAATCAACAAACGGGCGTTTAGATTTGTAGATTTGTAACTACTGACAAAACAAGGTGTATTGAATTATTTCTTAACATTGGTAAAAGATTGTACCTTACCAAGCATAATTTAATTTGGATTGTTCGTTGATTACCATGACAATTGCCACATGAAGAAAAAAAACTATAATTCCATTTTAGTTTTCGGATTAGCGCTGATCTTACCAATAGTCTTTAATCACCAAGCGAATGCGCAGGTTGGTTGCCCAAATGTTAATGCCGGCCCCGATGTTACTGTTGGTTGCAGTAACCCATGCACCAACCTCACGGCGACATGGTTTGATTCGGGCCAGACGAATAACTATTTGGCGATTCCCATCACCTACGCACCCAACCCCTACAATGTAGGCACCCCTATTCTTGTCAACATTGATGATACCTGGTCATCTGTCATCAACCTGCCTTTCAACTTCTGTTTTTTTGGCTCGAACTACAATCAAGTAGTGATAGGGTCCAACGGAATCATTTCATTCAACACTGCATATGCCTCAAGCGGTTGTCCTTGGAACCTCCAAGGTTTGCCGGGTGGAATCCCCACCACATCATTGCCTACCGCAAGTATCATGGGCATTTATCAAGATATCGACCCAACAAACCTTGGAGACATCTATTATCAACTCACAGGCGCGGCTCCATGTCGGAAGCTCATTGTTTCATTCTACCAAGTACCCTACTATGGCGACCCTAACAGTGTTTCGACATTCTCGTGCCCATCACCTTTGTTCGCAACTACCCAGATAGTCTTATACGAAACCACGAATGCCATTGACATTTTCACACAAAACAAACCCGTTTGCAGCGGTTGGAATAGCGGCCTGGCTATTCAAGGAATTCAAAACATGGCGGGAACACAAGCAGTGGTGGTGCCAGGAAGAAACAACACGGTTTTCACTACTTCCAATGATGCTTGGCGATTCCTGCCATTCGGCGCAAGCATATCCAGCTTTGCTTGGTTGCAGGGATCCACAGTGATAAGTAACAACCCTGTCGTTAATGTTTGTCCAAGTGTTACCACCACATACACTGCACAAGTGACTTATACCACTTGCAATGGCAACTCGGTGGTGGTTACCGATAACGTGACTGTCACTCCGAACTCAACGGTGCAAGCCAATGCAACCATAGTTCAGAATGTTACGTGTAACAACGGCAACAACGGATCGGCCAGTGCTAATCTAGTTTCAGGACAAGCACCCGTGACGTATCAATGGTCGCCAAACGCGGGTAGCTCCAATAGCCAAACTGTGACAGGACTTTCTCCTGGGACTTATACCGTAACGGTAACGGATGCCAGTGGCTGTTCCACCATCAACAGTATAACTTTTGCCAATCCTCCACCCATCACATCCGCAAACAATATCACCAATGTTTCCTGTAACGGCGGTTCAAACGGCTCCGTAACCACCATCCCGGCTAACGGAACCGCTCCCTATTCATTCAATTGGTCGCCAGTGGCAGGAAGTAACTCAACACTTGGTTCTTTATCTGCCGGAAATTACAATTGCACCATTACGGATGCAAACGGATGTACAGCCACGGCAACGGCTACAGTAACACAACCCAATGCTATAACAGCAACAGTTTCTTCCACAAATGTGACTTGCAACGGGGGGAATAACGGCACTGCAACTGTGTTGTCACAAGCAGGGGGAACAGCACCATTCAGTTATTCATGGAATACGACACCAGTTCAGTCCACCACAACTGCAACCAACCTGATTGCAGGTACATATTCTGTAACGGTAACTGATGCCAATGGATGCTCATTCACTTCGAACAGCACAACTGTTACCCAACCCACCGCAATTACGGTCAGCGCTACACATACCGCTTCGATTTGCGGGCAATCCAATGGCACCATTACAGTTCAGGCTTCCGGCGGTGTCCCACCATTTGTTTTCAGCCTGAATGGAGGCGCAGGTCAGGCATCCAACTTTTTCAACAACTTAGCATCCGGTAATTATACCGTGACTGCCACTGATGCAAACGGCTGTTCCTTCACAACAGTTGAAGTTGTTGGGGTATTGCCCACTGTGAATATTCAATCTTCAAACTCCACTGCAGTCAGTTGTTTCGGAGGAAATAACGGAACGATATCAATTGTTGCAACGGGAGGCGTTGCCCCGCTACAATACAACTTGTCGGGAAATCCGCAGCAGCCCACGCCATCTTGGAGCAATCTCACTGCGGGCAATTACACGGTTATTGTTACCGATGCCAACAACTGCGCTTCCACTGTAACGGTCACAGTTGCCCAGCCTACTCTTTTAACCGCGAGCGCAACCAATAACGGAACAACATGCTCCAATCCGAATGGAAGCGTAAGTGCGATCGCAGGGGGTGGGACCGCACCTTACTCGTACTCTATAAATGGTGGAGCAGCACAATCGGGGGCCGTGTTCAACAATTTGGTAGCCGGCTTTTATAACCTTCTGGTCACGGATGCCAATGGATGCACTGCAAACTCCAGCGCCACAATAATTGACCAACCCGGACCGGTAATCACATCCTCACCCACTACCAATGTGTCCTGCTTCGGTGGCTCAAACGGAACTGTCACGGTTAATACGAATCTCGGCACTCCCCCACTATCATTTTCTGTTAACGGAGGATCCAGCCAAGCAAGTAACAGCTTCATCGGACTGTCACAAGGAAATTATCCGATATTGGTATCTGATGCGAATGGATGTACAACATCAACCTCGGTAAACATCACGGAGCCTACTCTTTTAAGTTCTACAGCAAGCCTGATACAACACTCTTGTAATCCTATTCCGAATGGATCGGCACAAGTCACAGCGCAAGGGGGTACTGCTCCTTACGTTTATGCATGGAGTCCTGCTGGTGGAGCTAACTCCATTGCCAACGGGCTAGCAGGTGGAACCTACACCATACTGGTAACAGATGGTAATGGATGCACAAGCACATCCAACGTTGTTGTGCTTCAATCAAACCTGAGCATTGTATTGACGCCTGATTCTGTAACATGTTTCGGTGGAAATGATGGAGGTATCAGCTCGGTTGTCACTGGTAATACAGGTGCGGTTTCCTATAGCTGGAATCCAACATCCCAAAGCACACCAAACATTAACAGTCTTGCACAGGGAAGCTACACGCTGACCATAGTTGATTCCATCAATTGCACAACTAACGCATCCGCATCTGTCGGACAGCCATTGCCTCCTCCTGTTCAACTGAGCGCAAGCCCTCCAGGAATTTGTTATGGCAAATCAACATTGATAACCGCAGGTGGAGGTGTTTCTTATCAATGGTCGAACGGGGCAAGCACCAACCAACTAACGGTTAGTCCAACTGCGGGCACCACGTACACGGTGACCATTACAAATGCGTCAGGTTGTACAAATAGCTCCGATATAACAATACCTGTATTCCCTTTACCGGTTGTCGCTTTTGTGTCGGATACGGTTTGTGCTGGACAGAGCACTTCTTTTTCGAATAACTCAAGTGTTCCTACAGGCATTATCGCTTCCTACCAATGGAATTTCTCGAATGGATCCAGCTCGAATTCCATGAATCCAGCATCTACTTTCGGAGCGGGCTTAAGCAATGCTCAACTGATTGCAACTACCGACCAAGGATGTGTGGATTCCATCTCTGCTCCGATCAGGGTTTGGAATTTACCGGTTGCAGAATTTGTTGCAGACACCACGGCCGGTTGTCCACCAGTAAACGTGAATTTCACCGACCTTTCAACGTCCACTGATGGACCTATTACTGGTTGGCTGTGGAATTCAGGCAACGGAAATTCCTCCGCTACCAACAGCCTAGCCTCAACATATACTAATGCAGGATTTTATGACGTTGGTCTTCAAGTTACAACATCCTACGGATGCGTATCTGACACCCTCTTTGCAAGTTATGTCCAAGTTTACGACCAACCAATTGCCAACTTCAGCACCATGCCCTTTCAGCCTTCGGTTTACGTTCCAAATGTTCAATTTTTGGACGAGTCTTTTGCTGCAGCCACCTGGTACTGGGATTTCGGAGACGCCGGTCTCTCCAATTTGCAGAACCCTTATCACACTTACGTATTCCCAGGCACCTATCAAGTAACATTGGCAATTGAAAGTCCGTTTGGATGCAAAGACACCATCACAAAAGAAGTTGTAGTGTTGGACGAGGTAAATGTTTGGATACCTAATTCCTTTTCGCCTAATGGTGACGGTGTGAATGATGTTTTTTATGCTTTAGGGACAAACATAACCGATTTCAATATTCAGGTATATAATCGTTGGGGCGACTTGGTATTCACTACCAATGATCCAAAAATAGGATGGGACGGCAAGGTGGAGAACCAAGATGCTGTGCAGGATGTTTATGTGATATTCGCCAAATACAAGACCATCCAAAACACCTACGAATCCAAAAGTGGACGACTGAGCCTCATACGTTAGTGACTACCCAAGCCTGGCAGCATCAATTGATGGATATTATTTCAAAGGCATTTTCAAAATTGTTTCGGATGATGCTCACCCATTGAGAGCCTCCCGAATGGATGTTGTTACCATTGAAATCAACCACATTCGGAGAACGATAGAGTTTATTCAGATTGAATCGGATCTTTATGATACGGGTTTGTCCGGCCGACAATGAGAAAACTGCGCTGAAGGGATGTTCGCGAAGTGCTGGCAATGCTCCAAAATGATAAACAATAGGCTGCACGCCACCCGTGTTATCGATGAACTGCCCTTCGTGCTTGAAGTATATGTAGCCCGTATTCCAATCCCAGAACATTCCATAAATTGGGTCAAGCTCTCCATTCTGCGCACCTGAGTAATTTCGGGCGCTATCAACCCCCAGCAGGAATCGAACTTCATCAAAAGAGCCAATGGGAACAGGCATATCGAATTTCAAAGATGTGGGATCAGATGCGTCCAGCAACTCGTAATTGGAAGCAGCAAAAACTTCAGTTCCCAGGTTGAAAAAACGAATATTACTGATGTAATACTTCAACAAATCAACGCTAAACACATTACCAGCCTGATTAGTATAAGCCAAAGGACCTAGCTGCAAAGGAGCAGCGTCTACATAGTTTTCAAACTCGAACCTGACAACACCGGAACCGATGCTGGTGGTACTGAAGGACTGCGGATTTCCGTAATACGTTTGTCCGGCAACAACGGCATAGCCTCTGACGAAATAATCGGTTCCTGCTAGCAAACCCGAAACGGCGGCACTGTAACTACCTGTGTCGGCGCCAACGATGATTTTCTGATCCAGCACTGTAGGGTTTTGAATTGTTGACCAGCAAAAACCGCGTTCAGTTACAATTCTATTGGATGTTACTTTTCCAGAAAAAACAGCGGAACTGTCGTTGATATTTGTTGCAGGATTCGTGGTTAGCTGAACACTAATAACCACGGGGTCGATTTGCTCGTCATCGGCACAGCTGAAAATCAAAAAAGAAAACATGCATAGGGCGACAAATTTGAAAAAGATTGTTTTCATGTTATTCAAGATTTAGAGGCCAGTTTATAGTAGCATCTCAGTCCAACAGACTGACTCAATTTCAATTTGGGATCCCAGCCTATATTCACTTTTTCCAGCATCGGATTATACACCAATTGCAAATCCCAGGGGCCGCTGGTATTGACATCAAATCCCAATCCAGCAAAGGCTCCAAAGCCAAGCCCTACGGGTTTTTTACCGGTGAAAAAGATGTCACCTGAATTGTTGTTATACTCCTCCGTTAAGTCTATGACCAAATCATTAATCTGAATTTCGTTTTTACCAAATTTGGCCAACGTGGCATGAAGTCCGCCCTCCACGAAAAACTGTATGCCCTCTTCTGGACCTAGAACTCCTTGGTATCCTGCTTGGAAATGCAATCGCTGTTCTTGTCCGCTGATTTCGAATGTCTGCAAACTATTGTTGATTTGCGTGGAACCAGGAGGAGGTGTGGTTTTGATAGTGAAGTTGCCGGCAGCTTTTAGCTGTGAGGCATTCACGTTGAACACCACCCCGTTTTTACCATCGCGGGAAAAACGTGTGTTGAGGCCGATTGAAAACGCCGATTTGAATCGCATGTTGACGGGCATGTAGTCTTCATCATCAAAAAACCATTGGTCGGATTGAACTCCCAAGGCCTGCGAAATCTGATCGATACCTCCGAAGTTGGGTGCGTTTTTCCCATATTGGTTCATGATCTTGTTGTACATCCAACTATTTTGAAAATCACGCTTATTACCTTCCAAATCGTAACCATATCCATCGTACAAGGAGGCAGGGTACTTGTTTGGGAAATAAGACCCTAGGTACAGACCCATTGCTAGCCCTTTTCGTGAATAAACGGCATACTCCTCGTAATCCTCATCGGATTGGGCCTGCGTAGGAGCTGTCTGGCTTAGCATCAGCAAGCACAAACAGAACATCAGTCTTATTTTCATTTGGCTAATCAATTGGTTTTTCGTTAGAAAGATGAACAAAATTAAATCGTTAAACCAGAAAATAGTTGAAAAAACTTAAAAAACGGACATTGTATAGGCCAGTCAATTGAATTTTGTTAATTTGCCGCATAATTCAATAACAATCATGAAAAGACAACTAGCCCTTTTATTGTTCCTATTATCGGTTTCTCCGGTATTCTCCCAAACAATCAAAGTCCTATTTGATGCAAGACACGCCCAGATGGCTGCAAATGCTGATTGGGTTGTTGATTCTGACACTTATAACATCGGCACCGGGACTGGAGGTGCTATGGTAACGGGTGCAGGCAATGAAGCCAATCCACAACGTTATCCAACTCCTGCACAAAGCGGCATCACTTCCACTTCATCTGAAACCTTCTGGAAGGGCTCGAATTCTGCTTGGGGAGTTGCACTTGCCAAGCGCGGATACATTATTGAAACACTTCCATACAACGGTACAATCACTTACGGCGTAACCACCAACGCACAAGACCTTGCCAATTACAAAGTTTTCATTTGTGTAGAGCCTAATATTCGTTTTACTACCGCAGAAAAACAGGCCATCATTCAGTTCGTACAGAATGGTGGGGGGTTGTTCATGGTTGGAAACCACAATGGTTCTGACCGCAATAATGACACTTGGGATGCTTCCATGATTTGGAATGACCTGATGACAAACAACGGGGTGGTTAGCAACCCTTTCGGGATAACATTCGACCAGCTTAATTTCTCCGAAACCACCACCAATTTCGCAGCGCTTACCAACAGCACTATCCTTCGTGGATCCTACGGTAACCCTACCCGTATGAAGTTCAGCAGTGGCAATAGCATGACCATTAATCGTACTGCCAATCCAAATGTGGTTCCCTTGGTCTATCGTACAGGATTCTCCAGGACGGGAACCACCGGAGTGATGATGTGTACATCCCGATATGGAAACGGCAAGGTGGTTAGTTTGGGTGACAGTTCCCCTCCCGATGATGGAACAGGCGATACTAACGATGCCTTGTTCAACGGTTGGACTGGAGATGTATCCGGTGACCACCAAAGAATCATCATGAACGCATCGGTTTGGTTGACGAACACCTCCATCAGCCGAATGGAAGATCCTTCTATCAACTTGAATGCTTTCGAGATCTTCCCAAATCCCGCTAGTACTCAAGCGACCGTTTCCTTCATTGCCCAGAGCGAAGGAAACTATTTGATCGAACTTTATGACCTTGTTGGAAAAAAGGTGATGACCAAAACAATTGAAGCTGCACAAGGCCACAACATGGAGTCAATTGATTTGTCAAACAATCCTAACGGCGTTTATTTGGTTCAATTATCAGGTAACGGAACTAGATCGGTTTCCAAACTGGTGGTGTCTGATAAGTAATAAATCTCGTTTTAAAAAACATGGGGGCCGCATCATATGCGGCCTTTTTTATTGAACTATTTCAATACTTTCTAAAAAGGGCCGCCCGCTATCGATGATGATGGCAATATCCGCTTGGGTCTTTGGTGCGATTTTTACATCGCAATCCTTTTTGGGTGGTTCCCAGACACTGAACAGATGCCGATGAGCTGCTTTCGGTACCAAAATCCCTGTTTGAGGAACTGGAGGTCCAAGTCCACTCACGAACCGAAAAAGTAGATTCCAAAGACTCTTCCAATCCATCTTCAAGAGCAGGAAAAAAGTCCATGCCAGTTACGCGCTCCACTTCATCAACTGGAACTGCATACGACTGCAATGAAGCTTTAGACGACGCGTTCGGTAATATGAAACCAATGGCTTTGTAGTCGGGACCAGTGTTATCTAAAACCACTTTGTAATAATAAGCAGGAACAGACACTCCAGTACTTCCAATGGTTGGCAAATCGTTCGTAAGGACACCAGCGGTAACCACACAAACAGCACCATAATCCACAGCCCAAGTACGGACCAACTCTTCCAACTTTTTCCAAATACCACGATTGAAGCCTTGGGCCTGTGGCGACATGTTGCTCATGTAAAAGGATTCAGCCATGGATTGCGAGGACCATCCCATATCACCGGCAGGCGCCAAATGTCCCCGGTCAAACCCAGTTCCTTTATAATCGGTAGGCATGGCTGATCCTGTTTTCACTTCGGGATCGGACATGAAATTATCGGTACGGGCATACGAGGAATTCGTTTCGGAAGCAGTCAGTTCATAAGCGACCCAAAGCGCCTGCTCGTGAGCCTCACTATATACTAGCGAGAATCCACTTTTTTGTATGACCTTTTGACCGGGCAAAACCTTTGGCAATTCAACACATATTGTTGTGTCGTCAACGATTGGCGTAATTGTCGACTCCGGTTGCTTGGAAACATAGGATGCAGTATCGGTCTGAGGACTTACAGGCTGATTGGTTTTGCTTTCCCTCCCACAGGAGCATCCGATTGCAGTTGCAGCCAAAAAGTGTATTAATAACAAGGGAAGGATTAACCTGTTAAACATTTTCAAATTTAAAAAAATGAAGCGATAATAAAGGCGATGAGGCAGTTGACGGTAGATGGAGACGGCGTCGGATAGCGGTGACGATACTTGTCACATATACTATCCTGGTAATACCTACTGTTACAGCTTCTCCTACTGTTCCACTGGCTTCGATGCAGCCCTTCGGGCTTTACTCAGCCAGCGTTTATGGCTGCATATTCTATAATGGTAGCCTACTGTTACAGCAGCTCCTACTGCTCCACTGGCTTCGATGCAGCCCTTCGGGCTTTACTCAGCCAGCTTGGTTGAGTTTCCATGATCAGGGTGTTACAGATGAGTTTACAAAAATCAAATTAAACGTTTAAGTTCAATCGGAAACTTGCGGCCTTGTTTCTGTAAACTTAATTTCGCTACGGGGCGGGGACAGTAGTCCCCCATTTTTTATCCAAAAAACTGGATTAAATTAAACGTTTAAGTCCAATCGAAAACTTGCAAAATCCCTACTCAAAATTTATTTTCGCCGAGGGGTGGGGAACGTAGTTCCCCCATATTAATTAACTGCAATTGCTACTACTTAAACGTTTAAGTTGTATCGAAAATTTGCAACCTCCCTTTTCAAAAATTATTTTCGCCAAGGGGCGGGGACAGTGGTCCCCCACATTTTTTCATTCAATTTCCAACTAAAATTAAACGTTAAGTTGAATCCAAAACTTGCACCCCCTTTTCAAAAATCATTTTAGCTGAACATCTCTCCTTCGACCGATAGCAATCGGTCCGATAACAATTCGGACCAGCTCAGGTCGTTTGAGCGCAGCTGCCAATGAACGTTTAATAAAAGTCGACAAACAGCCTTTTAATTAACTCAGGTCCTTATAACAATGAATAAAATCAGTCTGTTGACTGTTGTATTTTTCAATTTTCAAAAGACTGTACGTGTTCGATTATCATTTTATCGAAAGCAGGGGCATCGTTTATCTGTATTGTGATTGGTATATAACAAGCGCGGACATGCTGGAAAACATCCAATAGACCGTTGCTCTTGAGACGAACAAAATCTTTTTCCGTAGTAACAAAGGTTGTTTGGTCGGAAGCGCCAGCTACCATATCCATCAATTCCTGTCTCTGGAAATGGTGGTGATCGGAGAAGATGATTTCGCTTGTATTAGAAGACAATGATTTCACTTGCTTGAAAAATGCTGTAGGATTTGCGATACCGGCAAATGCGACTACATCTGAAAAGGTGCTATCCGACTCGAGCGATTTACCACCGAAAGAAAAGGCATCACCATAAACCATTTTTGAAAAGAAAACCTGCTGGTGCGGCAATGGCTTTATGGATTCCAACCAACGGAGTCTCTCATTTTCATCTAATGCATCAGGGCAGCCCGTAACCACAATGCAATCAGCTCGCCAGTATCCTGATTTGGATTCACGCAATCCGCCTGCAGGCAAAAGGTAATCGGCCGTAAAAGGATCGTCGTAGGTAGTGAGCAGTATTTTGAAAGATGCATCAACACTACGGTGCTGGTATCCGTCATCCATCACTACAACATCCGGAGTGCTGGATCCGCTGAAAATTCGCTTGAGTGCTTTAGCCCTGCTCTCGCCAACAAAAACCTGGACATCCGCAAACCTGAGATGGTACATCATGGGCTCATCACCCAAATCTGCGGCATTCGAAACCGCCGAAGCAGCTATAAAACCCTTTGTTTTTCGTCCGTAGCCCCTACTAAGTGTGGCTACCTTATACTTCGAACGGAGGAAGTCAACTAAGAAAGCCACGTGTGGCGACTTACCCGTTCCGCCAGTGCTGAGGTTGCCCACCAAGATTACCGGTTTCTCAAATGATGCTGACCTGAACAAACCGGCATCATACAGGAAATTACGCACGGCAGTGGCCGCTCCATAAAGCAGTGAAAAGGGTAAAAGCCATTGGCGCTTTTTCATACGTTGCCAAATTAGTGTTTATCACGATTGGGACAGCAAGCCATCCCACGTCAATTCGTAACTTTACGGTCAAACCCATATACGTGGAAAAACTACAAAACATCATACGGTTTTTGGAAAGCCTAGCGCCACCATCGCTCCAAGAGAGCTATGACAACAGTGGCTTGATTGTCGGACATCCCGATTGGGATATCAAAGGCGCCCTGGTCTGTTTAGATAGCACCGAAGAGGTTGTGGATGAAGCCATACAACAGGGGTGTAACCTCATCGTCGCCCATCATCCCATCTTATTTTCCGGTTTGAAACGTTTCAACGGAAAAAACTATGTTGAGCGCACGATTATCAAGGCCATCAAAAACGATATCGCCATTTATGCCATCCATACCAATCTCGATAATGTTGCTGCCGGTGTGAATGCCGAAATATGCAGCAGACTAGGCCTAGGTAACACCAAGATTTTGGATCCGAGGAAAGGACAAATCAAAAAACTTGTTACTTATTGCCCCATTCCCGATGCAGACAAGGTTCGGGATGCTTTGTTCGCAGCAGGAGCGGGACATATTGGCAATTATGATGAGTGCAGTTTCAATACCCAAGGTGTTGGCACCTTCAGACCTACGGAAGGTGCAAATCCTGTGCTCGGACAAATCGGGTCAAGACATAGTGGAGATGAAATCAGAATTGAGACCGTATTCCCGCAGTATATTGAAAAGCAAGTTCTTGCAGCATTATTTGCGGCTCATCCATTTGAGGAGGTGGCTTATGAGTTGTTTATCACCGAGAACCAGCACCAGGGCATAGGAAGCGGTATGGTCGGCAACTTACCGAAGCCAATGAATATGGTGGAGTTCATGAAAATGGTAAAGGAGCTTTTAGGAGTTAAAACATTGAGGCACACAGCTATATTTAAGGATTCTGTTTCACGAGTAGCTGTCTGTGGAGGATCCGGAAGTTTCCTATTGCCTCAAGCAATTGCCTCTGGAGCAGATGTTTTCGTTACGTCCGACTATAAATACCACCAGTTTTTTGATGCTGAAGGCAAAATTATCATATTGGACATTGGACACTTTGAAAGTGAGCAATTTACGAAAGACTTGCTTTATAGGGAATTGAGCGCCAAATTCACTACATTTGCGCTCCGTTTGTCGGGCATTGACACGAACCCTGTAAAGTACTTCTGATATGGCGGTAAAGAAAACTGCTGCGAAAGGCTCCTCCACAGAGGCGGTAGCCGAGAAAAAAAAGGCAACTAAGAAAGCCGAAACCGCAACCAAGGAACCCAAGGCCAAGCGCGCCTCTTCACGTTCCAAGGTAGTTGAAAAGGTGGTGGAACCTGCCAAGGAACACCGCTTTAATTTCAAGCTGAAGGATTTCGGTAAATCCAAAGATGATTTCACTGTTGAAGAGAAGCTTCAAGCGCTATTCCAGCTTCAGCTGATTGACTCTGAAATCGACCGCATTCGCATCGTTCGCGGTGAACTTCCCATGGAGGTTGCTGACTTGGAAGATGAAATCGCCGGGCTTCAAACCCGTTTGCAAAATCTCACCGAAGAGGTGGATGGACTCACCAACTTGGTGACCCAGAAAAAACAAGCCATAAAGGATTCCAAAGCTGCCATCAAGAAATACGAGGCGCAGCAAGGTAATGTAAAGAACAACCGTGAATACGACTCACTGAACAAGGAAATCGAATTCCAAAACCTGGAGATTCAGCTCTCAGAGAAGCGTATCAAAGAATACGAGTTCGAGCTTCAAGGACAAACCACCTTGTTGGCGGAGGCTACCACCAAGCTTGAAGAGCGCATGGGTGACTTAACTGCCAAGAAGGAAGAATTGGACACCATCATTGCCGAGACGCAGAAGGAAGAAGAACAGCTTTTGGATTTCTCCAACAATGCCTTGGCAATGGGAAGATCATTAAAAAAAGGCCCTTTTGTAGCATATCATTTATTAAAAAAAATTGACCAAATGAATAAATCGGGAAAAAAGGATATCATTAAAACTTGGTCTAGAATGTCAACTATTTTACCT
>JALRAP010000028.1 GCA_023262505.1 Bacteroidia bacterium
GATTGAACCACGTAGTGTGCGCAGCTCTACTACGTGGGACGATTAACAATTGACGATTGACGATTGACAATTGACGACTTGCCCTGAGCTTGCTTGCGCTGAGCTTGCTTGCGCTGAGCTTGTCGAAGCGTCGAAGCGTCGAAGGGTTGACAATTTACGATTGAACCTCATAGTATGCTGGTTTTCATAATTTCGGAAACAACCAAACAGCTGCTATTCAATTGATTGCATCTTGCATTTGGTGGTTTTGGAACTTTTCAACAGCCTGTTCGTAAACATCGATCCGGTCCGATTCTGTGGTCCGGTAATTATTAAAAAATGACAGGCAATACAAAGTTATTATTGGTAATTGGGCTTTTTAGTTGGTCTATGTCAGAGGCCCAAGAGATTTCATCTCTATACCCAACCAATACTCAAAATGGTTCAGCGAATCCCACAGAGAACCGCAAGGAAAATGCCGAACCTAAACTGTCCGCCTTCAGGACCGTAGAAGGTGTAAACTTGCAATGGAACGCATTAGAGCCCGATAAAAAAATTAAATACCTGATTGAATCGGGAATTGATGGGGAGCATTTTGTCGGGAACGGCATATTGGAAGGCGGAAAACAACGCCAAATTTCCTTTGTAGACAAGGTTTCAGGTAACTCAGGAAGGTATTATAGGATTAGGGCTGAAAAAGACGGGCAAACCATTTCGCTATCTGAGCCCTGCTTTGTTAGTGGTGTGGATGAAAAGCCTTTTTCGATGTACCCCAATCCAACCAACGGCGAATTATTTACAGACCTATTCATTGACTTCAAGGGTCAATCCATGCGGGTAATAGTCAAAGACACAGAAGGCAACATACATGTGTCCAAGCAGTTCCCAATAGAGGATAAGCTCAGTAAAATCAAAATACTGACTGGACGAGATGGCCTCAAACCTGGCCAATACCAAGTAAGCATGGCATTTAAAAACCGTACTTTCTCGGAGACTATAACGGTCAAATAGTACGCCCGAATAAAAAAGGCAATTCCCTACTTTTGTGGGTGTCATCAATCATTCCATGACTACCTCACATCCATCCAATCATTTCGATATCATAGTAGCCGGTGGCGGTATTGTGGGATTGGCCGCAGCATACAAGATAAACTGCCGATTCCCTCACCTACGTGTGTTGGTTTTAGAAAAGGAAAAGGAAGTTGCCGCACATCAAACCGGACACAATTCGGGTGTGATTCATTCCGGTTTGTATTATAAACCTGGAAGCTACAAAGCCAAGAACTGCGTTGATGGTCGCCGCGAATTGGTAACGTTTGCCAAAGAACACAACATCCCACACGACATTTGCGGCAAAGTGGTCGTAGCCACCAAAGAGTCGGAACTCCCCCACCTCAACAAGGTATTTGGAAATGGTTTGCAAAACGGAGTTGAAGGAATCCGAAAAATCAACGCGGATGAAATCCGGGACATCGAGCCTTTTTGTGTTGGTATCGAAGGCATCCATGTTCCTTGCACAGGGATCATTGATTACGCGGAAGTGGCACGCACCTATGTACGATTAATCGAAGCTAAATTTCCTGGCAGTAAAGTGCTCACCGAACATGAGGTTATCGACTTCGGTCACTCCGACGGTCAAATGCATGTTAAATCCAATAAAGGAGCTTTCACATCGAACCATGTGGTTTGTTGTACAGGATTACAGTCTGATCGTATAGCCAAGATGGAAGGCGTAAAGCCTGGAATGCAAATCGTAGGATTCCGTGGTGATTACTACGACCTCTCTGAAAAGGGAATGTCGAAAGTTCGTCATTTGATTTATCCTGTTCCAAATCCACAATTCCCTTTTTTGGGCGTGCACTTCACTAGGATGATTCAAGGTGGTGTAGAGTGCGGGCCCAATGCTGTATTCACATTCAAGCGTGAAGGATATGGGAAAACCGATTTTGATTTACGCGACACCTTTGAAGCGCTCACCTACAAGGGAACCTGGAAGCTGTTCTACAAGCATTGGCGCTTTGGATTGGACGAGTATCGCAGGGCGTTTTCCAAGCGACTTTTCCTGAACCGCCTTCGCCACTTGATCCCGTCTTTGGAAATGGATGACCTTGTGCCTGGACGCGCCGGAGTGCGTGCCATGGCATTGGACCCCGAAGGGGATATGATCGACGATTTCAAAATCGTGGATCATGGCAACGCACTTCATGTATTAAACGCCCCCTCACCTGCTGCAACAGCATCATTGGCCATCGGTACAGCGATTTGTGAAATGGCCACAAGCCAATTCAAACTCTCCTGATCAATAAAGCTGGCGCACCCTGATGGTGTTGTGTACTTTTCCAAGGGCCTCCACAACCTTTGAAGAAGTTCGACGATCCACATCAACCACCACATAACCTATGTCGTTGTTGGTCTTGAGGTATTGTCCGAGGATATTCACCTTCATGGATGACAACAATCCGTTGATATCAGACAAAACACCTGGTACATTCTTATGGATATGCAGAAGCCTGTGAGCATCGTGTTGAACAGGCAAACTCAAAGCAGGTACAGACAGTGAGCCGGTAGTGGAACCTGTTTCTAAAAAGCTGATGAGCTTGGATGCCACATCAATCCCAATACTTTCCTGCGCTTCAGCAGTGGAGCCTCCGATATGTGGAGTAAGTACCACATTGGGCATTCCCTGGAAGACGGAATGAAAAGGATCGTTATTCGACTTGGGTTCCTTATCGAACACATCAACCGCCAAAGAAGCTATTTGTCCGCTTTTAAGTGCTTTGACTACAGCTGTGCTATCCATCACATCTCCCCTACTCAAATTAATTAGAACCGCACCCTTTTTCATTTTACGGATGGTAGAGGCATTGATCAGGTTTTTGGTTGATGCCGAGCCTGGCACATGTAGCGTTACGATATCCGATTGTTTTAGCAGCTGCTCCAACGAGGCTGCTTTGCGCGCATTTCCCAAAGCGAGTTTGGGTTCGACATCGTGAAAGATGACTTGCATGCCCAAACTCTCAGCCAATACAGAAACCTGCGAACCGATATGCCCATAGCCTACGATGCCCAACACTTTACCACGCACCTCATGACAGCCATCGGCAGATTTATTCCAATTGCCAGCATGCATCATGGTATTTTTTTCTGGAATCCGGCGCATGAGTGTGATGCAATGACCAATTACCATTTCGGCTACAGAGCGTGTATTGGAATAAGGTGAATTGAAAATGGCAACGCCGCGACCGATAGCGGTTACCATATCAATCTGGTTGGTTCCAATGCAAAATGCTCCAGCTGCTATAAGTTTTGGTGCAGATAGCAATACGTTTTCGGTAAGCTGAGTCTTCGAACGCAGTCCCAACATGTGGACTTGCTTTATTTTCGAAACCAGCTCCTTTTCAGGAAGTGCTGACTTCAAAGACTCCACATTCTTATAGCCGGCATCCTTGAACATTTTTACTGCTGTAGGATGAACGCCTTCAAGAAGCAGGATGTTGATTTTGTCTTTGGGATAGGATGTGGGATTCTGCATAATGAGAGAAAATAGTTCACGAAACTACAAAAGAACGGCAAATGAGCACTTAACCTAATTGCCATCTGGCGAGTTCATTTTCTTCCTTCATCAGTTCTATGCAATGACTCCAAGTCAAAAATCCAGACAGTGTCTGGATTTTTGGAAACCGCAAATACAAGAGCCTAATTTGAAACAAATTAGATCGGCTAAATAATCCAGCGCCATGTGATTGCCTTAAATCCTTCGATAGTCGGTCCAAGAGCTCACTCCCATATGTAGATTTTGCATTCCCTCTCTGTTCAAACTCAACTATATATCTGCCAATTTGCCAATAGGTTTGAACTAAAATACTATTAACGGATCGGCTAGCCTTAAGCCTACCTTTTGATAGCAGCTCGCCAATTTGCCCAATCAGGTCAGTGTAACGTGAAGGTTTATTTTCCATGAATGAAAAGCATGAAATTGAATTAATGAAATCTGATTGTAAGTCTAAAAATACATCAGTAAGGCAAAGCTATATCTAATTCATGATCATGAAATGCGTGGTCTGATTACCGCATAAAACTTTTTAGGCAACGGCTATAATTTCAGTCCCATCACATAATCATCATTGATCTCGTTGCCGATTTTGAATTGCTTGACACCAATTATTTCGAAACCAAAATCCTTGTAAAACTTAATGGCCCTTTGGTTTTCCTGCCACACTCCAAGCCATAAATATTCATTTCCCTCTTCTTTGGCTATGTGTAACGACTCCAACATCAAAGCCTTACCTATTTTCTTGCCAACATAGGCATCCAAAGCGTAAATCCTCTCCATCTGCATTTGATTAGCCGATGAATATTGGCTGCAAACATTGTTGCGAACCAATTTCGCATAACCTACCGGTGTGCCATGATAAGAGGCTACCAAGTAAATCACCAAAGGGTCCAGAAGTTGGTTTTTTATTCGTTCGGGGTCGAACGACAAATCAAGATAAGCCTGCATGTCGCCTGGATCGTTATAACGACCAAAAGCCTCCTGAAACGCTCTGCGGCCAAGATCTGAAAGCATAATATAATCAGCCAATGTGGCTTGACGCACTTCTATCATCGACTAGTATGCTGTTATTCAAACGATTAATTAGGCAAAAATAGCCGTTTCAAATTGTAAAGAGTTGACAAAATTCATTATTTTTGAATCAAAGGGATATTTTAGATTCCTTTGATTTAACCTGAATAATCCTAACCCAATCCTTTTAAGCTTTTCACATGAATCTTCGATGGGTACGTAAACCGCAGGCAGACCAAGACACTATTACAACCCTTTCCAAGGAATTGAATATTCACCCCGTATTGGCGCAAATGCTGATACAAAGAGGTCATGATACATTTGAAAAAGCCAAAGTCTTTTTCAGGCCTTCCCTTGATATGCTCCACGATCCGTTCCTGATGAAGGATATGGACCTTGCAGTAGAGCGTATAAACACGGCCATGGCCAAGGGAGAAAAAATCCTGGTTTTCGGCGACTATGATGTGGATGGTACGACTGCAGTTTCATTGGTTTATACATATCTGCACAAAATTCATCGGCAAATAGATTTTTACATTCCCGACCGCTACGCCGAAGGCTATGGCATTTCTACTAAAGGGATTGATTGGGCGCACGACAATGGATTCACATTGATCATTGCGCTCGATTGCGGTATCAAGTCTGTTGAGAAAATCGCTTACGCAAAAACCAAGGGTGTAGACTTCATCATTTGCGATCACCACAGGCCAGGCAATGAATTGCCCGAAGCGGTGGCAGTGCTTGACCCGAAGAGAGCTGATTGCGAATATCCTTACAAGGAGCTGTCCGGGTGCGGTGTAGGATTCAAGCTTATACAGGCTTTATCTATCCATAACGACCAAGATCAAGAGGAGTTGAAGGAGTATTTGGACTTGGTAGCGATCAGTATTGCGGCCGATATCGTTCCCATTACCGGCGAGAATCGCGTTTTAGCCTATTACGGATTACAATCCATAAACCATAAACCCAGACCTGGAATCCAAGCCATACTGAATCTGAGCGGATTCAAAGGTGAGATTTCCGTTAACGAGGTTGTGTTTTCAATCGCACCCCGAATCAATGCAGCAGGTAGGATTGAAAGTGGAAGACAAGCCGTGGAATTACTGATTGCAGAAAGTGACTTGGAAGCGGCTCGACATGGCCAAGCTATCGACATCAACAACACCAAACGCAAAGGCCTGAATGAATCCATCACCAAAGACGCCTTGGCGCTTATTGATGGTGATGCCGATTTTGCAAACCGTAAATCCACCGTACTCTTCAATCCAGAATGGCACAAAGGGGTTATCGGAATCGTTGCATCCAAACTGACAGATGAATTTTACAGACCAACCATCATACTCACAGAATCGAACGGCATGGTTTCGGGTTCTGCTCGCAGTGTGAAAGATTTTGATGTTTACAACGCCATTGAGCAATGTAGTGATTTGCTTGAACAATTCGGTGGCCACATGTATGCAGCGGGCCTTACATTAAAGCCGGAGAATGTAGAGACGTTTAAAAACCGTTTCGAGGAAGTGGTTAGCTCAACCATAGAAGATCGCATGCTGACCAGAGAAATAGAGATTGACGATCATGTGCGGTTGGATGACATTACGCCAGGATTTTTTTCAGTACTTAAGCAATTCGCTCCATTTGGACCGGGAAACATGTCACCTGTATTCGTTTCAGAAAACGTTGTTGACAAAGGATCGATTCGTATTGTGGGCAACAACCATTTGAAATTATCCCTTTTACACCATCAGCAAGGAAATGTTGTTTTTGATGCAATCGCATTCCAAATGGGCAAACATTACAATGGAATAGCTTCCAGAAAACCATTCCATATTTGCTATCACTTAGAGGAAAATAATTTCCGCGGTCGCACCACGCTTCAACTGAATATCAAGGATATTTCATTCGTTCACTGAGGTTGCAGGTTTTACCGAAACCCTTTCCAAAAGCTGTAAGCGAAGTTCCTGCGGCAAGACCTTTACTATGTTCAGAAATTCCCCTGCCACTGTATGAGCAGCCAATACTCTGAAAACAGCTGATACGGCATCCTTGACCTCCTCCTCCGAAGAAAAATCCCGCCAAGCTGATCGGTCATCTTCTTTGATCACTTCTGAAATAAAATCCGACACAGTAGCAACAACGGTCGAATCATCGGGATGCTTCCACCCGTCAATGTAAACGGCTTTCAGCGCCATTGGCAGCTGCGCAATCAACTTGAACGATTCTTGAACGGTAAGTTTTTTTCGCAATGCCCGAAAAACACAACGTGTTAAGCGACCTGCACGATCAACATCGGAGATTGACAATTCCCGAGCGACTTCATCAACGAACTCATGCCCCTTACGGGCATAGGCATAAAACTGCAGCGACATGGTTGGGTAAATACTCGATAACAAATTTACCTTCCATCACTGAGACGATTTATGACGTAAGTCATAATCGGCAAAAAGCAATGTAGAATTTATTTGAGCAACTCGCGAGCGATAACAAGCTTCTGAATCTCAGAGGTTCCCTCTCCGATTGTGCACAATTTGGAATCGCGATAAAATTTCTCGACTGGAAAATCCTTGGTGTAACCATAACCGCCAAAAATCTGAACCGCTTCGGTTGAAACCCTTACAGCCACCTCGGAGGCGTAATATTTAGCGAAGGCAGATTGCCTGGTCATTTTTTGACCACGGTTTTTCATGTCAGCGGCCTGCAAGGTGAGCAATTCGGCTGCTTCGATCTGCGATGCCATATCAGCCAATTTGAAACTGATGGCTTGAAACTCAAAAATAGGTTTGCCAAACTGTTGACGCTCCTGGGAATATTTTAATGCCGCTTCGAATGCACCTTTGGCAATTCCCACGGAAAGCGCTGCGATAGAGATTCGACCACCATCAAGGATTTTCATCGCTTGAACAAATCCATCTCCCACTTGACCTAATATTTGGCTCTTGTGTATGCGGCAATCTTCAAATATCAACTCAGCAGTTTCAGAGGCGCGCATTCCAAGTTTGTTTTCCTTTTTGCCGGCCTTGAAACCAGGTGTTCCACGCTCAACGATAAACGCAGTAATGCCCTTACTATCGAGTAGTTCACCGGTGCGAGCCAATACCACAGCCACGTCTCCACTCCTACCATGGGTGATCCAATTTTTGGTGCCATTAATCACCCAATGATCGCCATCCTGTTTGGCAACGCACTGCATACGCATGGCATCACTACCGGTATTTGCCTCGGTGAGCCCCCATGCCCCAATGAATTCGGCCGTGGCAAGTTTAGGAAGGTACTTTTGTTTCTGTTCTTCATTCCCAAACTGCATGATATGCCCTGTGCACAAGGAGTTGTGGGCAGCCACAGACAAACCTATGGAGCCACACACTTTAGCGATTTCGGTAATGGCCGTGTAGTATTCGAAATAACCCAAGCCAGCGCCACCGTAATTTTCAGGTACCAACACCCCCATCAATCCTAATTCCCCTAGTTGTTTGAAAACCGGTACAGGAAATTCCTGGGTTTCGTCCCATTCCATAAAGTGCGGACGAATACTGCGTGAGGCAAAGTCGCGAACGGTTTGTGCTATAAGCTGTTGGTTTTCGCTGGTTCTGAATTCCATGGAAATACTGTTTTACAAGGGTTTCGATAAACAAAATCGATTCCTAATCGGATTCCCGAAATTATTCAAACCGCAGGTAAGGTGCAAGTCTTTCGAGAGTCGGCGAATCGATTGCCTTAACCCGCCTCAAATCATCGATGGATTGGAACGGACCGTGTTGTTTTCGATAGTTTACAACAACCTTGGCAATCTTTTGGTTCAAATAAGGATGATTTAAAGAATCGGAGTTGACAAGAAGTTGACGAACCAAATTGGGGTCTAAAGTTAATTGCGGAAGAAGATCGGCATATAGGGAAGAGTCGATTGTATACACCTCGAGTAGCTGCGATAAACTAACAAAGCCGCCCAGACTTTCCCGATATCGCACAATCATTCGAGCCCTGCCTGCACCTATGCCTTTCAACTTGCAAAGGGCTGTTGTGTCGGCGCTGTTCAATTCCAGAATCAGGTGATTGGATTTTGGAGTGACGCTGGCATTGCTGGATTCAAAATTTTTGATGGAAACGTATGGAGCCAATCTGTTGTAATCGTTTTGGCCAATCACATACATGCGCCTCAGGTCTTCCACCTTCCGAAACCTACCACCCTTTTCAACAAACCTTAAAATCGCAGCCGATTGTTTTTCGCTCAACCCAAGTGCTTTCCATTGGTCCATGCTGGCTGTATTGGGATCGAATGCAAATAACTTTGATTGAACTGCGGTATTTTGCTGCTTCATATCCGTAACCCGATTGGCCGAATCAGCCTTCCATTCGAGCAAGTCCAGTTGCTCGATTAAAAGGGGCTCAAATTCGGGTTGATGAGAATGGTGATAAAAGCGCTGGGCCAAGATACTTCCGATAAACAGAAGTATCATCGCCATCAGTAGCTCCGCTCCGCGACGTTCACGAGTTGTTAAAGAGAAATAAGATCGGACAAGCCGATGGATTTTTTTGAAAAGCATGATAAGAAAAGCATGACAAATGAATAAAAGGGTTCAACGATCAGTCGTCGTCGTTTTCCGAATAGGAATCAGGCTCCGGTTTTGGAGGTACTGTTAGCACCTTGTAGAAAAAATAGATGGTGACGGCTGTGATAATGCCTTCTGCGGCAATCATCATAATGAGGGCTTCAGAATTCATACGATACCCCTCCCTTCTTTAACTCTTTTTCGATAGGCGACATATACGAGATAGCTTATGGAGATGAATAATGCAACCAACAAGACCCTACTGCCATTCAGATAAGCCATCTGGTCGTTGATGGCTTGAATTTGGGCTGGATCTGTTGTCTCTAGTAATTTTGCCTTCAAGTCGGCATTGGTGATTTTCTTCCAGATATCAGGCAGGCTTGCGAAGAACACCCAGCCCAAAATAACCGGTGTTACGAACTGGATAATGAATTTGAAAACCGGTGGCACTTTGATGTCGGCGCCCCTGTTGATCTCTTTCCATCCTTTATCCATGCCAAAAACCCATGCGAACAATATGATTTCCGCCAAGGCAAACACCACCAAAGAAACGGTACCCGCCCAATAGTCATACTCATCAAAGACGCCTTGCTCAAAAAATAAAACCGTTGGCAGACCCAAAATAAAAATAGCCAAACCGAAGGCCCAAGCAGATTGTTCACGCTTCCATTTGAATTCATCCATCAAGAATCCCATGCATGGCGTTCCCATGGCCAAGGATGAGGTGATGCCCGCGAAGAATAACAATCCGAACCACGCGATTCCTGCGAGGGCTGCCAATACATCACCCCATTGTTGGAATAAGTATGGCAGCGTTTTGAAACCAAGACCAAGCCCGCCCGATTGTGTAAGTTCCACAACCTTGTCGATTCCCAAGTATCCAATTGCGATCGGAATCAAAATAGAGCTGCCGAGTACCACCTCCACGAACTCATTCATCCAACCGGCACTCATGGCATTCAATGCGATATCATCTTTACGTTTCACATACGAGGCATAACATTGTATGGAACCCATCCCAACAGAGAGCGTGAAGAATATCTGTCCGGCAGCAGCCAGCCAAACCTTGGCAGACCAAATAGTACTATAGTCAGGAGTCCACAAGTAGTTTAGACCAACCGTACCATCGTTGATGGCACCTTCTTCGCCTGCGGTGAGGGTTACACCTTTGATGGCGAGGAGGATTCCAAAAAGGATCAGCAAAGGCATACCAATTTTAGCAACCTTCTCGACACCTCCACTCAAACCCTTGGATAGAATCCATGTATTGAGTAGCAGACAGAAAATCCAAAAGAAAACCGTTTCATATCCACCATCGCTGAGTGAAATATAGCCTGTGAAGAAATCGGAGATCTGGTCAGCTGTTTGACCTTGGAATGAGCCAGCCACGGAGTGCCATATGTATGACAAGGTCCAAGACTCCAAATAGCAATAGTACGCAGCAACGGCCAGATTGGTGAAGATTCCAAACACACCGATGTATTTCCAAAAAACCCTTTTGGGGTCCATCGAGTTCACGATGAACGGCGTGCTATGGTGTCCGAAACGGCCACCGAAGCGACCCATCGACCATTCTATAAATAGTAGTGGGATACCCATTAACAGGAAACACACCAAGTAAGGTATGATGAACGCACCACCACCATTTTGGATGGCTTGAACTGGGAATCTCAGGAAATTGCCTAGGCCAACGGCATTTCCTGCCATTGCTAGAACCAATCCTACCCTAGAGCCCCAAGACTCAACATTTGATTTGGTCATAAATTGTGGTTAAGTAAATGGAAACACAAAAATGTCAGAAAAAAACAAAAAAAGAAAGCGGACGATTGACAAGAAATAAACAAAAATTAAAAGTTTTAACTTTTTTAGCCGCGGTCGGATGAATAAGATATATCATTCGCTAAAATAATAACAACCATACCTAAGCGAATTCTCCCGTTGACTGCGGGAAGCAAGACCATATTAATACCTTAAGATTATTTCTTCTTGCGGATAAAGAAATAGTAGATAGGAAGTCCCAATGAAACGATGAATAAACCGCTCCATGTGTTTTGGGGCTTGGTCACTAATAAAATGGCACAAATACCAGCAGCGAGGATAATATATAAAATTGGGAGCAATGGATAAGCCAATACCTTATAAGGTCTTTCTGCATCTGGTTCCTTTTTGCGAAGTATGAAAATACCACCTATGGTTACTATGTAAAACAACAGACTCGCGAAGGTGCAATAATCCAACAGGTCGCCATAGGTGCCACTCAGGCATAACAAACCAGCCCAAGTCGCCTGAATCCATAGTGCGAATTCAGGAACATCGTTCTTGTTCAACTGGGCGGCATGGCGGAAAAACAAACCATCCTTGGCCATAGCATAATAAACCCTAGCTCCTGACAACAACAAACCGTTGTTGCAACCAAAAGTGGAAACCATGATCAATAATGCCATGATGAGCACCGAACTCTCTCCGAAAATCATGGAGGATGCAGCAGTACCAACACGATCGCTGGCCGCAAATTGTATGCCTTGACCCAACACATCGGTCGAATTGGGATCTCCATTGATAGGTAACAGTCCTAAGTAGGCAACATTGGCTAGGATATATAAAACGGTAACAATGGCGGTGCCCGTTATCAAGCTCAAAGGAATATTCCTGCGAGGGTCCCTGATTTCCCCTGCGATAAAAGTAACATTGTTCCAAGCATCACTGGAAAACAACGAACCTATCATTGCAGTTCCCAATGCCAAAACCAATGCCATGCCACTAATTGGAATTGGACCGGTCCATGATTTATCGGCATTCTGAGTGAAGGTGTGTGCATCCCAAAGGTTTGAGAAGTTGTTTGAGAAGTGTTCGTAATTCAGCCCCACATAAATTCCAACCAAAATCAATAAAAGCAATGCAAGCAGCTTTGCTGTGGTGAAAACGAGTTGTATCCATTTTCCATTCCTAATCCCATGCGTGTTGATCCAAGTGAGGAAGAAAATCATGGCGACAGCCAAACATTGGGCAGTTGAAATCGTGATTGGGCCAGCGGTCATCACGATGTTGTCGGGAGATATAAAAGGGAAAAACACTCCTGAGTATTTCGCAAAAGCCACAGCGACAGCAGCAATAACACCGGTTTGGATCACAGTGAAAACCGCCCAACCGTACAGGAATGAAGTCACTTTCCCCCATGCACGTTCAATGTAAACAAATTGCCCTCCCGCCTTGGGCATCATGCCTGCGAGCTCACCATAGCTCAATGCAGCCATAAGTGTGATTACCCCACTCAAAACCCACAAGAGTAACAACCATCCTGTGCTGCCAACCGTCCTGCTCATATCCGCACTTACAATGAATATCCCTGATCCAATCATGGATCCCGCAACGATCATTGTAGCATCCCAGAAGCCAAGTGCTCTTTTGAAGTGATGGTGTTCCTCTTCTTCTTTAACTTTATTGGTCATGGTGTTTGAGTTTGCTGTGGTGACGACTATATCCAAAATAAATCAGCATGCCTATTGCCAACCATCCGAAAAGACGGAGCCAATTCGTCCAACCCAAGCCGAAAATCATGGCCGAGCAAACGACGATTCCAAGAATAGGTACCAAAGGCACTAAAGGAGTTTTGAATTCGCGGTGAAGGTCCGGATTGGTTTTTCGCAAAATAATAACGGCTGCACATACAAGGATAAATGCGAACAAAGTACCAATACTGGTCATATCACCTACAACGTCCCCAGGAACGAAGGCAGCAAATCCGCCTACCAAAACGAAGATGATCAAATTAGATTTGAATGGGGTCTTGAACTTGGGATGCAAATCACTGAACACAGCAGGTAATAAACCATCGCGGCTCATAGAATAAAAAACGCGACTTTGTCCGAGAAGCATTACCAGTATCACTGATGAGAATCCAGCTAGGATGGCGACGGTTACCAAATTACCCAACCACTCGTAACCGGGCATATACTTGTGAATTGCTGCGACAACTGAAGCCTCATGCCCATCGGTTCGAAAAAACTCAACTGGGGCTAAACCAGTAAGTACATGAGCGAAAAGTATGTACAAAATAGTGCAAATGGCTAGGGACCCTAAAATTCCAATGGGCATTGCTTTCTTAGGGTTTTTTGTCTCTTGTGCTGCGGTACTCACGGCATCAAAACCAATGAATGCGAAAAACACCACACCCGCGGCTCCAAGGATTCCCATTATGCCACCAAAATTGTGAGAAATACCTTGATGATCTGTATATATGGAAGGCTCTGGGATATAGACTGCGTGATTGGCCTCATTAATAAAACCCCAACCGAAAGCTATAATGAGCAATACGATAGAAACTTTGGTAATCACAATTAGACCATTTACAAAAGCCGATTCGGATGTTCCCTTTATTAGCAACAAACTCAACAGCCCTACAATCCCAAGCGCGGGCAGATTAATGATGCCCGTATGTATCACTCCCATGGCATCGGGTAATGAGTGTTCGAAAGGCGAATGGCACCATTCATAAGCTATGGGACTCACATGCAATACCGTAACCAACATGCTGTTGAGGTATTCACTCCAGGCGATTCCAACTGTTGCGGCACCTACTGCATATTCAAGAACAAGATCCCAGCCTATAACCCAAGCAAGCAACTCGCCCATGGTTGCGTAAGTATAGGTGTAAGCACTACCAGAAATGGGTATAGACGACGAAAGCTCTGCGTAGCAGAGTCCGGCCAAAGCGCAACCGATTGCAGCTACTACAAAACCCAAAGTAACGGAGGGCCCTGCGTTTTGAGCGGCAGCGGCGGCTGTCCTTACAAACAATCCCGCACCGATAATGGCGCCAATTCCAAGGGCCACCAAAGCGCCAGAGGAAAGAGTTCGTTTCAACCCCTTTTCCGAATCACTGGCCTCTTCGAGCAAATGATGAACATGCTTCTTTCTAAACATTGATTTTACCTGTTTTTTATAGTGTGTGTCAGGCAAACGTACAAATTAATCGTCAGATTAACGAACGACTTGGCAAAGACCAAAAACTGACCCAAAGAACTTTGAGACGTTAATAGTAAAAATACTATAGATCATAAATGATAGCCCACAGCTGAAAGCTTGGACTAGGGCAACTGATACCGGAGGCTCATCGTCCTTTACCAAAAACAGCGGCGGCCATACCTTGATTGATTTTATAATCCATGTAATCAATCGTAACAATTCCCTTACCCGAATTTTTCTTGCCCTTTTCCTCGGGAGCGCGTTCAAAATCGCCGGTTAAACCCAAAGGCAATTCGTTTTTTCGTATGTCGAATGTAATACGTGCCTGTGTGGGCATGTCATAAGCTTCGGCAATCGGCTTGAAGGTGAAATCCATCACGAAAGTGCCCTCATTACGCGTGGTTGCCTCCACCTTGCGCACCACCTTGCGCTTGGAATCTATCCACAATGTGGCAATCAGAATTTCGGATTGGGCATTGCCTGGAACGATCTTGACAACGGATACAGCATTGCCTGCCAAAATTTCATCGCGGACAAAAATTGCAGTGTGGCCAGCATCCATCAATTGCCCTGGAGAGAAGTTCATACCCCGCTTTGGTAGCAATGAAAAGCCGGGTGCTTTCACCTTTACCTTGTCGGGATGGAGAAACCAAATCTTCCCCTGCTTTACGGGAATCTTAAGGAAATCCACATCGATTTTGATACGTGCGGATGCCTCGTAGTCCTTCACTTGGTTAAATCGTGCACGCACATCTTCCATCAATGGGTTCACATCACGATTTTGCGCATTCAGCAATGTGCATGAGCTAAAAATTGAAAGCAGCAAAACAAGTATTCGACGTTTCATGAAAGTATATCCTTCCTCTTGAAATTGATAATGGTAACCGTTAAAAAAACCAGAATATGCAATCCAAGCACTCCCGTTGATAGCCAAATATCCCTAAGAGCCAAGGGCTCCTCGAAGAAAAGCTTCCACGAACCCATGTAGGTAGTGAACAAGAAGGGCTTGATTACTCGGAAGACGCTCAAGTCTATGGCAGATATCACGATGAAGGAGATTATGACCGTCATGGTGAGAATGATAGGACCAATCGAATTGCTGGCGAAAGAGGAGAACATGAATGACAATGATGCAACGCACCACATGGCCACCAATCCGAAACCGAAGGCTGACAATAACCGCCACAACACATCACTTTCAGAGAACACATAAATGGTGTTACGAATCACAATAAGATCGCCCGTTCCCATGATCAGGATGCCCAAGATTAGACTAGCCAACGCCATGAACAGAATGAGTGCGGCAGTGTATGTCATGGCAGCGGCAAACTTGATCAAAACCAACCTTGTTCTACTGATTGGTCTCGTAACGAGTAGTCGTAATGTGCCGGATGCTGCCTCACCTGCCAACAAATCGCCCGAAACCAATGCGATTAGAAACGGTATGTGGACATAAAGGGTTGCTAAAATGATATAACTGGCCAAGTAGCCGTTCAAAAGTTCGCCTTGGAAATCAAAAGCCTCCTTCAGGTTTTGAAGACTGAATTCGATATAGGTCTGGCCGTCGATATAAAGTGCGATTTGAATCAATGGCACCAGAACCGCTATCGCAGCAAAACCGATGTAGGTTCGCGGCTTGCAGAAAATCTTGAATAATTCGAATCGAAGCAGGTTCATGGCATGTTAAGTCAGGCTGATAAAATAATCTTCAAGCTTCCGAACCGGGACAACAGCCTGCACCTCGATTTGGTTAGCAACCAATTTTGAAACGAGCTTTGCGACTGATTCCTTCGGAATCTCCAACACCAATTGACCATCGGCAATGCGCACGTCGGGCGTGGTTTCAGCGGCAATTTTCAGAGCCTGCTCAGGATGGCTGCATGATATGGTAACCTTTATGGTGGAACCTCCAAGTAGCTCTTGAACATCGCCTTCAACCGTAACTTGCCCTTTGTTGATGATCACCATCCTGTTGGCCATCATTTCCACTTCGTTCAAGAGGTGCGAGGAGAGAATGACTGTCTTTTTAAACTCACGGCCAAGACGAATTATCAGTTCGCGGATATCAACGATGCCTTGGGGGTCAAGTCCGTTGGAAGGCTCATCAAGTATGATGATTTCGGGATCATGTATAAGCGCTTGGGCGATACCAAGTCGCTGACGCATCCCTTGAGAATATTTTCGGACCTTGTCCTGCTCGCGACCTTGCAGTCCAACCATATGGATGACTTCCTCTATTCTTTGACGAGACGCGCGCTTTCCGTTCAAAGAGGATAGCATACTGAGGTTATCGTAACCTGAGAGAAATCCGTACAGGTCGGGCTTTTCAACCAGGATTCCCATTCTGGATAAGATGTGCTCGCGGTTTGATGAAAGTGGCAATCCGAATATGCGTATGTCGCCCGCGGTTGAATTGATCAAAGAGGTAACCATGCGCAGGGTTGTACTTTTACCTGCTCCGTTGGGGCCTAAAAAACCGAAAATATCGCCCTCATAAACGGTGAAATCCACACCCTTAACAGCTTCGAAATCTTGAAAAGATTTGCGTAGCCCACGGACTTCAAGTACCGGTGTTTTTCCCATCGATTGAACAACAATGAATGGGTCGAAAAAGATTTACCGGCATCCGTATTTCTTGGAAATTATGCGGTTTTGGAACATCTGCTCGCATATCGATAACTAGATTCAACCGAATGAAGCTGTAATATTTGATTCGGAATGAAAGGGGTATTGCCCTGTTTTACAGCACCTTAAGTAAGGCTACGCCTATTGTGAAAATGGTGTTGATGTTGTATATTTGCGCCTCTTAAAATCAACACTTTAACAACCAATTTCATTATGCAAAGCAAAGGTGCAATTAAGTTTTTGGGAATCGCGATGTTTATCGCTTGCTTATACTCCCTGTCATTCACCCTGGTAACCCAGTATTCGGAGAACAAGGCGAAAGAGGCCACAGGCAACGACCCAATAGCTTACCAAAACTATTTGGATTCAATAGCCAACGAACCCGTTTATAACCTTTTGGTGAAAGAGTTCACTTTTCGTGAATCCAAGGAGCGTGAATTGAACCTTGGTTTGGATTTGAAAGGTGGAATGAACGTTACCTTGGAAGTTTCCGTGGTAGACCTCATCCGCTCACTCTCCAATAACAGCAGCGACCCAACTTTCAACAAAGCCATAGAAGAGGCTACAATAATGCAAAAGAACAGCCAGAAGGATTTCGTCACATTGTTCGGAGAGGCCTTCGCCAAAGCTGACCCCAATGCGAAACTGGCTGCCATCTTCAGCACCATGGAGCTCCAGGATCGCATCAATTTCAACTCCACCAATGAACAGGTAATCGCAGTTATCCGTGAAGAAGCAGATGGCGCCATAAACCGTTCATTCAACATTCTTCGTACACGTATCGACAAGTTCGGGGTAACACAACCCAACATACAGCAATTGGGTTCTGGCAGAATTCTGGTTGAGCTTCCAGGTGTTAAAGAACCTGCCCGCGTGCGAAAACTCCTCCAAGGAACTGCCCGTCTGGAGTTCTGGGAAACATGGGAGAACAAGGACGTTTTCGATTACTTGAATAAAATCAATGAGAGCCTGCGCAAGACCGAAAAGAAAGATTCCCTTCTGGCCGCTGCTGTAGATACAACTGCAACAGTAGATTCTGCTGCAACAGCATCGTCAAACGATACCACCTTGACTGCTTCAAGCGACACATCCAAGCCCGCATTGCTTGATCAAATTAAAAATGATACAGTTGCTGCGGCCAAAGACTCTGCTTCGAAGTCGGCTGAAGCCTTCGCTAAAGACAATCCGCTCTTCTCCGTTTTAGGACCTGCCATCTTCCAGAATGCCCAAAACCAAAGTGAATTCCAGCGCGGACCTGTTGTTGGTTACTCGGCCGTGAAGGATACGGCTAAAGTGAATGCCATATTCGCGCGCGATGAAGTGAAAGCGCTCCTGCCTAAGAACATGAAATTCCTTTGGGGAGTGAAGCCTCCCACCAAAGAAGCACAGGTGCATGAATTGGTTGCAATCAAGACCAATGGCCGCGACAACAACCCTCCATTGGATGGTTCAGCGATTTCGGATGCCCGTCAGGACTTCGGACAGTTCAACGGCAAACCCGAGATTACTATGCGCATGAACGCTGAAGGTGCATCAATTTGGAAACGCTTGACAGCTGAAAACGTAGGCAAGAGCATAGCCATTGTGTTGGATGATAACGTCTACTCTTTCCCGACCGTTCAAGGAGAGATTGCCGGTGGAAACTCGAACATCACAGGAAACTTTGAAATCAACGAGGCCAAAGACTTGGCAAACATTCTTAAGGCAGGTAAGCTTCCCGCCCCTGCGCGTATCGTTGAGGAAGCAGTAGTAGGACCATCACTTGGTGAAGAAGCCATCAACTCCGGTTTGATGTCGTTTGTAATTGCCCTTATATTGATTTTGGTATTCATGGGCTTCTATTACAGCAATGCAGGATGGGCCGCTGATGTAGCATTGTTCGTAAATATCTTCTTGCTCTTCGGGGTTCTTGCATCGATCGGGGCCGTACTTACCTTACCTGGTATCGCGGGTATCGTGCTTACCCTCGCCTTGGCGGTGGATGCCAACATCATCATCTATGAGCGTATCCGTGAAGAGCTTGCTGCCGGCAAAGGCGTGCGTCTAGCTATTGCAGACGGGTTCAAGATGGCTTATGCGGCCATCATCGACTCGAACGTTACTTCAATCCTGTCTGGTATCATCCTTTATGTATTCGGATCCGGACCGATCCAAGGTTTCGCAACTACATTGATCATAGGTATCCTTATTTCCATGTTCACTGCCATTTTCATTACTCGCTTGATTTTCGAATGGCGCCTTGACCGCAACAAATCCGTGAAGTTCTTCACGCCCATGACGCAGAACGCCTTCAAGAACATCAATGTGGATTGGGTTGGCTTCCGTAAGATCGCTTACACCATGTCTTCAATCATAATTGTTGTTGGCATTGCATCCATGTTTGTAAGGGGCTTCAGCACCGGAGTCGATTTCAAGGGTGGTCGCACTTTTGTTGTTCGATTCGACCAAGACGTTAAGTCAGGAGATATCAGAGAGCAACTTGCCACCCCACTGGGATCTGCTCCAGAAGTGAAAACATTCGGACCAAACAACCAGGTTAAAATCACCACTACATATTTGATCAGCGATAATTCAACTGATGCCGACCAAAAGGTAGAAGCTGCATTAGTTGCGGGCTTAGGTATCAAGGAAGATCAAATCATGAGCTCCCAAAAGGTTGGACCGACTATCGCCGATGATTTGAAAATGTCATCTGCCTATGCAGTATTATTCTCTCTGGTAGTCATATTCCTTTACATTGTTGTGCGATTCAGGAAAATGGCGTTTGGTACTGGCGCCATAGTCGCATTGGCCCATGACGTTCTTATCACGCTTGGAATATTCTCTTTGTTCTGGGGAATTCTGCCATTCTCTTTGGAAATCGACCAAGCATTCATTGCTGCGATCCTGACCGTTATAGGTTACTCCATCAACGATACGGTAATTGTGTTCGACCGCGTTCGTGAAAACCTTAACCTTCACCCTAAATGGGATTTGAAGGAAACCCTGAATAGTTCGCTGAACTCAACCTTGAGCCGTACCATAAACACCTCATTGACCATCTTCTTCGTATTGTTGTCGATTTTCGTATTCGGAGGCGAGGTTATTCGAGGATTTACCTTTGCCTTGTTGATTGGTATTATCGTAGGTACTTACTCTTCACTTTGCATTGCATCACCTATCGTATACGATATGATGAGTCGCAAGAAGCAGGCCTGAGTTTGAATAGAAAAAGCAAAGCCCCTGGTTCAAATGAACCAGGGGCTTTTTTATGGGTTGTGTTATCACAAAACCCTTCTTCGCTTCAAGGTTCCACCCTTGGTTTCGTTCACGGTGCTCATGACTAGAAAAGCATTTGGATCTATCCGCTCCACTTCGTTTTTGAGCCTGGTGATTTCCAAGTTGGTCATTACGGTGAACAATACTTCCATTTCTTTTTCAGGAACGCCTTGGCTGCGATAACCACCTTTCGCCTTGTAAACCGTAACACCTCGGTTCATGGTTCCGATAATCATCATACGAATGTCTTCACTTTTCTGGGAGATGATGGTGACACCCGTGTATTCTTCGATACCGTGAACTACAAAATCTATGGTGCGCGAGGCCACCAGATAGGTCAGCAAGGAGTACAAGGCTGGCTCTATACCCAACAGCCATGCTGCAAAAGAGAAAATAACCAGGTTGATCAACAGAATTACCGCCCCAATGGTGAGTGGCGTTTTCTTGCTTATATACAGGGCCAGGATTTCGGTGCCGTCGATCACACAGCCAGACCTGACAGCCAATCCGATGCCCAGGCCAAGGAAAAAGCCACCGAAGACCGATATCAGCAGTTTGTCGCTGGTGATGATTGAGAAATCGAAAAGATATAGTGCCAATGCCAGACCGACGATGGCGGTAATGGTTTTAACGGCAAATCGTTTACCCATCTGAAAATAGCCCATCAAGATGAATGGGATGTTGAATGCGATTATAAGCAAGGGCAACCCGACATCCGTTAAGGCGGCAACCAAAAGCGAGATACCAGTTACACCTCCATCTATGAAATCATTAGGTAGTAGGAACGCTTTAAGTCCTAGGGTGGCAGAAGCAATTCCCAACCCAGTCATCAGGATATCCAACAGTAGCCTACGGTTTGCGATTTTCCGCAAATAGGCTTTTCGAGTCATTAAGGATGTTGTGGCCATCGTACGTTAGGTTGCCGGTAAAAATAATTCCATGGTGCACACGCAACCATGTCGAAAGAAATATGTTTTCCATATGGTTATCTTTGAAACCGGTATTAGGTCATGCAATCATTCACACTTCTATTTTTAGAAAGCATAGGAACGGGCGAGTTGCTCGTGATCTTATTGTTCGTTTTGATGTTTTTCGGCTCAAAAAAAATCCCTGAGCTGGCTCGAGGTCTCGGTAAGGGGATGCGTGAGATGAACGACGCCATGCGCGGCATCCAAGACGAGATTCGTTCCCAAGCCACCTTGGAGGAGGGTAAACAAATGATAGAAGACGTCAAAAAGGAAGTTCGTGAGGCAGTACGTATGGAACCTTACGACGGCGCTATCGATCGCGACAAACCCAAAGAAAAAGAAGAGGAAAAGCCTCAGGGGTAGTTAGTTGCGTTTTTTAAAAAGTGGCATGTGATAAGTTACATGTGACAAGTGGCCGAGGCAGCTTTATTAAGAAAGCGGATAGCGGTGGCGGGCGGCGGCGTCCAAGACTTAAATTGCATCTTATTTCAGGAATATTTGTAATCCCTTTTGGTCTGCTACCCTCCGTCCGATGGCTATCGGACAAGCTCAAGGCTACGCTGGTACTGCTTCCGCTTCCGCCTACTTTTTCACCACCCCCCCCCATTTTTTTAACACCCTGTTGGCTTTTTTAGGTGATTTTTTGAAGATACCCCCTATTTTTTTGATACTTTTGCTGAAAATCCCCTAAAAAATGACAAACCTCCGATTTAATGCCATTGAACAAGCCATGTCGCGAGTTCCGAATCCGGTAAGCACTCCGGATGCCAAAATCTCCGATTATTTTGGTCAGAATGTCTTCGACCGCAACACCATGCAGAAGTTCCTTTCAAAGGAATCGTTCCGCCAGGTGAAAGAGGCTATTGAAAGCGGGCATCAAATCGAGCGTCGAGTGGCCGAACAAGTGGCTACAGCCATGATGGCCTGGGCGATTTCAAAAGGAGCCACCCATTACACCCACTGGTTTCAACCATTGACAGGAACTACGGCCGAGAAGCATGATTCTTTTTTTGAACTGGCTGATGGCTCTAAGCCCATTGAAAATTTCTCTTCAAGCGCCCTGGTACAGCAGGAACCCGATGCCTCATCGTTTCCTAGTGGCGGTATCCGCAACACTTTCGAAGCTCGTGGATACACAGCCTGGGACCCAACCTCTCCAGCCTTCATCATGGAAAGCCAATCGGGAAAAACCTTGTGCATCCCCACGATATTCGTTTCCTATACTGGTGAGACCCTCGATTACAAAGCACCTCTCTTAAAAGCACTGCATGAGCTGAATGAAGCCGCTGTGCCTGTTTGCCAATACTTCGATAAAAACGTGACCAAGGTGAATGCCACTTTGGGAATCGAACAGGAGTACTTCCTAGTCGACATTGCCATGTTCAACGCACGCCCCGACTTGGAAACCACAGGGCGAACCCTCTTCGGACACATCCCCGCCAAGGGACAACAGCTGGAAGACCATTATTTCGGCTCCATTCCTCCTCGAGTTTATGCCTTCATGGTGGATATGGAAATCGAATCTTTCAAACTGGGCATTCCATTGAAGACCCGTCACAACGAAGTTGCACCCAACCAATTCGAATGCGCACCTGTGTTCGAGGAAATCAACCTTGCGGTTGACCATAACCAGCTACTGATGGATGTGATGGATCGTGTGGCTCGTCGACATAATTTCAAAGTGTTATTGCATGAAAAACCGTTCGCTGGAATCAATGGAAGCGGCAAGCACAATAACTGGTCGTTGGTTACGAACACTGGCGTGAACTTGCTTTCTCCAGGCAACTCCCCAAAAACCAACCTGCAGTTCCTTACCTTCTTTGTGAACACCATCAAAGCCGTTTACGACCATGCCGATTTGCTTCGTGCTAGTATCGCATCAGCAAGCAACGACCATCGCTTGGGCGCCAACGAAGCACCTCCCGCTATCATGTCCATCTTCCTTGGCTCGCAGCTCAGCAATGTTTTGGATGAGATTGAGAAATCCGTTGGCAAAGCCAAAATGACTCCTGAGGAAAAGACCCAGATAAAACTCAACATCGGACGCATACCCGAGATTCTCCTCGACAACACGGATCGTAATCGCACATCACCATTCGCCTTTACCGGAAACAAGTTCGAGTTTAGGGCGGTTGGCTCATCGGCCAATAGCTCGAATGCAATGTTAGTTTTGAATACAATTGTTGCCAACCAGCTCAAGGAATTCACCAAAGAGGTGGATGCATTTATTGCGAAGGATGTGAAGAAGGACGAAGCGATCCTGCAGGTATTGCAGCAGTATATCGTTCACTCCAAAAAAATCCGTTTTGAGGGCAATGGATACGGTGATGAGTGGCGCGCAGAAGCGCACAAGCGTGGTTTATCGAACGTAACCACCACTCCGCCCGCTTTGGACGCATACGTTTCCGAAAAATCGAAAAAGCTGTTCCACGACAACAACATATTCTCGCATCGTGAATTGGAGGCCAGACATGAGATCTTGCTGGAGACCTACATGAAGAAAATCCAGATCGAATCCCGTGTTATGGGAACACTGGTCCTTAACCACATCGTGCCTTGTGCGGTTAAATACCAGACGGAGTTGATTCGAAACGTAGAGGGATTGAAGAGTCTTGGCTTGAAGGATGAGCATTACCGTATCCAGATGGAACTCATCAAGGAGATTTCTGAGCACGTGGCCATCATCAAGACCAAGGTGGATGAAATGGTGGATGAGCGCAAGAAGGCCAACAAGATTGAGCACGCACGGGAAAAAGCGATTGCCTATTGCGATAAGGTTCGTCCGCATTTCGACGAAATACGCTACCATGTTGACAAATTGGAGCTCATTGTGGATGACTCCAGCTGGCCGTTACCGAAATACCGCGAGATGCTTTCAGCTCGTTGATAATTCAGTTACAATCCGATCCCAAGCCGGTGCCCTAAAACCAGGGTGCCGGCTTTTTTGTTCCTTTTTACACAAATCCGACAGTATATTTGCCCTGAAAGACAACGAAATCAAGGCATATCTTGTTATTTGTAGGATCAAACCCATAAAAGGCATGCAAATCAGATGAAAACCTGGAAAAGCATTGTAATAGCCCTATTGGTATCGCCTACCCTTTTCACCAGTTGTGACAAGGATGATGCTAGCGGTCCAGCTCCAACCGACCCACAAGCACCCTCCATGACCATCGAAATGGATCACTTAGCTGGGAATCGCAAGTTTTGGTTCGACACCACTTACACCACGGCGGCTGGCGAAAATTTTACCGCAAGCATGTTCAAGTATTATGTTTCCAATATCCGTTTGGTAGACGCAAATGGAGGACTTCATCCAATACCTGAAAGTTATTTTTTGGTGGACCATGCAGACCCCGCATCGATGACCATAGAGTTGAAGGACGTGGAAGCAGGCACCTACACCGGGATGAAATTCATCATCGGCGTCGACAGTGCACGCAATTGCTCAGGGGCACAGAGTGGCGATTTAGATCCTGCCTTAGGTATGTTCTGGACCTGGAACACAGGATATATCTTCATGAAGTTGGAAGGTAACTGTCCACAAGGATTTTTCGAATACCACATCGGTGGCTACAAAGGTGCTAATGTGAACTTCCGTGAAATCGACATGAGTTTCAATGGAGATCAACTGGTATTGGCTCCAAACAAAAAGCCCGAATTGCATTTGGTTACGGATGTTCTCGAGTTATTCAAAAACCCCAACAACATAAGTTTCACCAATGCTCAGGTTGTTACGATGCCTGGGCCTATGGCTACAATGATCGCTGACAACTACGAAGACATGATCCGTTATGATCATATGCACAACGAATAAAACAGATTAGCATGCTACACTTCAAATCCACACTGTTATTGTCTTTGGGCATCATAGGCCTCTCGTTTCAGTCCTGCAATGATGAAAAAGAGGACAACTGCATTGCAGGTAGCGGCGGGGGTGTGAACCTGGTACTGTTTCCACAGCACCATGGCGAAGCGATTCCGGGAATTGCCGGTTATGTGGATTCGGCATTCATAAAGTTCAACACACGTGAATTTCCAGGTGACAATCCTTCAAAATACGATTTGGTTTTGTCCGGTGATGTGGGGAGCGATAGTGTTTTAATTCAGGGGTTGAAATGCGGTGATTATTTCCTATTCATGACAGGCTTCGACACCAGCATCGCCGAGCGCGTGAAGGGTGGAATACCTTACACCATTGCAGAAGGCTCATCGGGCACCAAGAATGTTGTGGTTCCTGTTACTGAAAACTGACCACAAGCTTAAATAAATAAAAAGCCCCAGGTGTCTCCTGGGGCTTTTTTCAATTTTGAATGATTATCATTCAACCACAAATCGTGCTGTTTTACGCTCGCCGTTGATTTCCACAATCACAAAATGTATTCCTTTTGAAACGTTGGAGAAATCGTTGGAGAACGAATTCAACCCTTCGGTAACGTCAAAGGATTCATTAGTGTAAACCATCTTTCCAAGCATGTCGGCAATCATGATCTTCGCTTTACCGTTGGATTCAGAAACAAATTCAAAGGTGGATTTGCTGGAAGTTGGGTTTGGCATTACCATGATGGTGGAAGGGTCGAACGACTCTACAGCCACCGTACTACCGCCATCCTGACCCATCCTCCAGTTAACGTTGGATGTGCTGACGCGGAGCGTGTAGCAAGAAGAAGCGTTGAAAGCGCCTTGATAACCGTATACTTTCAAGAAATAGGTTCCAGTTTTTGTTGTGTTGCGGATGATTTGTTCAGCGGCAGTTCCAAGCAAGGCACTTGAGCCCAATACGGTCGAAGCATTGCTGCTGTACAACGTCATATCATAATCTGCAGCTAAATTTGTCAAGTTAACTTTAACGCGTGTGGCTGAAGATAGTGTTGTGAATTTAAACCAATCAATGTCAGTGGCGCTGCCAATTGTCGCAGTAAGGTTCGTATTGAACTGAGTAGAGGCCAGCACTTTTGCAGTTGTCGAGGTGTTGTTCGCCTCAAATGGATCCGTACAACCAGTTGCAGTGAGAGTGGTGAACAATACGGAGGCAGAGAAAACACCATTGGTTCCACTGCAGACTGCTTGTACCTGAAATTCGTATTGCGTGCCTGCGGTCAAACCGGTAACGTTGGTTGAAGTGGAAGCGGTAGAAACGCTAGCCCATGTGGTTGATGAAACAGGCTTGTATCGACAATTGTAAGCAGTTGCTCCTGTTACAGCGGCCCAGCTAAGTGTTGCAGTGGATGCAGTAACACTAGATGCAGCCAAACCGGCGGGAGTACCGCAAGAGGTTCCTGTGGCAGAAGTGGTGAATGTGCCCGAAGCAGAGAAAGTTCCAAGTGTACCGTTGCAATTGGCTTGAACTTGGAATTCATAGCCGGTAGATGCAGCCAATCCGCTAACGCCTACAGAAGTGGTAGTACTAGTTGTTGTCGTCCAGGTACCCCCGGTAGCGGTGTTGCGGTATTGAACATTATAAGAGGTAGCTCCTGTAACGGCTGCCCAATTCAATGTTGCAGATGAAGATGTGATGCTGGTAGCCGACAAGCCTGTTGGTGTTCCACACGATGAAGTGCTTGGAGGAACACAACCCAATGAGGTTACCAATCCGGGGCGCGAACTGGTAATAGCAGCATTCATGCGGGATGCTTGACCAGCGGTGAACATGTTCATGCAGCCGTCATCTGTGTAGTCCATGTAGTTCATGAACATGTCGCCGTTAGGACCGTTACTGCATGTCACGATTGGAAACGTAGGACAACCATAATTGGAAGTCTGCTGGGTTGGAGTGTCGGTTACCTGGTCGTTTCCACAATTTGCATCTCCCCAAATGTGACGCAAGTTGAGCCAGTGACCCACTTCATGAGTGGCTGTGCGTCCCAAATGGTAAGGAGTGGAAGTTCCTGGGCTGGATGGGCCACCTACAGAAGAGTAAAGCACCACAACACCATCAGTGGCAGCTGCTCCTCCAGGGAACTGTGCATAGCCGAGCAAACCGCCACCCAGGTTACAAACCCAAATGTTCAGATATTGGCTGGCGTTCCATGCATCGCTACCGCCTTGAGCGGTGTATTTCACTGCGTTGTTTGAGCTGAAAGAGGAAACCGTGGTGGCACGACGTACGATACCGTTGGTAGCGTTTCCGTTTGGATCGCGCTGAGCCATACAAAACTGGATGCCTGTGTTGGCAGCAACCGTTTGAAATGCGGAAGGAGTGTTGGACGCATCTGCATTTAAACGTGCATAGTCTTTGTTTAATACATCCAACTGTGCCAAAATTTTCGCGTCAGAGATGTTCTGGGTAGTGTTAGCGTAAACCACGTGGAATACAACCGGAATGGTAACCACCATGCCCGATTTTTCAGCACCTTGAGAAATGAGTTGACGTGTTTGGTTTTCTATTTGCTCCATTCGAGCCTCTAAACCGGGATCCTGAGCCTTCTGCTGCTCCAAATAGTGCATGGTGCCACAGTTACGATGACCTTGAGCGAATGTCGCAATCGGGGCAATGGCAATTAGTCCGATGATTAATAGCTTTTTCATTTTTAGGGGGGATTAAGTTTTAATTGTTCCAAATGTAGCGAGAACCACGAATGTCAGTCAAATTTTATTTGTAGCAATTAATAGACGTTTAAAAATGCCTTAAGGTTTTGAAAATCAGCTGCATAAAATAAATTGACTCAATTCCTTCAATTCATTACTATAACATTTTACTCATTGATTTTGATATATACCCTTTTTCTTTTTTTCTTTGCTTTCCTGTTAAAACCAAGCAAACAAACCCAAACAACATACAGCAACATGATGAGTCGTACTAAATGCCTGATCTTCATACTGGTAGCACTTTTTTCGCTCCCGGTGGCCGCACAAAACAAGAAAGCCCCAAAGAGCAAAACACCAAAAGCCGACAAGGCATACAACATGGCCAATTACGCCAAGGCCATTGAGCTGTACAAGAAGTCCTATGCTAAGCACAAGTCGAAAAACGACAAGGCTGCTACCGCCTTCAAAACCGGTCAGTCGTATACCAAACTGAGCAACTGGAAAGAGGCTTTGAATTGGTATGAAAAGTCGGTAAATGACGGGAATAAGGATCCTAACGCCACTTGGATGTATGCCGAGTGTTTGCGCGCCAATGGCCGTTACGACGAAGCCATCGCCAAATACAACGCATACAAGGAAATGGCTCCTGAAGATACTCGTACAGCAAAGGCTATCGAGTCATGCACCACCGCTCAAGGCTGGAAAGACAAGCCAACACGTGCTGTAGTTGAAAACGCCGGTGTTTTGAACTCCAAATACTACGATTTTGCTCCTACACGTTCTAACAACGATAAAGGTGTTTTCTTCACCTCTTCCCGTATGGAGGCTACCGGTAACAGCAACGATGGTTGGTACGGTGAAAAGTTCTTTGATCTGTTCACCTCCTCCATGGACAATAACGGCAAATGGAGCACACCAGTGGCTGTTCCTCCTCCTGTAAACTCCGCTTCCTCTGATGGAACCGCTGCATGGGATGCCAAAAGCAAGACCCTCTATTTCTCACGTTGCGGTAAAATCAAAGGCAAAGAAGGTGTTTGCCGTTTGCACATGTCGGTTTACGATGGATCCAAATGGAGCGAGCCTGTAGCTCTTCCTTTTGCCTCCGAAGATTACAATACAGGCCATCCTGCAGTGAGCGAAGATGGCAACACCATTTTCTTCTCATCCGATATGCCTGGCACTACCGGTGGTAAAGACCTGTTCATGTCTACCCGTGACGGCGCTGGAAATTGGACCACTCCTGTAAACTTGGGTGGTGCAGTTAACACTTCGGCCGATGAAATGTACCCATCGGTTGTTGGTAGCAAACTTTACTTCTCATCTGCTGGACATGTTGGCATGGGAGGCTTGGACATTTTCTCTGCTACCAACGAAGGTGGCGCATGGGGCAATGTAGCCAACGTGCAATCTCCAATGAATTCTTCAGCTGATGACTTTGGTATCATGTTCCTGGATGTCGCATCTGGTTTCATTTCATCTAACCGCGAAGGTGGCCAAGGTGCTGACGATATCTACACGTTCCGCATCCCTCCTCCTGTTTTCAATGTTTCCGGTCGCGTATATGACACAGATACCAAGGCTAGCATTGCCGATGCTACCGTTGAGCTGTTCGGCAGCGATGGTACTTCATTAAGCGTTCGCACAAGCTCGGATGGTATGTACCGTTACCAACTCAATCCTGAGACCAAGTATAAGATCTCTGCTTCCTACACTGGATACCTCACCAAGTTCCTCGAGGTTTCAACTGTAGGCCTGATGGATTCCAAAGATTTTGTAGGTGATTTCGATTTCCCATTGAAGTCTACCGCCAAGCCTATCGAATTGGTGGATATCTTCTACGACCTCGACAAGGCCACATTGCGTCCTGAGTCTAAAAACGAATTGGACAAGCTGATCACCATCCTTGGCGAAAATCCAACCATCACCATCCGTATCGAAGCACATACCGACTCACGTGCAACAGACGAATACAACATGGACCTCTCTAAGCGCAGGGCCAAGTCAGTTGTGGATTATCTCGTTGACAAAGGAATCGATAAAGACCGCTTGAGCTCTGAGGGATTCGGCGAGTCTAAGCTGCGCGTAAGCGATGCCGATATCGAGAAGATGGGCACAGAAGAAGAGAAAGAAGCCGCGCACCAAAAGAACCGTCGTACAGAGTTTAGCGTGCTGAGCACTGACTTCGTTCCCAAGAAGAAGTAGTTCACATACCATAATCCAAGGAAAGCATCCCTCGTGGATGCTTTCCACGTTTTAAGACATGTCTGATACATCCAAATATGCTTCGCGTGGTGTCTCCTCTTCTAAAGAGGATGTGCATCGCGCCATCCGAAACACCGACAAAGGGCTTTTTCCGAAAGCCTTCTGCAAAGTTGTTCCTGACCTGCTTGGAGGCGATGAAAGCTGGTGCACCATCATGCACGCAGACGGTGCTGGCACGAAATCATCGTTAGCCTACGCCTATTGGAAAGAGACCGGCGACCTGTCTGTTTGGAAAGGCATTGCACAGGATGCCATTGTGATGAACACCGATGACCTCATTTGCGTAGGTGCCACACAAAACATACTCCTCTCCTCTACTATTGGACGCAATAAGCGATTGGTGCCGGGTGAAGTCATCGAAGCGATTATCAATGGCACCGAAGAATTTTTGGAAAAGATGCGTGCCATGGGTTTGGAGATCCAATCCACCGGAGGTGAAACGGCCGATGTTGGCGACCTGGTGCGGACCATAATTGTGGATAGTACCGTCACCTGCCGCATTAAGCGATCAGATGTGATATCCAACGACCAGATACGCCCAGGTGATGCGATTGTAGGACTAGCCTCTTTCGGCAAAGCAACATACGAAGACGAATACAATGGCGGAATGGGAAGCAATGGACTTACCTCAGCACGTCACGATGTTTTCGCCAAATACATTGCAAACAAATACCCCGAGACGTATGATGCCGCCATCAACGAACAATTGGTTTACTGCGGAAGCAAGTCGTTGACCGAACCCATCGCCATCCAAGATGGCTTTTCGGGATTCAAAGGTACCATTGACGCTGGAAAACTGGTGTTGTCGCCGACCAGGACATACGCTCCTGTCATCAATAAAGCATTGGAAACCCTGCGTAAGCATATTCACGGTATTGTGCATTGCTCAGGCGGTGGCCAAACCAAGGTACTGCACTTTGTGGATAGGGTTGAAATCATCAAAGACAACCTGTTCCCACTACCTCCGCTGTTTGAACTGATCAAACAGGAGTCGAACACCCCCATGCATGAAATGCTTCAAGTGTTCAACTGCGGCCACCGCATGGAGGTTTACCTGGATCCACAAGCTGCGGAAGAGCTCGTTGGAATCAGCAGGTCCTTCGGCATCGATGCACGAATCATTGGGCGCGTATTTCCATCTGAAAGCCGAAAGCTCACCATTAGCCACGAAGGCGAAACATACCAATTCTGATTTTTCACATTAAGAACATATGAGTTCGCTGATCGAGAAGCTCGAATCGCTCAAACACCGCCACGATGAAATCGGAACACAGCTGGGCCAAGAATGAGGCAATCAAGGTCATGGATAAAAAAGACGGCAATGTGCGTATTATTTCAACCACAATTGGCGAATTTTGTGATACTATTATTCAAAATAACCCCAGCCTAACATTTAATAC
>JALRAP010000029.1 GCA_023262505.1 Bacteroidia bacterium
ATGTAATTAGTATACTCCAACAAGAAATTGGCAAAAAAAACGTGCAGCATAAATACGGCCATACCTACCCATCCCAACCATAGAAATATGAAGAGCAGCAAAAACGACATCGATACAATGGAAGCAACCAAATAGTTAGAAAATGAGAATTGAGAACGTCCAGAAGCCTTTAGCCTTTGTTTCTCCACATGCCATGCGCTGACGATTTGTCCGAAAAGACTTCTTGTAAAAAAACAATAAACATTTTCCCATTTTCTCGCAGTTGCAGGATCCAGATCTGTTCCCACATGTTTGTGATGAACCTTGAGATGATCCACATAGAAGTAGATGTTTCCTGCAGTGAATAACAAATATGAACCTACAAATCGATACCAACGGTTCTTTCGATGTATGAGTTCATGGGCTATAACAATTGCAGAGGCCCCGGAATTTGCCCCAACAGACAAAGCCAAAAGAAAATATTGTGCTAATGAATATTCATATGAACGCAAAGTCCATAATAAAGAGGAAATACATAATGTTTGTAAAGCCGCATGAACGAATAAAAGCACGTCTGGAAACCATGCGTTTGAATCCTGATCGTTTGAAGCATCCTCAGGCATAAAGACCTCCAACAGGGTAAGAAACAGAAAAACAAAAACTGCATTTAACGACACCCACCATCCGCCAAGCAAATTGCCTACCAACACCAATAGCGCAGGCAACAAACTCCAAGCATATTTATAATTTCGTTTCACGCCACTAAATTATACTTCTATTTATCAACTACTTAAGACAAAACAAGCTTAATATATATGTTATGACATATATTATATTTTGTATCTTTACATCCTTCAAAAACTAAAACAAATATGAAAAAAACCATTTTAACAATTTTCGCAGTGGCTTGCGCCTTGGGAACACAAGCGCAAACAAACCGTTGGGACGTTGATAACGCCCACTCACAGGTTACCTTCACCGTAACGCACTTGGTGATATCAGAAGTCACCGGTACATTCAAGGAATTCAGCAGCAACGTGCTTTCAGATAAAGCTGATTTTTCGGATGCAAAAGTTGATTTCTCCATCAAGGTGAACTCCATCAATACAGATAATCAAATGCGCGACGACCATTTGAAAAGCGATGACTTTTTCAATTCCAACAAGTACTCCGAAATCAATTTCAAGGGCCGCCAAATGAAGGCAGCTGGCAAAGGAAAATACAAGCTTACCGGCGATCTTACCATTCGTGATGTAACTAAAACCGTAACACTTGATGTTGTTTACGCCGGTACTGCTAACGATCCTTATGGCAACACCAAGGCCGGATTCAAAATCACTGGCAAAATCAATCGCTTCGATTACGGCTTAAAATGGAACACACTCACAGAAGCTGGTGGCGCTGTAGTAGGACAAGATGTGGACTTCAAAGTAAACCTGCAACTAGTTAAGCCTAAAAAATAATCCACCAAACAATACAAAAGCCCGACAACTAAGATTGTCGGGCTTTTTTCATTCTGTTAATGGGCTTATCGGATGCCGTTGATTGAAACGCTCCATGAAAGAGTACATCTTTTTCTCCTTAGCCTTTGCTGAAACAATTGAGCGGAATTCATCATAAAGCTCCTGATCATCTTTCATTAGAGTCTCAAGTCTTCCAGTCTCATAAGTCCCAATCCTGCCTGTTTTCATATCCAACAGTTTATAGGAAGAGACCGTACGTGCATCGGTCACCACCGGACTCATTTGTCCACGGACAACCGGATATGATTCCAAAAAATAACTGATGGTTCCAAGTACTAGCACCTTATGGAACTTGCCATTTAAAAGAATATAAAGTGTGCCATTTTCTACATAGCCCCAAACGGGTGTCTCGCCAAAAGAAACCAATCCAGCCGTATCGGTTTGCAAGTATTTTTCGGGCGAATTAAACCACTGCCTAAAGGAAACGGCGGGTTGGTTTGATTTCAAATCCTTGAAAATTTGATCTCTTCGAATATCCGGTTCACCCTTGCGAAATGTTGAAAAGGTTAAATAAATGCCATCTGAAGGATATTTTGTAGACGAGCAATCTCCCCCATTTATGGCCAACAGCAACAATGCGGATATCAGCACCAACAGTTTTTTCATAAAATCAAAATTACTGCTAGCAAATTAGCTGAGCACATCGTAAATACTTCTTATTTTGCACAAAAGAACAAAAGTTGTCCACAGTCCTGTACCTTTCCTATGATGGCATGACCGACCCTTTGGGCAGGTCTCAGGTATTGCCCTATTTGATAGGACTTTCTAAACTCGGATTGACTTTCCATTTGGTAAGTTTTGAGAAGCGCGAAGCCTTTGCCAAACATGCTGACACCGTAAGGTCGATTACGCAGACAAACGGAATTCACTGGCATCCCCTCACCTATACGCGCAAACCTCCTGTCATCTCCACCATGTGGGATAAGTTGCGCATGGAACGATTGGCTTCAAAAATCATCAGGAAGCAAAATGTAAAGGCCGTCCATTGCCGCAGCTACATCAGCGGGTTGGTTGGTATGAAGCTACAGCAAAGATTCGGCATTCGATTCATTTTCGATATAAGAGGTTTCTGGGCAGATGAACGTGTTGAAGGAGGATTATGGAATCTTAAGAACCCCGTTTACAAGACCGTTTTTGATTTTTTCAAAACACAAGAGAAAAGGATGTTCACGTCGGCGGATATGATTGTTAGCCTCACTGCTCGAGGAGCAAACATAATCCAAACGGAATTCAATGTTTCAAATAGTAAAATCCATATAATACCTTGCTGCGCTGACCTAAATCACTTCGATCATCGAAGTTTAAATGTCCAAAAAGTGGAGGAGCTCAAAAAACGTTCAGGCATAAAGGATCATCAACCTGTTTTGGGTTACTTGGGTGCTATTGGTACTTGGTATATGCTGGATGAGATGCTGGAATTCTTCAAGAGACTTCTGGTAAGATACCCTAATGCGTATTTCCTGCTGGTTACTACAGAGCGACAAGAAACAATTTTTAACGCTGCTGAATCAATCGGTATCCCTAGCCAAAAAATTGGTGTGATGTCGGCCACCAGAGAAGAGGTTCCCGCAGCCATAAGCCTATTCGATGTTTCCTTGTTTTTCATAAGACCTACATACTCGAAGTCAGCCTCCTCTCCTACAAAACAGGGGGAACTGATGGGTATGGGAAAGCCCATCATTTGCAATGCTGGCATTGGAGATACGGACGAAGTCATCAGGCAATACCATTGCGGGGATGTAATAGATCTGGATGACGAACTATCAATGGATAGAGCAGTTGCCGCATTCGAACAAACCAAGAACTTATCCAAAGAGCAGATTCGAAAAGGAGCTGAAGATTTCTATTCCCTTCAAAAAGGAGTTGAGAAATACGCCACCCTTTATCGTAATCTTGGACTTTTGAATTAGTGTTATTTATGGTGATATGGCTCACCACGTATGATTGTGAATGCCCTGTATAACTGCTCAGCAAAAACCAATCTGGCAAGTTGGTGAGAAAATGTCAGTGGCGACAAAGACCATAAAGCATTTGCTCTTTTGCGCAATCCGTCACCAAAACCATAGGCCCCTCCAATAATGAAGACGGGATTTACAGCACCAGAATTCATCCATTGCCCTACAGATTGGGCCATTTTCATAGAATCTTGAAGAACTCCCCTTTCATCCAATAACACTAAAAAATCAGTTGGCTTAATTCTTTTCAAAAAGGCATCCGACTCCATTTCGCATAATTTTTCGGCAGTCAGGGATGGAGATCGCTTTACATCGGGTAAGACCTCGTAATCGAAACTGCAATAATGACGAACCCGTCCCCAATACTCTTCAACACCATCTGCCATAAAAGATGGAACAGTTTTTCCAATCACCAGAACTTTGATTCGCATATTAATTTGTTTTACAATTAGTTATGGATGTTAATAGATTGTCCGAAACAACTGCATTAACAAACAAAAGGCTATTTAAATTTACACTGTTTGCTAGACTCCGCCATAAACTTTGGCTTGGTTTTTGCAAATTTACCGTCAAATGAACATCCAATTGTCCAGGCTCATCAAACTCCTTGTTTTTCCGATACTGTTTACCGCCACTGCTGTCATGGCCCTGGATATTTTCGGAGACATTGCCAATGCCATTCGATCCGGCGAGTCCAAAGCCATTACCAGATACTGCGGCAACACCATCAATTTAACTATCATCAATCAAGAAGACCAATACAGTAAGGCACAAGCTGAGCAAGTACTGCGCGATTTCTTCTTGAAAAATACTCCACGAAGTTTCAATATCATTCATAAAGGAGTTTCCAAAGAAGGTGCCAAATTTGCAATCGGATCAATGAATACAGCTCAAGGAGGCTCATTCAGGGTGTATTTTTATGTGAGGATGACTACGGCAGGCGAATCCCTCCAGGAAATCCGATTTGAAAAGGAATAATTATGTAGCAAGTTTCACCATGCTAACATAATTCACAGAACGAATACTTACCCGTTAATATTTGAATATGCTCGACTTGAAAGAATTCATTCGATTATCTCTTGATGAGGATTTCGGGTCGGGTGACCACACTTCACTTTCATGCATTCCAAAAGGTTCAACAGGCTCTGCAGAATTGCTTGTAAAAGCCGATGGCGTACTGGCTGGAGTTGATTTGGCACAATCCATATTCAAGCAATATGATGCAGATATCAAATTCGAAAAACTCTTGGATGATGGCGCAACCGTACAAAAAGGCATGTTAGCTTTCAAAGTACACGGTAGCATCCATACACTTCTCGGATGTGAGCGCTTGGCCTTGAATTGCATGCAGAGGATGAGTGGAATTGCCACACTTACAAGAGCATTCGTGGAAAAAGCCGCACCTCATGGGGCCACAATTCTAGACACTCGAAAAACAACTCCATTAATGCGTCACTTGGAAAAGCTTGCAGTACGTATTGGCGGTGGACAAAACCACAGGATGGGATTGTATGACATGATTCTTATTAAAGATAACCATGTGGATTTCGCAGGCAGTATCACCAATGCCATATTGCGAGCCGTGGAGTATAAAAAGTCCAATGGCTTGAACATACCCATAGAAGTAGAGACAAGAAACATGAATGAGGTTTTTGAGGCACTTCAAAACGGTCAGATCAATCGAATCATGTTTGATAATTTCTCGCCAGCATTGATGCGCCAAGCCGTTAAGGAAGTGAATGGCCAATATGAGACTGAAGCATCTGGCGGAATCAATATCCAAAATGTATCCGAGTATGCAGCCACTGGCGTCCAATACATTTCAGTCGGAGCATTGACACATTCAGCGGTTTCATTAGACCTTAGTCTGAAAGCTTCCCGTCATTAAAGAAAAAGAGTGAAGGAGAAAGTAACAAAAATCAAAATTTTCATTCGCGAAAGGATCATCGATCCCGTTTTCGCGTTATTAAATCGAGTCCGATATCCTGGCAAAGAGCACATCAGCCTACTAGACATACTAAAGTTCTTCATTATCGGACTTCAAAAGGGAGATATTCGTTCAAGAGCTAGCGCAGCATCTTTCGACTTTTTCCTCGCAATTTTCCCAGCAATCATCTTCTTTTTCACCCTCATACCCTATCTCCCCGTACCTGGCATCCAAGACAGGATCATGCTTTTGATGAGCGAGGCACTTCCTCAAAGCGCGTTCGAAGCCACCAAATCCACAATCGAAGACATCCTCAAGCAACCGCGTGGTGGTCTACTATCATTTGGTTTTGTTTTCGCCTTGTTTGTATCCACAAATGGTATCTATTACTTGATTGATGGATTCAATAAAAGCTATCATGGGATTGAAGTTAGATCGGCCTTCAAGCAACGCATGGTTTCACTCTTCCTCACACTCATGCTTGCGACCATTGTTCTTGCCTCAATAGCACTTATCACCTTTACCGAAATCACATCAAGATACCTTAACGAACATGATGTTATAAAAAACGGACCCAGCGTTTTCATGATTCAAGGTGGCACTTGGGTGATATTGGTAATGATGGCATTGACAATGATTTCCTCACTGTATTATTTCGGTCCTTCAAAGAAAAATAAACGCCCCTTTGTTTCTGTTGGATCAGTTACAGCTACAGTGCTGCTTATCGCCACAACCTTCGCCTTCAATTATATCATAAGCAACTTCGGCCAATACAACAAGCTTTACGGATCCATAGGAACGCTTATCGTGATACTGCTTTACATCAACTTCAACACGCTTCAGTTGATCGTAGGGTTTGAATTGAACGCATCCATTGAAAATGCCAAGTCAAAGGCAGCCGGAAAGCAGGAAAAGACTCACCAGGTTTTATAACTAAAGAAAACACGTTACTTTACTGCACACCTGTTTCCGTGGTTGACCCATCTACTGTTTTGACGTACTCCCATATTCCAGTAGCTGAGTTCCACTCCTCTATCACATACTCCTCAACTCCGGTGTCCCAATTCACATAGGGAGTCCAACGCAGGTTTACACCGTATCGTTGATCGGGATTAGCCAACAACAAAATCGAAGAACTCTCATATCCCGAGGACGCCTCCAAAGAACAGGTGTTACTCACCTTTACCCTGTAATAGTATTCCTGCGATTTAACAGAGACATTTCGATCCTCATAGCTGGTTTGAACCGGAGGCAAAACTGCAATTCGCGTGAAATTGATATTATCAATGGAGCGATATAGTTCAAATCCTGTGACCAATTGCGGAGCTAAAGTTGGCATCGACCATTCCGTTAAAACCCATGAGTCATCTTCAACGGTTGAACGTACCATATCTACTCTTTGAATCAATAAAGATCCTGGAGCCAAAATGTTTTCTATGTCAGAGAATGCGTCGAATATAGGCAGACCATTTAAATCAAGAGCCGTAATGCGGTAAGACACGCTATCCGAGCAATAAACAGAGCTATCTACATACATATTGATTGAAGCAGGAACAACAGACAAATTGGTCCACATTGTGTTAGGTTCATCCATTCGTTGAACAAGATATCCGGAAGGAGCTGCTCCTCCATAACTATTCCATTGCAAAGTAGGTGTGCTAGATGCTGTATTCACCTCAAGGTTTACCGTGGTATGAGGAGTGTGAGCGCTTAGGGGAGCAGCTAGTCCACAAGTATTAACAGCCTGCACCAGGTAGGTATTTGTCTTGGATGAAGTGGTAGTGGTACGATCATTCCATGTCTGATATACATCTGGGTTAACCGGAATGACATTATATGAAGTATAAATAAGATTGAAGTTCCCTGTAGAATTATCCATACGGTAAATTCGATAATATGCCAATTCAGGATCAATGATATCAGCCCATTTAAGTTCCACTTCGTTCGGACTTACAACACTTGCGCTTCTCATCAAAACAGGTCCAAGGGTATCGGCGCCGTGTGTGGAAACCGAGGTGCTGAAGGTGGCACTACATCCAGCTTGGTTGGTAACCAGCAATTGAACTTGATGAGTTCCATTCTGAGCAAATGTCAAATTATAACTTGGGTCATGAATGATGTTTCCATTATAATTCCAAGAGTATGTAACTGTAGGGTCTGCATTAGAGATATTGGGTGTGAATACGACATTCAATGGAGCACAGCCTGATGTGGCAGAGGCGACAATATTTCCTTGAGGTATTTCTCCAATCACAATAGGCATCTGATAAGTGAAGGTATCGGAACAGCCATTAAGGGAATTTGCAACCAAGGTAACCCAATATGTTCCCGAAGAAGTATAGGAATGGGATGGATTTAGGCTAGTTGAGTTAGATCCATCTCCAAAATCCCATTCATAACTAACCGCGCCAGAACTTTGGTTATCGAAAGAAACCAAATATGGGGCACAGCCACCAGTACCAGAAACCGCGAACAACGCCTCCGGTATTTCACTAACTCGAATCGAATCGGGTAGCTGATAAGCGGATGAGCAACCAGAGCTATCATAGGTTATCAAAATCACCGCATAAACTCCTGGTTGTGTATAAGTATGTAACGGGTTTGGGTCTGATGAGGATGTTCCATCACCAAAATCCCAAAGCCATGTAGAAGCATTTACAGATGAATCGCTGAAGGCTACAGTCCATGGAGCACATCCAGTTGGATCGGTGGAAGAGAAATTAGAATAAGTTCCTGTGATATGCACTGCATTTGATTGAGTAATGGTATCGGTACAACCAGAAGAGTCAGCAACTACCAGAGTGATGTCATAAGCACCCGGAACATTGTAGACGTGGGTTGGATCCTGCAAAGTGGATTGGTTACCGTTTCCGAATGTCCAGAACCACGATTGGGCGCCAAAACTCATGTCATGGAAATTGACAATCGTTGGAGCGCAAGATGAATCCGCTGTTAAATTAAATGATGCAGAAGGTCCAGTAGCAGATACTGTAACTAAGCTATCGAAGCGTTGGATACAACCAGAGGGAGCCGTAACCACGGCATTTACCACATAACTTCCATTATGATTGAATAATGTGGTTGCATTGGCATATTGCGAGTTTTGAATATTGGTTGTTAGTCCGTTGCCAAAGTTGAAATACCATGAGGCATTGAGATTTGAAGTTCCACCGACCTGAAAGGCGAATGGAGCACAACCAACAGAATCGGTCACATTGAAAGTAACCTGCATGGATTGAATGTTGGGCTTTGAAGCCACATTCAAACACCCGAGTGAATTCCAAGCTGAAAGGGTTATTGGATTTTGAGGTTGTGAAGTGAACACATGCGTAAATACAGAATCAGTGGTTGTGCTTGTTGTTCCATCACCAAAATCCCACAAATAGGATGAGCCATCCACACTGGTATTGGTTACTGTAATTGTAATTGGAAAACAAATCCTGTCCTGGGTATAGGAAAAATTAGCAATGATATTTGGTCTTACAGCATAGCCATTGAGGGTCATGGTATCAGCACAAGAACCAGAGGCAGCTATAAGTGTGACATTATGTGATCCGTAGGTATTTAAGTTAATGGAAGGATTCACAGCACTGCTCATTAGTCCATTGCCGAAATTCCACAAATAAGATGTAGCGCCTGTAGATAGGTTTGTGAAATTAACTGTTGGCAAATTACAGCTAGCGGGAACCAAAACAAAAGAGAAGTTGGCATCAGGAGCATTTATCTCGATTGGATACGGCATATTGAAAACTGTAGTACACTGTGCAGCATCCAAAACCGTGAGAACTACATTGAATATGCCACCATTCGAATATGAATGAACAGGATTTGGCAAAACCGAAGTGCTTCCATCACCAAAATCCCATAAATAGGATACATACCCCGGATTGTTGTTATAGAAGGAAATAGATTCATTCTTGCATGCCTTCTTTTTGCTGGCTGAGATTGGGTTGGTACCGGATGCATAATAAGTTATGCTTTTGGATGCTGTACAACCCATAGTATCAGTCACGGTAAGCGTGATGAGATGATTCATGCCGCTTAAACCATATTGATGGGTTGGTTCGAAAACACTTGATTGTGTTCCGTCTCCGAACGCCCAATTATATGAAGCTCCTATTGAGGAATTGTTATTCATTGTTATGGTTGACCCTGTACAACCTGATGACGAGGAGTAACTAAAGTCAGCCGAAACCGCATTTACTTGAACTGCATTCAACCACTGCAGTGTATCCATCACGCCGGAACTGTTTATGGTAATAAGAGTCACGGTATAAAGTCCAGCCGTGTTGTAGATATGATCAGGGCTGCTTAAAGTAGAAATATTGCCATCGCCGAAATTCCATAAAGTTGAAACCGCTCCAAGAACGGGATTGGAAAATCCCACATTAAATGGGGCACATCCCGCGATAGGTCCAGGTGTGTTCATCGCCCCTCCTCCGGAAGGACCAACTGGCGGGTCAAGAGGGGCGCCTATAGGTGGGCCACTTGATGCAGGTGGAGCGAATGACAACGTATCTGAACACCCATTATTAAAGACAATCAAAGTAAGTGGAAATGGCCCGCCAGTAGATGGATAAACGTGCAGTGGGTTTTGCAACGATGAAGTGGTTCCATCTCCGAAATTCCATAGCCATCCTGTGGCTCCAGTGCTATTGGCGTTGAATTGTACAGTAGGAGGAATAAGTGAAACTACGGTTCCTGTGGGATTTGCACTCAGCGGATTGAAATTAGCAGCAAAGTTCTGAACCATTGTATAGGTACAGCCAGCGGATGTAGTAATGGTTAGAGACACATTGTACGAACCTGCATTGGCATAAACGTGTGAGGGATTCTGAAGGGTTGAAGTGGCACCATCACCGAAATCCCAAAACCATGACACTGCATTAATAGAGGAATCAACAAAGTTGGAGGTATATGGAGGACACAATGAATTGGCAACCGAAAAGTTAGCCTCTCCTTCTGTTAAGACATAAGTTATGAAGGGATTCACAAACTGCGAGCATGAACTTCCATTCGACTGGGTCTGAAGCGAAACATTGTAAACTCCAGGCTGGTTGTAGGTATGAATGGCATTGGCACTGGTGGAAGTTGCACCATCGCCAAAGCTCCAAAGCCAGCTTGTCGAACTTGAAGAATTATCGAATAGATTTGCGGTATAAGGTACACACCCATAGACCGTATCAGCTGGTACAAAATTATTTACCCCATTGTTCACCTCAACTGGAGATGGCATGGTAAAAGTTTGCACGCATCCACTTTGATTTGTAACGGTCAAGTTCACAGGATATGTTCCCGGACTTACATAAGTATGCGATGGGTTTTGTTGAGTGGATGTTCCACCATCTCCGAAATTCCACAAAAAAGAATAACCTGCCCCTCCAGGGTGACTGAAGTTAACATTGTGAGGGGGACAACCACTAATGTCATCTGCTGAGAACTGCGCATCTACAGCCGTCACGGTTATAGGACTTGTCGCGTATTGTGTATTACTACAGCCATAGGAATTCGTAACAGTCAAAGAAGGCAGATATGTGCCAGGCGCATTATATGTAACATTGATATTGGGTCCAGTCGTTGATGTGCTTCCATTTCCAAGTTGCCAACTGTAAGTCAAGTTTGGTGTTGAATTTTGATGGCTCAAAGTGACAGCCATCGGGGCACAACCATTATAGGATGAGGATATAAAATAAGCAATATCCAACGGACGGGCGTTCAACACAACTGTTTTACTGTTGACACAACCGTTCGTATAGTTTGCTGTAAGTGTTACAGGATAAGATCCCGGAGTAAAGTAGTTCTGCTGAAAAGAAGGCGTCGAGAATGTGTTGCTGCCGACATTCCAAGTCCATGACTGAATATTGCTGGTTGAGGTTGAAAAGGTGGCATAAACCGGCACACATCTGTTCAATCCTCCTGATACGGAAACCACCGGTACAGGATTATTTAAAACGGTGATATATGCGGGCATGAATGCCGTATCCCTGCATCCCAATGAGTTTATGGTTATCAATGTGACATCATAAACTCCGGGACCTGCGTAAGTGTGTTGAGGGTTGGCTAGATTACTGCTCGTTCCATCACCAAAATTCCATATGTAGGCAGAAGTCCCTACCGTTTGAGAAGTAAATGAGATAGGCTGTGTTGCATTACATGTAATAAGGGTATCTGCAGTAAATGCTGTTGCCGGATTGTTTAATATATTAATGTATGAATTCTTGGTAAGAGCATTGCTACACCCATTCGCATAAACAATCAGCGTCACATTGAAATAACCAGAAGCCGAGTATGAATGAGTTGGATTTGCAATAGTACTTGTAGTACCATCTCCAAAATCCCATAGCAATGAATCATAGGAGCCGGCGGTTGAATTAATGAAAGCAATCTGGTTGTTCTGAAAACAAGCCGATACGATAGGGGCTGAAAATGCAGGTTGCGGTGCACTCTTGGCCGTTATATAGGTACTCCTTATTAAGGAGTCCATGGTTCCGTTTGAATAACTAACAATAAGCTTTACATCATAATGACCAGGTGCAATGAAACTCTTGGATGGATTAAAGGTTGAGTCTATGGTTGATGTAATTCCCGTTGTATTCTCAGTAAACCGCCATGTACAATTTACTGCACCAGGAGTGAGATTTTCAAATTGCACGTTAAAGGGTATACACCCAATTTGTTGGGAGGCCGAAAAATTGACCTGACCTTTTACTGACCCGATGCCTAAAAGCATCATTACCAGCATCCAAATTATTGGAAGTCTGTTCATTACGTGTTTGGTTTTAGTACTCAATGACATCAATTTATGGCCTTGCGGCAACGACCCATCGGCGCTCAATATTTCCGTAGGGATGCAGTTGTTTACGGCAAAAACCCAACAATTGTTACCATTTTCTTACAAAATGATAATCTAGGCGCACAAACACAACCTATTGTCAATTAAGTATTTAAAGAATTTGTTGAAAAGTAATCCTTTCAAAAAACTAATCCGGAATACAAATAGCCAATCCTATGTCTTTCGGATGGCTGACATTTTGAAGACTATTGCCTGACCCAACCTCATTGATCGAGTATCCCCTTTTTTTGAAGAATTCGAAAACCATTTCACCGGTATGACCAAACTTTCTCAGGTTACGGTCATAAATCTCAATAAAAAAAACGGGTCTGTTTGACTTGAGCATATTTTCCATACCTAGCAATGCATTCAGTTCATTTCCTTCAACATCGATTTTTACCAATTGAGGCCTGAAATCTTTGTATTCAAAGAGAACTTGGTCAACTGTATCAATTTTGACTTGGATCTTTTGCCCCCCTACTCCATCAGGCATGGAAAGTCCAGACATGCCACTGTGTTTGCTATCAGCAACAAAAAAATCAAACACACCCTTTTCGTTTGACAACCCCAGGTTCAAGGGTACTACATTGGTATATTTGTTTAGATTCAAATTAAAAACAAGCCTTTGAAACATAGCTGGAGCAGGTTCAAATGCCAATATCCTACATCGAGGATTTACATCTGAAGCCAACAGCGAATAATATCCAAAGTTTGAACCGATGTCTAAAATATGGTTTGATTTTTTAGCGTATTCCATCCACAAAGCGGTTTCCACTTTTTCAAACTCATATAACCCAAAAAAATAAACCAAGCGTTGCACCCAGTCATCTATGCTCAACAAAACTTTGGTATTATTAGCAATACTCGTTTTCAGTTCCATATTGTGAAAAACCCCCATTTTCTCAAATAACCCCAGAAGTGGGATCTTACCCTTTCGAAGTGGAAAATAACGCACATAAAGCCTAAGCGCGACACAAATAAGAGTTTTCATGATTATTGTACAGTACTAAGAAATGATGAGTTTGCTGTAAATTGAATAAAAAGATTCTCCCGTATCGGCAATCGTTTGCGCAGGTATTGAATTACGAACATCCGATGGGTTATAATTCATGTATGTTTGCGACATTAATTCCATAGCCGATAAAAGTTGATCCACAGATCCTGTATCAATTAAAATCCCGTTTTTACTATTAACAAAGGATTCGGGTCCTTTACATTTGGTTGCAATAACTGGAACTCCATGCAACAAGGCTTCCAAAGTTGAAATAGAAAAGGTCTCGAAATTACTGTTTAATATGTAACAGGTCGCAATGGAAAAATACCTTGAAAGCTCTTTGGGCGGCACAAAACCTGGCATATTAACGGAGCTTTCATTGCATTTTTCTGAAGAGTAAAAAAGAACCATATCACTATCAGGACCAGTTCCAATAATTGTCAATGTGGCTTTGGGATGATTCAATTGGAATTTGGCAAAAGCATCAATTACGCCAGTGATATTTTTCTCGGCATTGTTAAAATTTGCGATCATCAAGAAATTGTCAGGCTTTATGTCCTCAACATTTCGCACTTGTATATCCAAGTCAACCACATTTGGTATTATCTTGATCTTAGAAGCAGTATTCAAGCACTTTCCTAAAGCTAGTGCAAGAGCCTCACTGACCGCAGTAACAACGTTTGCCCTCTTAAAAACAACTTTCAACGTTTTACGAAAAAGTCCGCTAAGCTTGGCAAAGCGACCATCTTCTGTAAAATAACCAGACCAATGCTCTGTAATCACCAATGGCCGTCTTGACAACAATAAAAAAGGGGCTAGGAAGACAGAAATATGATAAGGAACATGCACATGCTTGATGTCGTGTTTTCCCAGTGGACCAAATAAAACCAGGCGAACGTACCAATACCAAATCAAATACAGCGAAAAGAGCTTACCATTTGATGAGGCAACACAAACCACATGTTCATGTATGCCATTTGTCACCCTTGATGCATATCGAGACCCATTCGCATTTAATTGCTTTTCGAAATCAAAATACAGAACATGAACCTCACAAAACCTGGAAATTTCAATCAAGTGACGTTTTACAAATATGCCGAAACCCGGATTTGATTCCGTAGGATACCAACTAGGTATGGCCAATATTTTGAGCTTTTCAGTCAATTGCAGTATGATATCACTAAAACCAAATTATATAACTTCGAAAAACAATCAAAACACAAAACATCTAAAGGGTTTTGCCATTCCCTTTTGCCATCCAGTCTACCAGTACTGCAAGCCTCCAGACCAATGTAGCTTTAGAGTTGTCGCCATTACGATAATCAGACAACAACTTGCCTACACGTTCCTTATTCAAGAATTCAGGTATTTTCATATCCGTCGCAACCAAACGGGAAAGCGGACCACGAAGCCATTTGCTTTCACCAGGTGTTACGAAACCCTTTTTGTCTTTGCGATTGTATATGGAGTCGGGTATGATACCTTTCATTGCATCACGTAATATCCTTTTGGTTGTTTCAGGAGTGATTCGATCTGAATCATTCAGTGAAAATGCATATTCCACCAAACGGTGATCCAAGAACGGAACACGTGACTCAATTGAAAACGCCATTGAATTACGGTCCTCAAAATGCAACAACGACGGCAAACTTGTACTGAACAATAAATTGTATAGAAATGCATCAACGCGGGTTTGTCCAACACCAGACAGTTCAAATGGAACTGCATCAGATGTGCTATTCAACAGGAATGGGTAATAATTCTTGTATTCAAGGCCGTACAATTGCTGCTCAGAAAGCATAGAATTCAAAATACTCTTCCCGAAATGAGTCATCTTGCCAACTGTTCCTAGTCCTAGATTACCAGTAACACGATTGGTCGCCCCGATGGCTTTCCCAAAAGAGAACGAGCCTAGCATGTCACCAATCAAACGGTAATATGTGTGCATGTATCCTCCCAAATACTCATCGGCTCCTTGACCATCCAAAACAACCTTGACACCGTTACGGGAGATAAGTTGCATGAGGAAATACTGGGACATGAAGGAACTCCCAGTAGCAGGAAAATCACAATGGTAGAGCGCCCGATCGAAAGCTTCGGATATTTCATTGTCAGTTGGACTATAATAATGAGGCTCCAATTGTGGATACTTCAATACAACCTCATTAACAAAGGAACGCTCATCCACATCGCCTTTACCTTCGTAGTAAATACTGAAAGTCTTATATGTGCCCTTATGGCCACCATGTTGAACAGTAGAAACGATAGAAGAACTGTCTATACCACCACTCAAACAACTAGCCACAGGCACATCACTACGGAGATGAAGCCTGATACTTTCAAGGAATTTCTCTCTGAATCGATCAACCTTGGTCTCGTAATTTTCATCAGATTTTACAAATGAAGACAAGTCCCAATAACGCTCGAGTCGAACGCCCTCCGAGCTACAAATCAAATTGTGAGCTGCAGGAATGTTTTTTACACAAGAAAAATAAGTTTCCTCACCATAACACATCCAACCCATCTGCAAGCCTCGTGACACTTGATTCAAATTTAGACCATCGCTGAAAAGAGGTGAATGCTTTAGAGACTTAACCTCACTGGCGAAATGGATACGGTTACCGGATTGTATATAATGAAACGGCTTGATACCAAACCTGTCTCGACTTGCAAACAATTCACGTTTTCTCTCGTCCCAAATAGCGAAGGCCCACATTCCAATGAACTTGCTTACACATCCCCCACCCCATTCACGGAAAGCGTGTAATATCACTTCTGTGTCCGAGGATGTCTTGAACGTATGCCCAAGCTGCTCCAGCTCCCTTCTTATTTCAATATAATTGTAAACCTCACCGTTAAAGACCAACACCAGACCGTCGAATTCCATAGGTTGGTTTGCGGCTTCTGAAAGGTCTATGATTGAAAGTCGGTTGTGTCCCAAAACAACCCCTTGACCATTCCAAGTTCCAAAGGCATCAGGCCCACGATGATTCTGTGTGTGAAGCATACCATCCAACAATCTTTTGGATGCATCCAAACCCAATTCAAAATCCAATATTCCAGCAATGCCGCACATGGGTCAGATGGTATGAAATGGGTGGTTGAATGTTTGCATGTTCATTTTCCTATGCCTTACCTACCGGAAGAAATTCCAAAATTTTACCTATAGTGAATTCAGCGGCTTTGCCGTCTCCAAATACCGGAGCATAATGCATCGAATTCTTGTTCTTCCTGAAATAATAAAACGCAGCCTCTATTCTAGTGGGATCCGCGTCTACCAGTTCGGCACATCCATTGGATACCAATTCCACCCAAGGAGTTTCGCCCTGCAATATAACACAGGGTTTTTCAAAATAATAGGCTTCCTTTTGAACCCCACCTGAATCGGTAATTACCATTTCCGCATTAGCCTCCAGGCATATCATATCCAAGTATGAAGCCGGAGGAATAATATGCATGTGTTTATTTGCTGAAATTCGAGACTCCAAATCAGCCATCGACCCCAACATCTTCCTTGTCCGAGGATGTAGTGGAATGACAAATGGAGTCTTATTCACATCCGACAAACGATCCAAGGTTTCAAAAATATCTTTTAATCTATCGGTATTGTCGGTATTGTTGTTCCGGTGTATGGTTACCAAAACGAAAGCATCCTTTTGAACACCGACCTTATCAAGTATTTCTGATTTAGCCAGTGCCACATCCTTAAAATAAAGGCTGTTATCATACATAATATCGCCGCAAGGTATCACCTTAGGGTTGTCTACGTGGTAGGGTGCCACGTTGTCTCTCTTGAAACCCTCTGCATAGAGATTTTCAGCACCGGTTTGAGTTGGCGTAAAAAGCAAAGTAGATACATGATCGCACATGATTCGATTTATCTCCTCCGGCACTTCCTTTGTAAATGAACGCATTCCCGCCTCGATATGAATGATGGGAACGCGCAATTTCGAAGCCACAACAGCTCCAGCTAAGGTTGAATTGGTATCACCATATAGGATAACACCGTTGGGATTTTCTTTGAGCATGACCTCTTCCAAGGCCACAATGATGCCGGCTGTTTGTACACCATGCGAACCAGATCCAATTCCAAGATTGTAATCCTCCCTAGGAATCTCTAACTGTTCGAAAAACACTTGAGACATATCCCTATCGTAATGTTGACCAGTATGCACAATCACTTCTTTGACTTTATCAGCATAGGAAGTTCGTATCGCCCTTGAAATGGCTGCAGCCTTGATGAATTGCGGCCTTGCTCCTATTACTGTGATAATTTTAATCATTATAAGTTTTTTTATCTTGTCATTTCATCAAGTACTCCTGCTAGTTTTCGAGTCAATTGTTCCCTTGAGTATTGTTCAACGGAACGATTGCCAACACACAACGTACTCGTTTGGAAGCGGCTGAACAAATCAACCAGAAGTTTCTTTATCGCTTGTTTATCGTGGAATTCAGCAGTGAATCCAGCTTCTGTTTCTGTCAATACTTTGGCAGCATCTCCATCCATCGGTCCCAAACAAAGAATAGGTCTCTTGGCCGCCAAATACTCGAATAGCTTACCGGTAAGAATACCCTTGGAGTTAGGCGTGTCATTCAAAATCAAAAGAAGTACGGAAGAAGAGGCTAGCTCATTAGCCACCTTGTCATGAGGCAGATACTCAACATATTCTACATGGCTATTCAATCCGTTCGAATTTATGGCGTCTACAACGGACACATCTACCTTTCCGGTAAATCGCAATCTGAAAACGTTCTTGAATTCCTGATTTTCTTTCACAAGCTCTCCCAATGCAATCCATAGTTGCAATGGATTACGGGATGGAACCAAGGTACCGACATGAGAAACCACAAAGTGTGAGTTGGAGGATGTAGCTATCACAGGGAAGTCATCCGCATCATACCCATTGGTTATCACAACGGAATCAACGCCGTGGCTTTGCAGAAACTCATCGTGCATTCCAGAACCAACCACCACCACCCTGTCAGCACTTGTAACAACCATTTTCTCCAATTGGTGATGACGTTTGTCGGCCCAGGTAGAGAGTTTCAATTGCCTGTAATAATCAATATTCGTCCATGGGTCACGAAAATCAGCAAGCCACGGGATATTGGTTTTAGAAGCGAGTTTTTGAGCAATCAAATGCATGCTATGGGGAGGGCCACTACTAACGATTGCGTCAATTGGATTCTCCTTGATCCATTTGGACAGATAGCTTACTGATGGACGAATCCAAAAACACCTGGCATCCGGAATGAATATGTTTCCTCGAAGCCATACAGAAAGACGCTGGGCAATTCCTGGTCGTCTTTTCTCTGTCAAAAAACCGGTGTTGATCTTCTCACTTTTTTTAGCACCTATGAAAATCTTGTACAATTGATATGGCTCCCAAATAGGTTTTCGAATCACGGTTAACCCATCCGGAACATCCCGCTCCAAAGAATAATCAATCACAGGCATCTCGCCATTGGATGGCGTATAAACAATGGGATCCCATCCGAACTTGGAAAGGTACTTGACAAACTTCAGCCAACGCTGCACACCCGCACCTCCGCCAGGTGGCCAATAGTAGGTGATGATCAGAACCCTTTTCCGAGCCAAAATGCTGAATTTGGAGGTTATGATTGTGATTGGCCTCGAAACTCTCGAATCGAAATGCCTACAAATGCAAGTATCAAAAGTAGGGAACCGGCCAGAGCGATTTTCTCTCCTGTGTAATACACTTCTGGTTCGAATTTGAATTCCACCTTATGCTGACCAGCAGGAACTCTCATGGCTCGCAGCACATAATTCACCCTAATATGCGGCATCTCTTTACCATCTACGTAAGCCTTCCATCCTTTATCGTAGTAAATTTCAGAAAACACAGCCAACTGTTCTGATGAAGCACTGGTTTGGTATTGAAGCCTGTTGGCACGGTAATCGACAAGCTTAATGGTAGCAGTACTATCATATTGCATTTGCAAACCATCCAACTTACTCTCAAACCGCTTGTCGATGATGGCAGTTTGGGCAGGATTGAAATTGGTTAATGCAGTCATTTCACTGTCAGCGTTAGCAACCAACTTGAATTCCTTCACAAACCATGCGGCACCACAGGCCTGTTGGTTAGGTTGCACAATCTGTTGACCAGTTTCACGGGAGTTTCCAATGATGTACTTGGTGTTCAACATGTCAATTACAGCCAAATTGTTTTCGCTGATCTGGTATTCAATCAACTCCTGGTAACGTTTCAATTTAGCCCCGTGGTAACCACCAATGCTGTGGTGGAAATAAGAAGTACTAGCATCATTGAATGTACTAACCGAAGTGTTGAGAACCCTGTATCCAAGTTCAGTATCCTGTAAAATCGCTTGGTCTGCCTCGGTGGGCTCGAATGGCTGTTTCAAACGTGACTTGGAAACAAAATTACGATCATCCAAGTAGCGCTTATCAACCACCCATAGGTCCACCAATATGAAAAGAGCAAGAAGCAATACTGCATTCTGCGATTTCAAAAGACCCTTGAGTGAAAACCAAAGTAATCCGAATGCAATTGAAATGAATGCGAAAGACCTCAAAGCGTCGGTTCGCAGAGCCGACGCCCTATCCTCACGTATTGCATCTATCAACCATGTGATGGGTTTACCGTCCTGGGCCAATTGCTTATCAACCTCTGCACTGAAATCCATGAAAGATGGGGCTATGGTCGCAAAAAACAAACACAGGCCTCCAACAATGTAATAAGACCACAGCAGCGACTTCTTTCTTTTATCGAGTTTCTGTTGGTCGTTAAAGATTTCCTTAAGTGCCAAGGCGGCCAAAAGAACGAAAGTCAGTCCGCAAAACACTAACGACATGGAAACCGTACGAAACTTGTTGTATCCAGGCAGATAATGGAACAGGAAATCATTGAATGACATGAAGTGCTTACCCCACGACATGAATAGGAACAATATCGTGGCTGTGACCATCCAAATCCGATATTCTGTTCTGACCAAAAGCAATCCCAGTACAAAAAGGAAAATCACAATGGCTCCCATGTAAACAGGGCCCGCTGTGAAGGATTGGTTGCCCCAATACAAAGGCACCTGCTTAACGAATGCGTCGGCTTGCATGCCCGCATTGTTGTCACGCATGGCTTTATATGTTTCGGAGTTCTTACCAACATCGGAACTGGATGGACCACCCATGTAATCGGGTATTAGCATGGTGAGTGATTCTACAATACCATAACTCCAAGCGAAAGCGTAATCCTGATCTAGGCCTTTTGAAACCTTTTTGTCAGTGAGCTCAGAAGGCCCCCGAGTGGTATCCTTGCCATATTCCATGGTAGCCCAAAGACTGGTAATGTTTGGTAAGATTGCCAATGCGGCAGCTACTACAAGTGTGATTGCCGATTTGGCAAATGAACCAAGCTGGCCCTCCTTCAAGTTCTTGAAAAACTGTACTACCCCTAAAATGACCAATCCAATGGCCAGATAATAGGTGATCTGCAAATGATTTGCATAAATCTGTAAAGCGAGTCCCATGGCGGTAACGGCACCCCCAAAAAGATATCTTCCATTGAAAACCATTACCACTCCCGCAACTACAAAAGGCATCAAGGCGATTGCGTGTAATTTGGAATTATGACCCGCCATCAAGATGATGAAATTATATGAGGAGAATGCATACGCTATGGCTCCCGCGGCAGCCATACGCCAATCCAATTTGAAACAAAGAAGTAAAAGATAAAATCCTAGTAGTGATAGCAACACATAACCATAAGGTTCGGGAAAGCCCAGAAGCAAAACCTTGTTGACATACGATACCAGGTTGTTTGGATAAAGGACTGAAATTTGATAAGCAGGCATACCACCAAACATGGATCGGGTCCAAAGAGGCTCTTCCCCGAACTTATCCCGGTGGTCGGCAATTTCCTTGGCCATGCCCTCCCATTGTTCGGTATCATGTTGGCTCAAACCCTTGCCCTGTAGGACTGGATTGAAATAAACGGCGCAGATGGCAATGAAAAAAAGTACCACGTATAGATGCGGAAGCAGTTTTTTGAAATCCGTTTTCATAGGTTATGGTTTACTTTGAAATGGTTTATTTGATTTCCTCGTAATCTACATACTCACCTCCCTTTTCGGTAGAGGATCTCTTGCCATCGCCACTTACGGAAACATGACCTTCGGGCTTTTGCGGATTGGATGCCTTATTTCGACGCTCAATTTCATCACGCATTTTTTGTTGCATATCAGCAAATGATGAAGCAACCATATTGCGCGTGAACATACGAAGCAACAGGAAAACACAAAGAACAATCAGTAGGAATTTCAGCATGGCATGATTCAGTTTATCGACTCAAATACATGGACTTCTCCTTGTATAGGTTTCTGAAATACGGATCTTCAATGGAATCGATGAAACGAATGGCTTCACCTGTCGATTTCATCTCCGGACCAAGCTCCTTGTTCACATTTGGGAACTTGTCGAATGAAAAGACAGGTTCTTTTATGGCGTAACCGAAAGAAACAGGGTCGATCTTAAAGTCGGACAGTTTTTTGACTCCCAGCATTACCTTGGTAGCGATATTTATATAGGGCACCTGGTGGGCTTTAGCAATGAAAGGAACTGTTCTGGAAGCACGGGGATTGGCTTCGATCACATACACCTTATCCTTTTTTATGGCATACTGAATATTGAGTAGTCCGCGCACATTCAAAGCCAATGCGATTTTGCGAGCGTATTCTCTCATCTGATCCAAAACCGATTCGGATAAGCTGAATGGAGGCAACACAGCATATGAATCGCCCGAGTGGATTCCGGCAGGTTCAATGTGCTCCATTAAACCGATAAACTGGATATTCTCACCATCGCAAATCACATCCGCTTCGGCTTCTTCAGCTCGATCCAAGAAGTGGTCGATCAAAACACGGTTTCCGGGAAGGTTTTTCAGCAATTTGATTACAGCTATTTCGAGCTCCTCGTCGTTTATAACAATACTCATGCCTTGACCACCCAAAACATAGGATGGCCTAACCAAAACAGGATACCCAACTTTGTTGGCTACAACCAGAGCTTCTTCAGCTGATTCAGCTACTCCATAAAGGGGATAAGGGATATCCAAACTCTTTAACAAATCGGAGAAACGGCCTCGATCCTCGGCGAGATCCATACTATCGAATGAAGTGCCTATGATTTTTATGCCGTTCTGATGTAAACGCTCCGATAGCTTCAACGCGGTTTGTCCACCCAATTGGACAATAACACCTTCCGGCTTTTCATATTCAATGAGCTCATAGATATGCTCCCAGAATACAGGTTCGAAATAAAGTTTATCGGCAATATCGAAATCCGTAGAAACTGTTTCCGGATTACAGTTTACCATGATGGCCTCATAGCCCGATTCACGTGCAGCAAGAATACCATGAACACAGGAATAATCGAACTCGATACCCTGACCGATGCGGTTAGGACCAGAACCCAACACGATGACTTTTTTCTTATTGGAAACAACCGATTCATTTTCCGCTGCGAGTTCGCCATCCGCTCTGCGAAAAGCCGCCTCGAATGTGGAATAGAGATACGGAGTTTGTGAAGGGAACTCGGCAGCACAAGTATCCACCATTTTATAAACCCTTTTCACACCAAGTTCTTTTCTTCGCTGATAAACCTCATCCTCGGTTACGTTTCCGAGCAAGTGCGCTATTTGCGCATCTGCATATCCCTTCTGCTTGATTTCAAGCATCAGGTCAGCTGGTATATTGTTTAGTTGATAGCGACGCAATTCAGCTTCAATCTGAACCAATTGCTGGATTTCATTCAAAAACCATTTATCCACCTTGGTCAGGTTATGCACTGATTGGATGGGTACTCCCAGGCGAAGCGCCTCCTTGATGTGAAAAAGACGATCCCAAGAGGGATGCTCCATACTGTGAACGATGTCGTCTACACGTGTCCACCCTTTGCCATCGGCACCAAGTCCCAAACGATTTATTTCAAGTGACTGGCAGGCTTTCTGAAGCGCCTCGGCAAAACTGCGGCCAATACCCATTGCTTCTCCAACGGATTTCATCTGCAAACCCAAGGAGCGATCTGCGCCATGGAACTTATCGAAATTCCAACGGGGGATTTTAACGATTACATAATCCAATGTGGGCTCGAAGAAAGCTGATGTGGAACCTGTAATCTGGTTTTGCAATTCGTCGAGGTTGTATCCTATGGCCATTTTGGCGGCTATCTTGGCGATTGGGTAGCCGGTAGCTTTTGATGCAAGCGCGGAGGAGCGAGAAACACGCGGATTGATTTCCACTGCGATGATTGACTCGTCTTCTGGATTGACGGCGAACTGTACGTTGCACCCGCCAGCAAACTCACCGATGGAACGCATCATCTTGATCGCCAAGTTACGCATGTGCTGATAGGTTTTATCGCTCAAGGTCATGGCAGGAGCCACCGTGATGGAATCACCAGTGTGTATTCCCATCGGATCGAAATTCTCAATCGAGCAGATGATGATCACATTGTCCTTGTTGTCGCGCAACAGCTCCAACTCAAATTCCTTCCAACCGAACACGGCTTTCTCAATCAGCACTTCGTGTATAGGAGAGGCTTGCAATCCGCGCATCAGCTTCTCTTCGAATTCTTCCTTCTTGTACACAAACCCTGCACCGGTTCCTCCCAAAGTGTAAGAGGGTCGGATTACCAATGGAAATCCAAGCTTTTGGGCGATTTCTTTCCCCTCAAGGAATGAGTTAGCGATTTTGGAAGGAGCCACACCCACCCCGATATCCACCATGAGCTGCCTGAATAGTTCTCGGTTTTCAGTAGTCTCGATGGCTGCAATGTTCACGCCGATGATTCGAACACCATATTTTTTCCAAATCCCGCGCTCATCGGCCTCCTTGCAAAGATTCAAAGCCGTTTGACCACCCATTGTAGGCAACACCGCATCTATCTTCCGTTCTTGAAGTATTTTCTCGATGGAGTCGGTGGTTAAGGGTAGCAGGTAAATATGATCAGCCGTCACCTTGTCGGTCATTATGGTGGCCGGATTTGAATTGATCAGAGACACCTCTACGCCCTCCTCCTTCAGAGAACGTGACGCTTGTGAACCACTATAGTCGAACTCGCAAGCCTGACCAATGATGATAGGGCCGCTTCCGATTATCAGTACCGATTTTATTGACGGATCTTTTGGCATAAAATACTGGTTATTAGATTAGTAAACCAGTCCACTTGGGAAGGGGCTACAAGACTGGTCTACGGGTAAAAATACCATTAAAAAAAATGGGTAATAGGTCTGTGGATAAATAAAGAAGGAGTATTTTTTCACAATATTGAGGGCTATCGTGGATAAACCAAAACGCATAACTGTGCACTCAGACAGGATTACCTGGCAGGTTCATTTGCACGGAAAAGGGCCTGAACTGATTATCGCATTCCATGGATTCAACCGAGGTTACCATGACTTGTTGGACCTGGGTACTAAACTGGAGGACAAATTCAGGATCGCAGCCGTATCATTATTTCACCACGGCAGTGACTTCAAAGAGGCGAATGTTGGTGATGCTATTGAGCCAATCGAACTGAAAAACGCTTTTATCGAATTGATTAAGGCTTTGGAGGCCGGTTCCTTTTCAGTGATGGCACACAGTTTTGGAGGTCGGCTAGCATTGAACATGGCTGAATTTGTTCCCGATAGAATTTGCCATTTGTATTTGATGGCTCCAGATTCGCTTAGATACCATCCGGGATACCGCTTCATTACAGGAACGATGCTTGGACGATACTGGATGGGCAATTTCAGGAAAAACCCGTCGAGAGTGATAGGGTTAATTCGATTATTCGGAAAACTGGGCATTTACACCAAAAGAACCGCCGACTATTTCATCCATCAAATCACACATGAGAAATCACGGGATTTGGTTTACCATAGCTGGATGACGCATAGGAAAACCATTCCAAATCTGGCCCAAGTAGCCATAAACATTCGAGCAAATAGAATCCAAACCCATTTGATTTTCGGTAAAAACGATACGGTCATTCCTGTAGCGCAAGGCGTAAGATTCATGAGGAAAATCCTACCCTACGGCCGATTGCATGTCTTGGATTCAGGACATCGATTGTACGAACGAAAAAGCGAGCTGGCAGCGATCATCCTGAACAATGGAAAATGAAAAAGCCGTCAGGAAAACCTGACGGCTTGCATATGTTTTTAGGTCAGAATCAATGGTGACGACGAAGCGTATCCTCGTCGGATACGGTCAACTTGTGACGTCCTTTTGCTCTGCGGGCGGCTAAAACGCGACGACCGTTGGCAGATGCCATTCGCTCACGAAATCCGTGCTTGTTTCTTCTCTTCCTTGCCGATGGCTGAAATGTCCTTTTCATGACTGTATCTATTTGAAACGGAGTGCAAAAATAAGGATAAAAATCATCCGAAAGCAATCATACTGCATTAATTTCTTAAATGCCTGATTTTCAACAAGGCAAATACACCAACCTCTTGGTTTCGAAGAACTCTTCATCAAACCAATCCTGGATTTTGTGCACCTCTACCCTGTTTTTGAATGGAATGAGTTCATCCCTTAAATCGCCCCCTTTAAGACAAATAATGCCGTTTGGTATAGCATGTTGCTGCTTTTTGGAAATGGATTTTCCCGACCAGGAATACAATTCAGACAATGGCGCAACCGCCCTGCTAACAACGTAATCGAAACTCCCTCTTAAGTTCTCGGCCCGGCCTACTCCAGTACTCACATTCTTTAAACTCAAGACCTGAACCAAATCATCAACCACCCGCATTTTTTTTGCAATCGAGTCTATCAATGTAAAATGAACCTCAGGAAAAAAAATAGCAAGCGGGATACCGGGAAACCCGCCACCGGTTCCTAAGTCCATAACCTTGGCACCCGACTTGAAATTAATAAACTTGGCAATTGAAAGTGAGTGTAAAATATGACGTTCATACAGATGGTCGATGTCTTTTCGGGATACAAGGTTCACACGCTCGTTCCATGTGGCATACAACTCTCCTAGGTCGGCAAATCGTTGCAATTGAAGGTCATCCAAGTTTTTGAAATACTTGGTAATAACGGACACACCTTCCATGTTAAATTAGCTAAAAGTGGAAAATGTTGGATTTTACAATTTATGTCCAGAACTCTTCATGATCTGGTACAAAAATTCCCTGGCTCTGAAAAGCTGTGCCTTGACTGTTCCAAGGGGAAGTTTTAGCTCATCGGAAATCTCTTCGTAGGAGCGCTCTTGGAAATACCTAAGTTCAACTAGCCGTCGATAGCGTGGCTTTAAACGTTCTACGACATCACGCATAAGGATCACATTTTGTTTTTTCATCATGTGCTCCTCAGGATCTGGCGTGTTGGATTTTACTTCCAAGGTCATTTCACCTCCGTCCTCCGTATCGAATCCCCTATCCAAGGAAAGCGTCATTTTGCGCTTTTTGCGGATGAAATCGATACAATTGTTGGTGGCAATCTTGAACAACCAAGTACTGAATGCGTAATCTGGTGTGTATTGCTTGAGGTTTCGAAAAGCCTTTCCAAATGCCTCGATGGTCAAATCGTCTGCATCATCCCGATTATTGACCATTTTCAACAGCATGAAGTAAATGGAATCCTTGTATCGGGACATCAACTCAGCGTAAGCCTTTTGGTCGCCATGATCAACCGCGTCGCGAACCAAGGCATAGTCCTTAACGGCCTTTTCACTCAAGTTAGGATTTACTTCGGCCGAACCGACTTGCTGTTCATCTGACATTATCTCCAGGTTTTAGGCTTGCTGATGGAATTGGATAGTGCTAAGGCAGGATAAAGAATCCAAATTACGAAGTCAAATATCGGCAGCATCCAGAGATTGTCGAGCTCTCCCAGCTTCTTCATTGACATGCCAAATATAATCATTCGGGCTAACAACCAAAAACCAAAAACGCCTATAACCCAATAGGGTTGAAACCAACAAATCAACAACATAGTTACAGACAACATGAAAACCAAATGAGAAAAGAAAAGGGAGCCAATCAGCCAACGATGGCCGGACTTATAATAAGCAGATGTGCTTTGGTGCCTTCTTTTCTGATGAAACCAACTGCCAAAAGTTTTTTTGGGCAAAGAGACCGTAATAGAATCCGGGTGTATTTGAACCCTAACATTGTCTTTACGAGCGGTTTCATTCACAAAAAGATCGTCATCACCAGAAAGAATGTGATTGTGCTTGGCAAAACCTTTGTTTTTGAAGAACAGTTGCTTTTGATAAGACAGGTTACGACCTACACCCATGTAAGCCTTGCCCGCGAGCGCGGCCGATAGGTACTGCATCGCACTAAAAACCGTATCGAAACGAATGAGTCGATTTAAAAAACCACTTGATTTCATGTATGCTCCATATCCGACTACGATTTCCGTACCTGGAACATAAGCCGATGCCATTCGGCTGATCCAGTCAGATGACAAAGGCTTACAATCAGCATCTGTTAAAAGCAGCAAATCATGTACTGCAGCCTTGATTCCCAACGAAACTGCAAACTTTTTCCCGTGCAGATATTTCTCTTGTTCACGAATGGTTACAACCTTTAAATGCTGGTATTTGAGAACCATTTCATCTAAATACTTCTCACTCTCATCCCAAGAGCAATCATTAACAACCACAACCTGATATTCGTGATAATCTTGATTCAGAACAGAATCCAAAAACTGCTGCAAGTTCCTCAGTTCATTCCTTGCACAAATTATCACACTTACAGGCTGCTTGGAAGCAGGGAGATTGGCAGGTTGATGAAAAGCCAAACGGGCAAAACGAAAAAACAAGTGCCCTAACTGGATCAAAAATGCGACGGCCCCAATTGCAACCACCCACCACTGCCATGAAAAAACAAAATCCATCATTACGTTAAATCAAGGTGCAAAACTAAAAAGGCTGCCAAGAATATAAATTTCTACTTTTGACAAGATATTAACACGGCTTCATAACATTCTCGTAGTACCATGTTTTTCAGACTTCAACATGTTGATTCCAATAGCAAGGCCCGTGCGGGGACCATCAAAACCCATCACGGAGAAATACCCACCCCTGTATTCATGCCCGTAGGAACGGCTGGCACCGTTAAAGGGGTGCAACAGCGAGACTTGAAGATTGACACTAACGCCTACATCATTCTTGGAAACACCTATCACCTAAATCTTCGTCCCGGCACAGAATTACTGATCAATGCAGGAGGGCTTCATGGATTCATGAATTGGGACAGACCAATCCTTACAGATAGCGGTGGCTACCAAGTATACTCACTAGCCGGCACCCGCAAAATCAAGGAGGAAGGTGTTTACTTCCGCTCTCATATTGACGGGTCCAAGAGATTCCTTTCACCGGAAACATCTATGGACATCCAAAGGGCAATTGGTGCCGACATAATCATGGCTTTCGATGAATGCACTCCCTTCCCATGTGAAAAAAGATTGGCGAGGAAATCCATGGAAATGACACATCGATGGCTTAAACGTTGCATTGCACACCTAGAATCCAACCCTCCGATTTACGGATATAACCAATACCTATTCCCTATTGTCCAAGGAAGCACCTACCATGATCTAAGGATGGAATCTGCCGAATTCATCGCATCGGCCGATTGCCCAGGCAATGCTATAGGTGGACTGTCGGTTGGAGAGCCTGCCGAGGAAATGTACGAAATGACCGAAGCCGTTTGCGATATCCTCCCTAAGGAAAAACCACGGTACCTTATGGGCGTAGGCACACCAGTGAACCTATTGGAATGCATATCACTCGGTGTTGATATGTTTGATTGCGTGATGCCAACCCGAAATGCAAGAAATGGCATGTTGTTCACTTCAGAAGGGATAATCAATATCCGTAACGAAAAGTGGAAAGATGATTTATCACCTATCGATCCAAACGGCCAAAGCTATGTTGACAAGGATTATTCAAAGGCCTACTTACGGCACTTGATGATATCAAAAGAAATGTTGGGTGCCCAAATAGCTACGCTACACAACATAGGGTTCTATGTGAAT
>JALRAP010000002.1 GCA_023262505.1 Bacteroidia bacterium
ACCAAAAGTTGTGATATGGGTATTTCTCTTTTATACTTGGGAACTATTCCAAGAATCGCAGCATCAGTAAATGGAATCACATCGTCGAAGGTTCCAATCTCATCGTGAAGCAGATACTTTACAATCATTAGAACAAAACCTGCCAAGAAACCTACGATAAGGCTAATTGATAAGACTAACAGACGTTTTGGTGAAACGGGAGATGTGGGTATAATAGCTTTTTCTAAAATCACATTCTTTGGAACAAAACCCGCCCTTGTGATAGAAAATTCAGCTTTTTTCTCTAGAAGTAAGCTGTAAAACTTTTCATTGATACTGTACATCCTCATCAACCTACCGTATTCGGCTTGTTTTTCAGGTAATCCTGAAAATTTCGCATCCTGTCTACCAAGAAGATTTTCCAGATTTTGCTTTTGCTGCCTAAGCTTTCGCGCATGGTTATCTACTACACTTAGGATAAGGTCCTTTTGCTCGCTTATGCGGTTATTAAGTTGCCTGGCCGACTCCGATTTATCAGTAACCTGACCAACCAATGAGTTTCTATCAGTGATTAACTCTTTAAGCTTGGCGGTTTCAAAAGCTAATTGAGTACTTTCATTTACTCCCGAAAGCTGGAATAAGTAATCGTTCACATCTTTGAGTGCATTAATCTCGTTTTGAATTTTTTGGGCAACACTCAATTCGAAATTAACTTTGGCATATTCGTCTTCTAGTACAGATATTTTGGTAGTAACGTCAATTAATGATTGGTTCGGGTCGCTTATTTTATTGTTCTTTTTAAAAGATTCTAATTTGTCCTCGGAATTCATCAATTCAGAATTGACCGAATTCAGCGTAGTATCCAGGAATACCAATACGCTATTGGCGGCCTCACTACTTTTCTCTACATCGTATTTATTAAATTGCTCAGCTAAATGGTTTGCAATGTCCGCCGCCTTTATGGCGTTTTTGTCGGTAACCTTTAAAACCACCGTGTTGGCATCCACATTCAATGGAATTACCGTCAATGATTTAATGATTCTCAGGGAATTTAGGTCCGGACTATTCAATACAAAATAATAGCCATTCGAGTTCAACTCACCATCTTCAGAAGTAATGTTGAAGTTTCCTCTTGACTTTAACACAAGAACGCCAAATGGTAGTTTGATCGACTTGCCTACATCAAGATTTTTAAGTATTTCCTTCTTACCATTATATGAAAAAGAGAGGTTATACTTACCACTGGAAATAAAGTCAACCAAAATGGGCTGATTCATGATGGAAGAATCTTGAATATCGACAGTGACTGAGAAAGGTGACCCTGAGTATAACTCAAAATCAAGTACCCTTCCCTTGGAGAAATAGCTGACTCCAATATCCATTGAATTTACCACTCGTTGGGCTAAAACCTGTGATCGTATCAGCTCAATATCACCTGCCAATTTTGTGGCATTATCATTCGGGTTGAAACTTCTTTGACCCAATACATTGATCGGCTGGTTCTCGTCATCCGAAAGTTTTAAGACGGTGTAAGCTTCAAAAAGTGGTGCTGTATATCTTATGTAGACAAATGCAATTGAAAAAGAGACTAAAATGAATAGCGCAAGCCAGATGGCGTTTTTCCGGGCTATTACGGAAAATAGTCTGAAATCAAAATCCTCGTTAAAGGCTCCTATTTTTTTCCTGGCCATATAGGTGGAAAATGAAATTTACTTATTAAAAGTTCTTGTTTACCAGATCAAAAATGAACAAAACACTCACAATCAGTCCCACAACTGTAGAGACATCAGCTGAAATGTTCCTAGTTATTCCCTTCACTGAATCTATGTATATGATATCATTTGCCTCGACTATCATTTGGCCTGATGAAATTCCTTCAGGCTTGGATAAGTCAACGTGGTAAATCTTATAGTCCGATCCTGCTTTTCTTACCAATCTTACGCTTTTTGATTTCCCTTTATTGTCAATACCACCGGACATGGCTAAGGCCTCTATAAGAGTGGTCTTTTCATTAATCAATGTTACAACTTCTGCTGCACCACCATTTCCAGAAAAAATCACTACACGCCTGTTTACAACTTTGACTACAACGAACGGATCCACGTAATATTTCGAATACCGATCTTCTATAAGTTTTTCCGCTTGATCAATGGTTAGACCGCCTACACCAACATATCCTACCAAGGGAAGCCGGACGCCACCTTCGCTATCCACTTTGAGCTCATCCATTATGGAACCTGTAACCCCACCCGTTCCACCATAAGTACCGCTAACTTCCACATTTGATATCCCAGCACTCAAATCAAGCAGCCTGGAGCCATTGTTTATAAGAACACGGATTGAAATTTTATCAAATGGCGCAATTTTGTAATTTGTTACATTGGTTGCAGAGTCAGAAGCGAATTCGTAATCATGTGGCACCTTGAAAACTACACTTGAGTTGTAATTGCAACTCGAAATGAATATTGCTAAAAAGATGAATATCAGTATCTTACGCATATTTACCAACAAAATGCATTCTCAAAGTTAATAAATAAATCCTTTGCCTTGATAATCAGGCTAATTGTGTTTTCCAAGTAAATCCCTGTAAACCAACCTAACATCATTCACAAGACGCTCAAAATGAAACTTTTGCTTTACAAAAGGCCATCCATTATCCGAAAATGATTTTCTTAAGCTTTCCGATTCAACTAAAAGCTTCAAGTTTTGAGCAAATGATTCCACATCTTGACTGTCAGACAATAACGCGGTTTGATTTTCAATGACTACATTGGCTATGCCACCTACATTTGTAGATACAATTGGCTTCCCAGCGGCTTGTGCTTCTATCAAACTGACCGGAGTGCCTTCATTCAAACTTGTTAAGGCTATCACATCGCAACCAGCCAAAGCGGTCTCAACTTCATAAATCCATGAAGTGAAAACCACATCAAAATCAGTGTTGGGATTCTCAGCGGTTGAAACCTTGAGATTTTTGGAATGACAAAGCTCCTCCAGCATCTGGCGGTCCTCACCGTCTCCTACGATAACAGCTTTAATATTCAAGCTACAATTTTCCTTTACCTTTTGAAAAGCCTCCAGAAATAATGAGTGGTTTTTTATTGGCACTAATCTTCCGATGATTCCAATCGCAACAGCGTCGTCAGGAATATAAAACTTTCGTCTGAAATCTGATCGAATATTTGGGTTCAACTCGTGGAATCGATTTAAATCAAAACCAAGAGGAACTACGTATGTCTTATCAGATTTACAAACTTTATGGATTTCACGCAATTCGTGCTTTTGCAATTCGCTTATGGCAATGATGCCACTAGAAATAGCACTCAAACGACGTTCAATAAACTTGAAAACATTTGTTTTTAATGGTCCAAAATAGGAATGGAAAACATGGCCATGAAAGGTGTGTACAATTACAGGAACCTTGCAATACCAAGCCGCTATCCGTCCCAATGTACCGGCTTTGGCTGCATGGGTGTGCACGATTTCGGGTTTGAAGTCACGGATTATTTTAACTAATTGCCAAAATGCATTCCAATCAGACTTGAGACTGATTTCCCTGCGCATATCACGAATAAAAACAGGCTTTATGCCTAGCCCTTCGACGATGAACTCTGAACTTTCCTCGCTTTCATCCTTCATTCCGGCAACCAATAGCGTCTCAAATTCAGGCTCCAGGTATTTGGTCAAATAGGCGGCATTGTACGTGGGTCCACCCAAATTCAGCCTGTTTATTATACGTAGAACTCTGGGCATGACCTTCTAAATAGTTGGTTGATATTTTTTGAACCAGTATTGAAAAACTATTAGTCCCCAAATCCTAGCCTCAATGTCACCGGGGTCGCGGCTGTACAATTTTGTCTTCAATTCTTGAATTGACTTTAAGTCGAACAATCCCTGATCAGCAATAAATCTATCACTTAAAAGATCGTCGGTAATGAGTGATTTCAATCCAGTTTTAAACCATTTCAATAAAGGTACTTCGAATCCATGCTTTGGTCGGGTGAATAGCTCTTGAGGCAATTCATTTCGGAACGCCTCGCGCAATACCAGTTTTCCTTTCGACTTATTGATGCGTAAACTACTAGGAAGATTCATTGCAAAGTCTACGACGCGGTAATCCAAAAACGGAACCCGTACCTCCAACGAATTGGCCATAGACATCAAATCTACCTTCACAAGCATATCTCCAGGTAAAACCAATCCCATGTCCATCCTGAAAACCTTTTCCATGGAGGAGGCATCATCGAGTTGACCTAGTAAAATTTTACGACGAGATTCCACAAGTTTTTCTTCGACGGTTGGACGTATAAAACCATCTAATTCGCCACTCTTAGTATATCCACACCACCGCCAATACCTATCCACAGCGGATAAATTAGCCCCCTCGGCAAGTCGATGAAGTTTCCTGATGCTATTCACTAATTTACCACCCCTTCCTCCATGGAAAGGAAATAGAAGGGGGGAAGCTATTCTGGATATAAGCGGCAATAGGCTGCCGGATTTAAACATCAATTCCGCTCTGTGTTTGTTGTATCCGCCGAGCATTTCGTCGGCACCATCGCCCGAAAGGGCCACTTTTACATGCTTGGAAGTCCGATTGCAAAGTATCTGAACGGCTAGAGCCGAAGAGTCGGCAAATGGATCATCCAAATAATCCAAAACACGATAAAGCTCCTCGAAAAGATCGTCAGAGGTCAATTTGAATTCGGTGTGTTCGGTCTTGAATTTATCGGCAACCATCCTTGCATAAACAGTCTCATCATATGCGGGCTCATCTTTGAATCCAATGGAAAAAGTATTTAGCTTTTTCACGTGGCGTGATGCCAAGGCCACGACAGCTGACGAGTCGATACCGCCACTCAGGAACGCGCCCAACGGGACATCAGATACCAATCGCAGTTTAACCGAATCTTCCAATAATTCAAAAAGCTTCGTTGAGGCCTCACTCAAATCACTTTTGTATGAAATGGAATCAGGGGAAGGCATTTCATAATAGCGCCCCACCGACTTGCTGAAATCTCCATTGATATTGAACTTAGCCCATGTTCCAGGCTTCAATTTGCAAACATCTTGAAGCATGGTGAAATTATCGGGCACATAATTCAAGTGCAAGTAATGCTTCAAGGAAACTCGATCAATTTTTTTCGGGATACCGGCACTGCAAAGGGCTTTCATTTCACTCGAAAACACAATTGCATCTTGGGTTTCGTAAATCAATAATGGTTTTATTCCAAAACGATCTCGAGCCAAAAACAGAGACTTATCCTTCCGGTCGTAGATCGCCAAAGCGAAAAAACCATTGACAAGCTTGAGGAAATCAGTTCCGTGTTTTGCATACAACTTCAAAAGAACTTCGGTATCTGTTGAAGTTCGAAACGAATGGCCTTCACTTTCCAAATGCCGACGATGTTCCTTGAAATTGAAAAATTCGCCATTGAAAACAATTACATAACGATCCGTATCATCGAGCATTGGCTGATTTCCGGCATCGGACGTATCCAAAATGGCTAGTCTACGGTGACCAAGAGCAACAGCCCCCTCAAACCATGTCCCATCATGATCAGGTCCCCGGCTTTGGATGCATCGGTTCATTTCACCGACCCTTGAAAGGAAATGGCTTCCTTCAGAGGTTAATGCCAATACGCCGTTTATTCCGCACATGGTTGACTACTTGTATATTTTACGGATTTTCAAAATTCAAAGTCCTCCTGATCTGACGTTCATAATCTTCTCGAGTTCTAACACCTTTTATTATCGGAGTTAGATTAGTTCCATCACTTATGACCATGCCGAAGGATTCGCTGAAAGTAGAAAGAATAATCATTTTGGGGGCACTGTTTGAATTGCCATAAATTCTGACATGTCCAGCCGTAGTCATAGAGGCCTTGGCTTGAGGGGTTATCGAACCGATTGAGTCAATTAACGATTGAGCAATTTGGTTGAACATTTGAAGAGCATTTACGTCGATTTTACGTTCCTTTATAATAGCTTCAGATGGTCCAAAAAAAAGAATGTGTTTTCCGACCAAGTTAATCGTGTCGCCCACAACTGAAAGATTCTCAAGATTTACCTCGTTAACCTTAGTCTTGCTATTTTCAACTTGATTGGATTTCATATTTTGATCGACATCCTTTTGTTGATCACCACATGAACCCACCAACCAAGAAAAAAGGAAAAGAACATATAGTTTTATAAGGCTTTTTATCATTCTTTTGTGTTTATATTATTGAATATAAGCTAATTATAGTATTCAGAATAGGTCTTATTGATTGGATTTGAACTATTTAGCAAATCTAATTCTACCATTTATATTTCTTATTCTGACTAGATCTTTATTTTGCACATAGAATTGATGATAAAATTACAGTAAACAACATGAGTAGGGTCCAGAGAAACATGATTGAATTTTTTACTTCAATGATTTTTATGTTTTCATCATTATCGTGTCTGTATGCTCAATCAGAAAGCAGCTATTTTCAGCAAAAGCTCGGCTACAAAATAAAAGCTAGATTGGATGATGTAACCCAGACCGTTCATGGATACGTTGAAATTCAGTATACCAACCAATCATCAAATAGCCTTGACACCATATGGTTTCATTTGTGGCCTAACGCATATTCAGGAAGAAACACGCCTCTTTGCAAGCAAAAACTGAATCATCGTGATGCTTCATTATACTTTGCTGAGGAATCAGCCTTGGGAAGAATTGATTCAATTTCATTCACCGTTGATGGTATACCTGTTAAAACCCAATACAATGGCCAAAGCTCTGAAATGGTCGCATTGGTTCTGAACAAAAAACTCAGAAGCGGACAATCTACAACCATTACAACTCCATTTAAAGTCAAAGTTCCTGACGCTAAATTTTCAAGAATGGGTAGGGAAGGGGATGCTTACTATATGACCCAATGGTACCCTAAACCTGCAGTCTATGATAGCAGAGGTTGGCATCCTATGCCGTACCTCGATCAAGGTGAATTCTATTCAGAGTTTGGTGACTATGATGTGGAGCTCGACGTTGCATCCAACTACATCGTTGCTGCCTCCGGAGTGCTTTTGAATGAACAGGAAAACGAAAATCTGAGGAAGTTAAGCTCCGTATACGGAACGTCAAATCAAACATCTATTATATCAGCCGCTACCTCATCTGAAAGAAAAACCTTACGGTATCGCCTTGAAAACGCCCATGATTTCGCCTGGTTTGCCGATAAGCAATTTCAAGTCAGTCTTGATACTGTAACATTAGCATCCGGTAAAAAAGTAGCCATTGCAGTTTATCACACGCCTAAAAAACAAGAGCTATGGAAAGATGCGAATTCATATTCAGCCAACGGACTTAAATTCCTATCAGATGCAATCGGTGATTACCCTTACGAGACGTTTACGGTTGTAGATGGCAGGATTTCCGCTGGTGGCGGGATGGAGTACCCGTCAATAACCATTCTGAATTCACCATCCAATGCTGAGAGTTTGGAGCGTGTCTTGGTGCATGAATTAGGACATAATTGGTTTTACGGCGCTTTGGCGAGCAATGAGAGGGATAATCCATGGATGGATGAGGGCATTAACAGTTATTATGAACAATTGTACATGGCGAAAGCCAGGATAAGTGATCCAGCATCTCAGAAAGGTCTATTTTCAAATCAAGTAGAAAAAATACTTGGACAATCCCTGAATGAAGATTCCTTGATGAATTTGTTTTTTGACTTAGCGTCTTACGATCATCAGGATCAACCTATCGCAACCAAGTCTGATGAATTTACATTCTTTAATTATGGCGCTATCGCATATATGAAGACTGCAAAAGCCTTTGATTTCCTATTTGATTACTTGGGGGAAGAATTGGCATCAAGATGCATGCATGATTATTACAACGAATGGAAATTTCGACATCCACAGCCTGAAGACATACAAAGGTCATTTGAAAGAACCTCCAGCATGAATTTAGATTGGTTTTTCAAAGACTTGCTCACCACAAATGCCCCACTGCGCCTATCTGTAAGATCAACTGAAATTGACAAACGAATCAATATTTTGAGGAGAAATGGGCCAGAAACACCCATTCAAATAATTGATAAAAATGGTGTCAATATATGGATACCTCCATTTCAAAAGGATACGGCAATTAATGTTTCCAATTTTAGTTTTCCAATAAGCATCAACACGGAATACGAGTCGGTTTTAAAACAGAACAATTTGCGTGTTGGAATGTCTGTAAATCGAATCTTACCGAAGCCACATTTAAGACTATTTACCAGCCTGGTCGATGAACCTAACAGTTATAATTTAACCTTAGCTCCTGCAATAGGATGGAATACCTATGACAATTTCATGGCAGGCATTTATTTTTCGAACCGTAAAGTGGTGCCCCGAGCTTTTGAATTTTCGTTAACTCCTTTGTATTCCACTCAAAGATCTGACATCTCAGGATCCTTCATGAGTGCTTATCACTACTGGCCTGTAAATAGCACTTTGAAAGAGGTTGAACTTATGTTCAGTGGCTCGTCTTATGGTTATGATTACTATGAAAACAATACTACATCAGCCTTCGCTTTTGAAAAAACGTTGGTATATAGGCGTGCCACAGCCGGATTGAACTTCAAATTGAGAAATATCGACATTCATTCAAGGTCGAATAAACAGTTTTCCCTGAGATTTATTAACCTCAGGACTGAAGAAGCGGTTTTTCAAGTTAGCCAACGCACCATCACGAGGGAGTTCAAATCTGATCCACGAAACTTCGGAGTTTTGGGATTTGAGAACCAAAACGATCGGAAACTAGATCCATTCTCGTACTCTTTAAACCTGACTGGCTCTGATGACCATGTCAAGTTTTTCACTGAGTTCAAATACCGTTTCAACTATAAAAAAGAGCGAAAGGGTCTTGATGTCCGTTTCTTTGCCGGTACATTCCTTTACAACAAGACAATAAGGAATTATAACTTTAAAATGAGTTCATGGAGAGGTGCCGACGATTATCTGTTTGATGGTATTTACCTTGGTCGAAATGAATTAGAGGGGCTATGGAGCCGCCAAATGTTGGTTAGAGACGGAGGTTTTATCACACCCATGGCGCTTGGGCAATCAAGTAAATGGCTAACGGCACTTCATTTATCCTCTGATAACCCAACCCCAATCCCCATCAGACCTTTCCTTAATATAGGAACTTATGAAGGCATAAACAGGGTCTTTCCAGATATCAAAAGCCCATTTATGTATGAGGGTGGATTGACCTTTTCAATCGTCAAAGGAATTGCTGAAGTGCACTTCCCATTATTTAACTCTGCAGACATTGACAGGACTTTGGACGTAAATAATGTTAAGTTTGCTGAAAAAATCCGGTTCGTGTTGGATCTATCAAAGTTGTCGTTCGACCAATTGCGAAGCAAAATCATTAACCGTATACGATGAGCGGAAATCGTCAAAACATATATTTCTTATCCGATTTTCATCTAGGCGTTCCTACCGTCCAATCTAGCAAGGATAGAGAGGCTAGGATAGTAAAATGGTTAGACGAAGTAGAAGATAGCGCCGCTGAAATTTACCTATTGGGAGATGTATTTGATTTTTGGTTCGAATACAGGCACACTGTGCCCAAAGGTTACACCCGCTTACTGGGTAAGTTGGCCTCTATCGCTGATAAGGGAATAAAGCTGCATTATTTTACCGGAAATCACGACATGTGGGTCTTTGATTATTTTCCGAACGAAATCGGTTGCCAAGTATACAAGGATCCAGTGATTCGAGTCATTAACGGTAAAAGATTTTATATCGCACATGGCGATGGATTAGGACCAGGTGATCATGGATACAAATTCATTAAAAAGGTTTTTGCGAATCCAATATGCCAATGGCTATTTAGATGGATGCATCCTGATTTGGGAATTCCACTAGCCAATTATTTCTCTAAGCGGAGCAGGATAGCGACTGGAGATTCGGATGAAAAATACCTTGGCGATGACCAAGAATGGCTTGTTCAATATTGCAAGTCACTTCAAGAAAAGGATTCATTTGACTACATGATTTTTGGTCATAGACACCTCCCTTTGGATATGATAATCGATGGTAAAGGCAGGTATATCAATCTAGGAGAATGGATCAACCATAACACCTTTGCCGTTTTTGATGGTTCTGACGTAAAATTGTCAGCATACAAAACTTAGCTACTAGCTGAATATCAGCCACATAATCCTTTTGGGATGTTGGCTTTTTTCATGAATGCAATTTGCTCTTATGTCTAGTATGAACTACATTAGAGCCTCTCACAAATCAACCATTTATGAAAATCAAATTTACAATGTTCAACATGGCAGTCTTGTTGATTTGCCTTCAAATCACCAATCCTGCATCAGGTCAAGGCCTGATTCGATTCAAGACTGGCGACATTCAGACCACAAAAAATGTTGAATCATTTATTGCCAATCCACAGATAGACCCGTCCGAGATTTTGGAAGGCAGGTATTTCCGAATCATCACATTTGAGAGCATTCCTTCAGCTGATCAAAGGAAGTCTATGGAGCAGGGGGGGATTTTCCTTTACAATTACCTTCCTGATAAGTCATACATGGCTGCTATTGAAACTCGTGCAGATTTACGCGTTTTGACCAAAGTAGCTGCTTATTCAGTTGTTTCATTCAACCCTATTTGGAAATTGCACAGGGATTTGATTTCCGGAAACATTCCACAATGGGCTATAAAGCAGGAAGGCACGGTCGACTTGATGATCAGGTACCAAAAAGGTATCGATGCAAGCGTGGTTGAAAATATTATCTCTGCAAAAGGAGCGAACATAATTCGTCGTTACGATTACGGAAGATGGTTCGAAGCACGCATCCCGGTTTATAAGTTGATGGATTTCGCCTCCCTGTCCATTGTTAATGGCCTAGAACCTGTATCTCCACCACCAACACCCGATGATGAAAAAGGCCGCTCCCTTCATAGGTCAAACGCAATCAACTCCGATTCCCCCATGGGTAGGCATTATGATGGGAATGGCGTTTCTATCGCTTTAGCAGATGACGGACCCGTAGGTCCTCATATTGACTATGAAGGCCGCATCGACCAATCCAATACAACCGCTAATACCGGTACGCATGGCGATATGACAACCGGTATCTGTATGGGAGCTGGTAATCTAAACCCAACCATCAGAGGGATGGGTACAGGAGCTTTTATTTACATCTACGATATTGGAGGCTACAACCACGTTTTGAATTCACCAACAACCAACCAAACCCTGGGAGTGATGGTAACTTCAACTTCCTATTCCCAAGGATGTAATGATTATTCAACCGATACTCAAACCGGAGATCAAATCCTCAATCAAAATCCAACATTGTTGCACGTCTATTCAGCAGGTAACAATGGAACTGGTAATTGCAATTATGGAGCAGGAAGCGGTTGGGGAAACATCACTGGTGGTTACAAGCAAGGCAAAAATGTAATAGCTTGCGGAAACCTCAGTTATCTTGATGTGTTGGAAACCAGCTCAAGTCGTGGTCCATCCGAAGATGGTAGAATCAAGCCTGATATTTGCGCAAATGGAGTAGGTCAGCTTTCAACGAATGGTCCGAACACCTACCAGACCGGAGGCGGAACCTCTGCTGCCTGTCCTGGTGTAGCTGGTATTGTTTCACAATTACACCAGGCCTACCGCGAGTTAAATGGCGGACAAAATGCTGAAGGAGCACTTTTGAAGGCCTGCCTTTTAAATTCAGCTGAAGATTTGGGAAATCCAGGTCCTGATTTTCGCTTTGGATGGGGCAGGGTGAATGCACTAAGGGCCGTTACAACACTTGAAGACAATAGATACGTATCGGGATTGATTTCACAAGGAGGTTCAGCCACTCATAGTATTACAGTTCCCGCCAATACCAAGCAGCTGCGGGTAATGCTTTATTGGAATGATGTGGAGGGAGATCCATTGGCAGCGAAGGCACTTGTAAACGATTTGAATATTGTTGTTTCAGATCCGACTTCCAATCAATTCCAACCATGGGTTCTGAATCCCGCGCCCAATGCCACAACACTTAATGCCAACGCAGTTAGAGGCACAGACGCCCTCAATAACATGGAACAGGTAACCATTGATGATCCATCTGCTGGTACATACACAATCACTATCGATGGGTTTCTTATACCACAAGGCCCTCAGAAATACTATTTGGTTTATGAATTCAGGAACGAAGAAATCGAAGTGACCTACCCAATTGGCAATGAAGGATTCGTGCCAGGAGAAACAGAGACAATAAGATGGGATACTTATGGTAACATTGGAACTTTTACAATGGATTACTCCATAGACAATGGAGCAAATTGGACCACTGCATCAGCAACCATTCCAGCTGCACAACGCTTCTATAATTGGACCGTACCTGCTACCGTTACCGGGCAAGCGTTGGTGCGAGTTACTAGGAACGGTTTCACAGGGCAAAGTCCAGAGCCATTTTCAATTATCGGTTTGCCGGCAAACATTACGGTCGATTGGGCCTGTCCCGACTCAGTTCGTCTTGTTTGGTCCGCCGTACCAGGAGCTATCGGTTATGAGGTTAGTAAACTGGGAACGATGTATATGGATTCTTCTGCTTATTCAACCACGACTGCTGCAGTAGTTACTGGTATCAATCCAACAATTGGACAGTGGTTTAGTGTGAGGGCCATTACACCCGACAACACCAAAGGAAGAAGAGCAAATGCGGTTTACAAAGCTCCAGGCGTATTCTCATGTCCAATTGCATTGGATGCATCCATCAATCAATTGGTGAGCCCACCTAACACCTTACAGAGTTGCCAAGGCCTTTCCAACGTTCCTGTAACCGTGCGAATTGATAATGATGGCTTATCACCAATTAGCAATGTTCCAGTTACTTTTTCTCTGAATGGAGCTGCGCCTGTTAACGAAATCGCTACCGCAACAATCGCACCCGGTGGATTTCTGAATTACACCTTTACCAACACCATAAACCTGTCAAACCCTAGTACGTATAGTTTGCAAGTATGGACCGGTTTAGTTGGAGATGGCAATTCGTTCAACGATTCATCAAACACCAATATTCAAGTAACTTCCGGAACTATTGTAAATCTTCCATACAGTGAGAACTTTGAGACTCAAACAAACTGTGCAACAGCAAACAACTGTGCCGCCACTGTTTGTACGCTCTCCAATGGATGGGTTAATCTGGCAAATGGGGATGGTGATGATATAGATTGGAGGGTGAATGCCGGTGTAACTCCTTCTGCCAACACAGGGCCTGATGTGGATCACAATCCAGGCACTGCCGCTGGCAAGTATGTATACTTAGAAGCTTCGGCATGTTTCAGCCAAGAGGCTATTCTAGTATCACCTTGTATCAACTTATCAGGGTCAAACAATCCTGTTTTTGAATTCTGGTACCATATGTTTGGCGCCAACATGGGAGAGCTTCACACGGATATCTATGTAAATGGAAATTGGATTCTAGATGCCTATCCTGTTCTGTCTGGAAACTTAGGGAATGTTTGGCAGTTAGGCTCCTTGAACTTGGCAGCATATAATGGGCAAATCATCAATGTCAGGTTCAGGGGAGTTACTGGATTGGATTTCGCTAGTGATATGGCAATAGATGACATTTTCGTTTATGATACCAGCGCCCCTCCAGTTGCAGCATTTAATGTCAACCCAACCAATATTTGTGTTGGACAAACCATTAATCTCACAGACCTTTCAACAAATCTGCCTGTTTCATGGAATTGGGTTATTTCTCCAAGCACAGGATTCTCGTTTGCCAATGGCACAAGTTCCTCTTCACAAAATCCAAGCATCACTTTCACAACTCCAGGCAGCTACGACATTCAGCTAACAGTTTCGAATGGATTCGGTAGCTCCACCGTTACCCAAAACACAGCCTTGTCAGTCGGAATTGCTAGTGCTATTCCAATCACTGAAACGTTCCAAGCAGCCACTTTCCCTCCGGCAAACTGGAATTTGGAGAACCTCGACAATGCCACCACTTGGGTACAGTCTACCTCGGTGACCGGTGCTGATGGCAATCCTACATTGGCCTCCTTCATGGATAACTTCAACTACAACGCTGCCGGACAGGAAGATGGAATATTAACTGAGCGCTTTGACTTGAACAATGTGAACACAGGATACATGACTTTCGATGTTGCTCATGCAAGATATTCCCAAGCTTATGAAGACGCACTTAGAATTGATATCTCAACCGATTGCGGAGCAACATTTATCCCATCTGGCTACCTGAAGCAAGGAACAACCTTAGCCACAGTAGCAGATCAAACCACCCTGTTTGCTCCACAAAATGCATCGGATTGGCGAAAGGACACTTTGGATCTAAGTGGCTATGTTAACAACGAAATAATTGTCAAGTTCGTTAACATAACTGGATACGGAAACTCTTTGTACCTGGATAATATCAATGTGGATTTCACTTCTTCGTTTGGACAACCTTCATCACTAAACGATTTATCAGTGTATCCAAATCCAGGAAATGGATTTTTCACATTGGAAATTTCGTCTTCGAACTCTTCCACAGCAAAAATCAGTGTCATGGACACGAAAGGAGCAATCGTTTATGATGATGAATTGGTTGTTTTCAAAGGAGTCAATAGAAAAGCTCTTGATTTGACAAGCCTTCCAAAAGGAATATATCAACTGAAAATCAATGACGGTTTGAATCTGCGGACAGTAAAATTGGTTGTTATCTGATAGATACCCTTTCAATGATTGAAACAACGATAACATCAATCTGATTATAGTTATGGATTCTAGGCCATTTCCGATTTCAGGGGGAAGAAATATGCCGCAGTCTGTTCCAGATACTGCAGGAGTATATTATCTGCTTGACCGGTATCAGAAGCCATTGTATATTGGAAAAGCTGGAAATATCAGGAAGCGTATTTTAACCCACGATTATTCGGAAGATGGGGTCTTGAGCCGCCATGGTGAATGGATCAAGTTTCTGAAATGGGAGCTTACGGGCAATACTGTCATAGCTTCCTTGTTAGAAGACCACAGAATCAGATCTTATTGGCCACAACTTAACAGAGCTCAGAAATCAAAACCACTCAAGTTTGCCGTTGAATATTACCTGGATCGGCAAGAGCGTTGGAGGATGTCTGTAGTCACTAAGCAATCTTACAGAACAAATTCCATACATTTCCATAGTTATCCTGATGCCATAAGCCATGTTTCTGAAAAGGTCAGGAAATGGAATCTTAACGGCAGATTATGTTCGGTTCCCTTTAATCATGACGTTGATAAGGAGAAACACCAAGGCCATTTTATCAATATGGTCAATGACGAGAAAAGCCATATTACATACGATTTGTTTTACGGCAAAGGAAGGACACAGGGTGAACAATCTTTTGTTTTACTTTCCAATGGTATTTACCAAGGATTCGGTTTCATACCAGAGAATGAAAGTCGAAATCCCCACCTTATTCAACGTAACCTGGTGGAGTGCTTGTCATCGCCCACAACCGAAAAAACAATCAAACATTTGATTGAAAAGAAGGGAATTGATTTCAGTTTCACCGGTATCGAATTGAGTAATGTGATTCAAACAATGAAAGCTTTGCCAATGGAACGAAGAGGAAGTTTATGCATACCTTTCAACGAAAACACCCCTTCCGCCGCAATATAGGGCGGAAGGGAGTGTTATAAATCAGCCCTTACGGGAGCCGACAATCAGCAGATCGTTTACCTGTATTTCCGATACGTACTTTTTCACTCCGGATTTATCAGTGTAGTTTCTATTGATCAGCTTGCCTTCTACAACCACCTCAGAGCCCTTTTGTAGGTACTTGGACATAAACTCAGCGGTTTTGCCCCATGCGACCAAATTATGCCACATGGTTTCGGTGACCTTTTCACCTTTGCTGTTTTTATAGGATTCGTTGGTAGCCAATGAGACTTTGGCGAGTTTGTATCCGCCATCGGTCTCCTTCATTTCGGGATCGTTACCCAAGTTGCCTATGAGTGTCACTTTGTTTTTGATTGCATTCATGTTGTTGATTTTAATAGTTAATTGAAAAATGAATTAATTTGTACAGTGGTGCTTTTGCCGAGTTCAAGCGCTTTTCGACAATGCAAATCTCTACACACATTTTTCATAAATCAAATTTTCACATCAACTTAAACGTTTAATTTAAAATCCGCTTTTCTATGAAATGCATCTGCAATTTTTGCGGCAAAGCCGTGAAAGGTCGCACGGACAAAAAATTCTGCCGTCTTACGTGCAAAAACTCTTATCACAATTCTTCCCGAAAAAAAAGATTCGATAGCTATGGCGAAGAACCGAAACCACCCCAATATGGAAGAAGAGCAAGTAGGAAATAGAACCAAATTCATGCTCTTGTCGTAACTTAGAGGCATGAATATATTGACTGGAGAAAGTCTTGGTAAGTCGTTTTCTGAAAAATCACTTTTTGAAGGGATAAGCATTTCACTGCAAAAGAATCAGAAGTCGGCCCTAATAGCTGCCAATGGGGTTGGAAAATCAACTTTGTTACGGATTTTAGCCGGCAAAGAAACGGCTGACTCTGGTAAGGTGAGTATTCGTAATTCCGTTACCATGGGATATCTGGAACAGGAGCCCGCGCTGGATTCTAATTCCGGAATCATGGAAGTCATTTTCGAATCATCATCCCCGGTATTGAAAGCGCTAGGGCGCTATGAATCCTTGATTGATTTAGGTGAATTAGCGGATAAAAATGAACTTCAGGAGACCATTGACCTTATCGATTCCTTAGGAGCTTGGGATCATGAATCAAAAGCCAGGGAGATTCTCTCCAAACTCGGTATCCAAGATTTGGATAGAACAATCGGTACCCTTTCTGGTGGACAAAAGAAAAGGGTTGCCCTCGCTAGGCTATTGGTTGAAGAGCCCGACTTGTTGCTTTTGGATGAACCGACCAACCACCTGGATTTGGATATGATTGAGTGGTTAGAATCATATTTAGGTAAGCTCAATAAAACGATACTTTTGATTTCACACGATCGGTATTTCCTGGAAGGTGTTTGCGATACCATTTTGGAACTAACGCCTGATCGTCTATATTCTTATCAAGGCGATTACGCCTATTTTTTGGAAAAAAAGGACGAGCGCGAATTCCGTGAGGGAAGGGAAATCGATAAAGCAAACAATCTGTTGAGGACTGAGCTTGAGTGGATGCGAAGGCAACCCAAAGCAAGAAGCACAAAACAAAAAGCCCGCATCGATTCTTTTTATGATTTGGAAAAGAAGGCCGGGTCTGCAAAAACGGAAGACAAGATGCAAATCACCATGCAAATGTCTCGCATGGGAAGTAAAATCCTGGAACTTGAAAATGTTTGTAAAGAGCTAGGGGGAAGGAAACTCATACATGATTTAAGCCACGTATTCAAAAGAGGTGAGAAAATCGGAATAGTCGGTAAGAACGGTAGCGGTAAATCCACTTTGTTGAATATGATCATGGGTTTGGTCAAGCCTGATGCCGGCAGGATAAGGGCGGGGGAGACCATGAAGTTTGGGTATTTTTCACAAGAAGGATTGAAGTTGCCTGCCGACAAAAGGGTAATTGAGGTGGCACGGGATATTGCAGAGTACATCGAGACGGGTAATGGAAACTATATGAATGTGACAAAATTCCTGGAACATTTCAGGTTTAGCCCATCCAACCAATACAACTTCGTTTCCAAATTAAGCGGAGGAGAGAAGAGAAGGCTTCAGCTGCTTACAGTACTGCTTCAAAGTCCCAATTTTCTGATTTTAGATGAGCCTACTAATGATTTGGACATCGTAACCCTAAATCTTTTGGAGGAATTCCTGATAGGATATGAAGGTTGTTTGTTGCTAGTTACACATGATAGATATTTCATGGATAAGTTAGTTGACCATGTTTTTGTATTAACCGATGGAGGAAAGGTTCTGGACATTCATGGCAACTATTCGACTTACCGTGATGCCATCAATAATTTTGAAAAGAAGTCTATCAAACAAGATGAGGCTCCACTTGTAAACGATACTCGAAATCGAAACCGAAAGGAGAAATTATCATATAAGGAACAACAGGAATACCAATCACTGGAAGTCGAAATATCCAATCTGGAAAACGAAAAAATTCAATTGGAGAACAAAATGTCAGATACATCTTCAAATCCAGATGAAATACACAAGACTTCATTAAGATATGGTGATGTTTGTAAGCTGATTGATGATAAAACGACCAGGTGGTTGGAATTGGCAGAAAGGGCTAGTTAGTTAAAGCCAGACAAATAATCCGAAACCAGTTTGTTCAGCTTTTCAGCTGATTCAGCCGAATATTTACGATTTTCAAATTCAGTCACATTCTTCACCCAGTTCATTACATTGGTGAGCAATACCTCGTCGGCGTTTAAAAGGTCGGCTTTCGTAAGTGGTATTTCCCTTACGGTGATGTCGTTTCTGTTCATTATGCCAATTAGATGGCGGCGCATGACACCATCTATACATCCTTCCGTAACAGGTGGTGTATAGTATTCATTTCCATTTTTCAAAAACAAATTGGATGTGTGCGATTCCACCAACCTGTTCTCATTATTCATGATAATGCATTCTTCAGCGCCGGAAGATGCAGCGTGAAGGCCTGCCATAACATAGATCAGGCTACTGGTGGTTTTAAATCTGGATACCATGGAATTATCTTTTCTCATGGATGGAAAAAGAACCAATTTACATTTAGCAAACGTTGTCAAATCCTTAGCCTCGTTTTCTCGAATCACCAAATGCCATGATGAATTAAGGTCAGATGGGGTATAAAAGCCTGAAGCATCTCGGTAAATGGTGAGCCTAGCACGTCCGTTTGATATCCTTTCAGTTTGAACCGTAACGGATATAAACTCATGCATGTGTTTTTCAAACGCCTCCAAGGGATGTTCCAAACACATACGATCCATGCCAAATATCATTCTCTCAATATGACTCGATAGGAATTGCGGCTTACCATTGAAAATCCGAATGGTTTCGAATAATCCATCACCAAAAAGAAAGGACCTGTTTTCGCCATTCAGTATGGTGGATCCTGGATGTATTTTGTTTCCATTAAGATATTCAACAATCCTACTCATAGAAATTGATTCAAATTGGACATGAAATCAGAATTGGATTGTACCAAGCGTCCTGTTATGTCAGCACCTTTGGCAGCATCCATGTCGCGCTCCATGTCTCCAATGAAAAATGACACATTTATATCTATATCAAAACGTGCTATTGCCTTTTCAACCAAAAGGCTTCCAGGTTTTCGGCAAAGACATTTTCCATAATCCGTATGGTGTGGACAATAATAAATTTCCAAAATGGAAACACCTGCATTTTTGAAAATGTGAATCATGTGCTGGTGGAGCTTATCTACATCTTCATGATTATATAAACCTTTTGCGATTCCACCCTGGTTGGTTATTAAGATGATTTCATAACCTAAGTCTTGTAGCTTTTCGCATCCTTGAATCACATTCGGCAGGATCTCAAAATCCTCAATCCGCCAAGTATAATCCATTCGATCCTTATTGACCACGCCATCACGATCTAGAAAAACAACTTTTCTCATCTAGAAGGAGGATAAATTATCAATAAAGTGAAGCAGGAGAGATGGCTTCAGCGCAATGGTGAACACAACACCGAACACGGCTCCCCAAAAATGTGCATCGTGATTGATGTGGTCATTTCCCCGCTTATCCATGTAATAACTATAGAGTAAATAAGCCACACCCAAAAAAATTCCAGGAACTTTAATAATGGTATAAAGGTATATGGGCCTCAACGGGTCGAATAATATGGCGGTAAAAAGTATTGCTGCCACGGCTCCGGAGGCTCCAAGGGCGTTGTATCCAGCATTGTTGAGATGCTTTTTGTAGGATGGAGTAATGGATATTACGATTCCTCCAAGATAAAGTAGCATAAAATAGAAAGTCGCCTTTTCTTCAAAAACGGCTGCATAATACATCTCAACTACCTTACCGAAGCTGAAAAAAACCAACATGTTAACGCCCAAATGCAGCCAATCAGCATGAATGAAACCGCAGGTAACAAACCGCCACCATTCCTTTCTTACAGAAATCATATACGGGTTGAATATCATTTTTGACATCACTTCCCGGTTATTTAATGCAATTATGGAAATGGCTACGGTTAAAACAAGTATATATAGTGTCATATAATTCCAAAGTTAACATCTTAAAATGTGAATGACAAAAAGAAAGCCGTCGGATAACCCCGACGGCTTTTCGTATCGTTTATTGTATCAGATCACATCTTCACTACCTTCTGAACCGCATTGATACTGTTTCCAGTAATACGAACAGAGTAGGCACCAGTGGATAGGCTTTGAACATCTATCGTATGGGTGTTAGTGCCTGAATAAATTTTAAGGGATTCACGGTAAACCACTTTGCCGGAGATATCTAGAATCTCAACATTGGTTTTCTCAGATACGCTCGAAACGATATTCAATTGCAACATTTCTGCAGAGAAATAAGCATTCACATTAGCGTTAGAGCCGTTTTCGATGATGCCTGTATTGCAATTGGGGTCGCCAGCTGCGTATAAGGTCACCATAACAGATGTACCAGTATAGGTACAACCAGGATCAAGGGTGAGGGCGGTTACGTTACCGGTTCCTGTAGCGTTTCCGTAAACTACTGGTGTGAAGTAATAAACACCAGCTTGGAAAATAGTACCATCATTGATCAACGTGGTGTTGATTGTTGCTGGGGCTGGATAATTTACGCCAGATCCGCCTACAACACCTGGAGTTCCAAGTGGATTGGGGTTGCCTGAAATATCAACGGTGGAAACAAGGATACTGAATCCATAAGTGGTTCCTTGATTGGGTGGAACTGCGCCAGAGGTGGAGAAGAACAGCGTATCGCCAAAGCAAATTGTAAGATCAGGAGCAGATCCAACACCAGATTGAATAGCAGCATCTCCACAATTGATTTGAGCCAAAGTTTGGTATTTATAGATACCATCAGTGGAAGGGGATGTAGTAAATCCGCCAGTCCACATGGTATTTATATCATGAATACCCAAGGCTGTCCTTTGAGTTCCGATTTCGATATCAGTCCAGTTCTGACCACCATCATCAGAATAAGAGGAACCTGTGGTGTAGGTAGTGTTAGCACCTGTTGAAACCAAACGGGAAGATGTCCCAGGAACATACTTGATATCATTACCCAGCATGTTTCCAACTGGAGTAAAGGCAGTCCATGTAGCACCACCATCAATGGTTTTCCTAACTGTTTGGGCACCTGTAGTACCATTGAATAGTCGAGCCAAACCTGATGTTGAGTTCCAGAAAACCACATCGATTGCATTATTTGCAGGAACGGTTATTCCTGTTGTAGCAACGGTCCAATTCAAGCCGCGGTCGATGGAGCGGTATACACGACCTTTGTTTGTATCGAACCAAACGGTGTCGCCTTTTACATCGTAATGGTCAACGATTCCGTATTCGCCTGAAAGTGGGGCTGGAATGTTAGCACCAGGTACAGCAGTCCAAGTAGCACCACCATTTGAAGTTGTGTACAATTCGAACTCGCTTGCCACAGGATCGCCCATACAGAATCCGTTGTTGGCATCCCAAAAGTGAACTACGTTAGGAAATGAAACTCCAGCTGTGCTGAAGATTTGACCGGTACCTTGTTGGTTCCACGTAACACCGCCATCTGTGGTTTTCCAAATTCCACCGCCAGAGCCAGCAGTGGCATTGTACATAACCGCCCAAGCAACTTGATCATTTAATCCAAAAATCTGCGACCAAGCATATCCTGCGGGAGCCGGTACCACACCTGGAATCCAAGTGGCACCGCCGTCAATAGTTACCGAATAGTCGCGGATATTGAGGGCTGAACCCGATCCATCGTAAGAAGAAATCCAAACGACGTTTTGATCTACTACGCTGATGTTGAAAACACCTGTCGAAGTGTTTGGGAAACCTGTTGCTTGAGAGACCCAAGTTCCGCCCTGTGCCATGGCACTTGATATGCCAAGCAGTAAGCACAATGAGCTGAGTAATGTTCTTTTCATTTAATAGTTTGGTTTTAAGGTTTGTTTTCTCAAAAATAGGAGATATTCTTTATATTATTTGGCCTAATACACAGTATTATACAAATTGATATTCAACAGCTTATGGATAATGAATGATGGGTAACAGTATTTAAACGTTTAATCTAATTCTGCCTTGGAATTATAAGACTATAATTGCTCCAAATTAAAATCGCTACCGTTTTTCTTCAGGTATGCATCGTTTTTCAAAATACCCGCTACTAAAAGAGGCTCCATCATTCGTATTTGGTTGCTTGTTACCGACGTTCGATAGCTTTTCACTTGATTTTACATCACTGTTAATGATTTCGATTTTTTCGATGTTAAGCATTCTGCTTGGGGGAAAATCAATGAAATCAGTTTTGGGAATAATGACCTGCTTCACTTTCATGGGTCTTGGTGCAGCAATTTCAACAGCCAAACAACCAAAATTGTCGGATCCGGAGCATTACCAAAAGATTTCAACCATTGATTCAAATGCTGTTTTAATTGGCTCGCCTGATGGTTCACCCAAGAAAACATCATATGGGATGATGATGTATTTCAATTTAAAATATATCAGATCCAAGGGGATAATGAAATCAACCAGCGGCAAAATTTTAGTGCATGTTAAAACAGATACAATTCATGATGGCCCTCAGGAAGGAGGTCTTTATGCTTTAAGAATACAACTGAGGAGGCCAAGTCCGGCCTCAATCCCAGGCGGATTTGATTGGGAAAAGCATTTGAAGAAAAAAGGAGTTTACCACGAAGGTTGGGTAATTCAATCAGACATCATGGAGTTAAAAAGGCCTAATGGCATTTCCGCATTTTCAAACCAATGCAAAGAATACGTTGAAGACTTGCTATACAAAAGGCTCAATAATAGAGCTGATTTAGGTGTGGCATCCGCATTACTTATGGGCAACGAAAACTGGCTTGATAATGAAACAGAGGACAAGTTTGCAGCGGCTGGAGTTCTACATGTATTGTGCGTATCAGGAATGCACTTGGTTTTATTATATGGCATATTGATTAAATTATTCAAACCGCTTTTAAGAAAAAAGCCCTTGGTGAGTCACGTTGTATTTCCTTTTTTAATCTGTTCTATATGGTTCTATTCTTTACTTACTGGGATGAGTCCATCTATTACCAGAGCAGCTACCATGACCACATTTGTTATTTTTTCGGAATGGATGGAAAGGAGAGTCGATAAGACCAACATGATGTGTGCTTCGTTGATATTATTGTCGTGCTTGGACCCGTTAATGTTGCTAAGCGAAGGGTTTCAATTATCATTTTTAGCCGTTTGCGGTATCTTTTACCTACATCCAGTGATTCTTACAGCATTTGAGCCGGGGAACAGAATTAAAAGGCAGTTATGGGAGATGACATCCGTAACACTCTCTGCTCAGTTAGCGACCTTTCCCTTAAGCCTTTACTTATTCGGTCAATTCCCAAATTGGTTTTTACTGGCGAATATGATCATAGTGCCAGTATCATCTATCGTGATGTACGCTGGAATGCTAATGATTATGTTAGGGAATATTCCATGGATAGGGGAGTGGATAGGGTTAGCAACAGCCTTATCAATTGAATTTTTACGATATCTGGTTGATTTATTTTCAGCACTACCTTTTGCTGTAACTGAGAACATTTATTATCCGGTTTTAATGGTTTCTTCCACTTATATACTGGTAATAATGTTATTCTATTTTTTCAAAAGCAATTCTTACGAAAGCTTAGTAGGATGCTTGTTAGCCATTATCTCATGTTTAGCGTCAATCTATTTTGTCAATGAGGATTTTGTAGATGAAGAATCTTGTTGGATAATCAAATCCAAAGCCGGTCCTGTATTCATCAAACAACAAGGATTCAAGGCGGAGATCATAGCTTTTCAAGGGGCAAAAGAAACGGAATTGCAGCGGATTGAAAACACAATGGCAACGAAGCGAAATGTTAAATCATTCAAAAAAACAATCATCAATCCAAAAACGAACTTCAACCTAATACAATTCCATACAACCTTTATCAATCGATTTCCAAAAAAGTGGAATCATTGTTCGGAAAATCTGAAAAATCTAGACAAAACCCAGACTCTTTTACTGGTTAAGAGGCCTTATGAAGATTTTTGGGATGATATGGAAAAAACATTGCCTGATCTAAAAAAGTTGATTTATGTTAAAAGGGTTGATATCTCTGAAAAAAGCCTTGCCAAAGCTGAATCTCTTGGAATTCAAATTTTAAATCTTGATGAACTCGGTTACATCCGGCTTGAATCAAAGGTGATCCAATGATAAAGTCTGATTAAGCCTGATACCTTTTTCAGTTAGATGGACGGTACAGCACGTGTTTAAAGGATCATGCTCCAAAAACAATACAAAGTCCTCTTTAGCCGCCTGTTCCATGAATGAGGCTTTTTCATCCAATGTTATCAACGGTCGAGTGTCATATGCCATCACATAGGGTACAGGTATATGGCCAACGGTAGGTAGTAAATCAGCCATATAAACCAAAGTGCGACCTTTATATTGGATATGAGGAATCATCATCCCATCTGTGTGGCCATTAAAATACTTGATGTGAAATCCCGGAAAAAGCTCAGCGTCATCTGTTGTGAATTTCAACTGACCACTTTCCTGTATGGGAAGAATGTTCTCTTTTAAAAAGGATGCCTTTTCCCTCGCATTAGGCTTGGTGGCCCAAAGCCAGTGAGTTTCATTGCTCCAATAAGTAGCATTTTTGAACGCCGGTTCATATCCGTTTCCATCCCTTTGCCGCTTGATACTACCACCACAATGGTCGAAATGAAGATGTGACAAAAACACATCTGTAATATCATCCATTCCAAAACCTGCATGTTTAAGTGATTTTTCCAAGCTATCCTCACCATGCAAGTAATAATGACCGAAAAACTTCGCTTCTTGCTTGTCTCCGATTCCATTGTCGATTAGAACCAAGCGGTCACCGTATTCAACCAACAGACATCTCATAGCCATGTCAATCATATTATTCGAATCAGAGGGATTTGTTTTGTTCCAAATGGATTTGGGTACCACTCCAAACATGGCACCTCCGTCAAGTTTAAAATAACCAGCGTTTATTGAGTGTAGTTTCATGAAACCTTATGAGTTAAATTCGCTTGAATTCGATAGCAATTGCAATATTAACCATATCCTGTTGATTATTGAAGGTCGTTTATTGTACTTAACAGGTAATGTTGGCTAGATTTACATCTGACAAACCTATTAATAATTCCCAAGATGCACATCCATTTCATTGCCATTGGAGGCGCAGCCATGCATAATCTGGCTTTGGCCTTACATGAGAATGGTAACCAAGTTACAGGTTCGGATGATGAAATCAAGGAACCATCCTATTCTCGACTAAATTCGGCAGGCTTGCTGCCTGAAACCATTGGATGGGACCCATCAAAATTGGAGTCCAAACCTGACGTTGTGATCCTAGGAATGCACGCCCGAGCTGACAACCCTGAACTTGTTAAGGCGATGGAATTGGGACTAAACGTGATGTCTTTTCCGGAGTTTTTGTACCAACATTCCAAGAATAAATTAAGGGTTGTGATAGGTGGATCACATGGAAAAACAACCATTACTTCGATGGTGATGCATGTGCTTCGCGAAGCGGGTAAGGAATTCGACTACATGGTAGGATCCACCATACAGGGCTTCAATACCATGGTTAAATTAACAGACACCGCTCCTGTAATAGTTTTGGAAGGAGATGAATACCTATCGTCACCTATCGACCGCAGACCAAAATTCCATCTCTACAAAGCGGATATCGGTCTTATTTCCGGAATCGCCTGGGATCACATCAATGTTTTTCCAACTTTTGAAAATTATGTTGACCAATTCAAGATTTTTGCAAGTGAAATTCCAAAAACAGGTTCGCTTATTTGTTTTGAAGGCGATGAGCAACTAGCGGAAATAGCCACTGAAAACGAATCTCACAAGAAGGTTCTTAAATACGGCGTACCGAAATTCAACATACTAGAGGGATTAACAACAATCGATTTTGAAGGAAAGTCCTTTCCAGTATCCGTTTTTGGCAGACATAACCTAGCCAACTTAGAGGGAGCTCGTGCGGTATGTGAATTGCTTGGAGTGCAGACCAGTGATTTTTACCGTTTCGCATGTACTTTCAAAGGGGCAGGAAGAAGGATGGAACTTGTAAAGGCTGATGCTTATAGGGCTATTTACCGTGACTTTGCGCATTCTCCTTCCAAATTAAGTGCAACCATTGCAGCAGTTAAAGAGCAATTCCCGAACAAAAAGCTGATTGCTTGTTTTGAATTGCACACGTTTAGCAGTTTGAATGATTCATTTCTTGACCAATATGTATCCACGATGGATTCTGCGGATGTTCCAATTGTATATTTCAATCCTGAAGTGATTGCGCATAAGAAGCTCAAGCCAATAAGCATTGATCAAGTGAAATCCGCCTTTGCTTGCATTAGATTGGATGTGCATACGCATCCATCAACATTAACTGAAAAAATATCTAGTGAATTTTTAAATGATTCCGTGCTATTGATGATGAGCTCTGGCAGTTTTGACGGTGTTAACATCGCCGACCTTTGGAAATGATTTATTAGATTGCAATAAAATCCATCCGACCATGAAACATAAATACCTGCTTTCCACGGTACTTATTTTCCTATCAAGTTTTCTAATCCCATCAAAAACGATAGCCCAAGGTTTGATTATCAGCGCATTGGGCCCAACGGACATCTGCTTCGGATCCGTAACTCTTCAGGTAAATAACCCGATTTCGGGTTATCAATACAATTGGTATGTGGGTTCTTATCATTGTGATGGAGCCACAAGTGTGGGACCGAGTAATCCCTATGCAATGGGCTCAACTATTCAAGCTTATGCTTCAGGTGAATTTTATTGTTATGGTGTTCCACCGGGTGGAGGTTTATGGGAACTTTCAAATTTCATTTTGGTTAGGGCACTTCCAGGAAGCGTAGGATCCATTCGTATGCCTAGACCGTATGATACAAGTCCTGTAAGCTGCATGAACACCGTACCCCTTTGCATACCGACAGCATTTTGGCAGAACTTTCCTTCTACTATAAAATGGTATAGGAATAATGTGTTAATAGCGGGAGCATCCCTACCAAATTATTCAGCCAATCAATCCGGATGGTATAAGTATTCTATTACGTCTCCCTGTATGACTGACTTCAGCGACAGTGTCCAGGTTTTGATTCCAAGCACCCTTTCAACCTTTAGCTCCTCTAGCCCGTCACCGGTTTGCAATTTTACGCCAATTACATTCACTGTCAATAGTCCAGTCTCAGGAGCAACTTATACATGGCAGGTGAGCCAGGCAGGTGGCACCTATTTAAATTCAGGATCTGGTACAACATTTAACTACAATGTTCCTAGTACTACATATTTTAACATACGTTTAGTGCAAACAGACAATGGATGTACAAGAACAACAGCCTCACAATATTTTCAAGTTACCACACTTGTTGCGTCAGTAACTCCATCTGGCACTGTTGCATTATGCTCTGGATCCAGAACGCTCACAGCCATTTCAAATGCAACCAGCTTTCAATGGACCAAAGATGGTATTGACATCCCCGGTGCTAACCAGTCATCTTTTGTAGTACAGGCCCCCAATACTGGAGTTTATGGAGTTAAGGCATTGGGCAATTGTAACGGAGTTGTACAATCCAATCAGGTTAATGTTACCGTTGGAAGTTATAACCCCGTGGTAACGCCCAACGGTCCCACATCATTCTGTACCGGCGGATCAGTTGTTTTGTCGACAACATCATCCACTAACTACACTTACAAATGGTTGAAAAACTCCACATTGATTTCCGGGGCTACCAGCAATTCATTATCCGTAACCAGCTCAGGAGATTATTCAGTTGAAGTTTATGAAACATCCAGCGGATGCACCAATACTTCTTTACCGGTAACAGTTTTAGTCAATCCTTTGCCGACAGCCACCATAACTGCCAACGGATCAACAACATTTTGCGCAGGAGGCAATGTTGGTCTTTTTTCCAATACAGGATCAGGGCTTTCATATCAATGGAAAAAAAATGGTATCAATATAAGTGGAGCTACTACCTCGACATATACTGCGACTTCAACAAGCAGTTATAAATGCCTGGTAACAAACTCCAATGGATGCTCGAGGGCATCCAACTCTATATCGGTTACGGTAAATCCCCTTCCAACTGCTATTGTTTCGGCCATGGGCAATACCCAGATTTGTGCGGGCGACAGCGTTGGATTGTCAGCGAATGTTTCACCAGGACTAACATATCAATGGAAGAAGTATGCCAATGCTATTTCAGGAGCAGTTCAGTCTGTCTATTATGCTTCAACCACCGGAAATTACAAATGTGTACTAACCAATCAATATGGTTGCTCCCGTACATCAAACATAATAGGAGTAGGAGTTATTTGTAGAAATATGGAAACAAATATTGAACCGGATTTCGACTATCATAACAGCGTATTGACAATTCAAGGTATCGATGGTTTGATTTCACAGCTTTCCATACACGACCTCGCTGGTAAGCTACTATTTGAAGAAAATAACATTTCTGCAGGCCAAGAGATAATGCTACCTAATTTTAATGAAGGCATGTACTTGTTAAGGATACAGGTAGGAAGCAAGGTAATTACGAAAAAGCAAATATTTACCGGGATTTGATTAAGATGGCTTCCTGTAAACCACCATCACGGTGTGACCATTGATCAAATTTTTGCAAAGGTTTGCAATCGGTCTTAAGATCAAATGCAGTTTCAATTTCCAAAAAGCCTTTGTAAAAAAACTAAAACCAAAAAAAACTCGGTTAACCGTATTGTACAAATAAGTGTCGCGATTCAATTGCATTAAAGGTTCTTTCAGTGTTTTTTCAACCTTTAAGCCAATTAAATTACCGATATTTTCCAGGGATTTCGGGGTAAACAGGTTTACATGATGTGGAGGCATATTGAGTACCTTACTATACATGACATTCCTTCTTAAAAATGCCAAGTCGTTGTTAGGCACGGCTACCAATAAATATCCGCCGGGACGAAGCAGCTTTATGGCATCCTCATATAAAGCCTTGATGTTGGAGACATGTTCAAACACTTGGAACGAACAAACGACGTCATACGAACCGGAGTTTTTAAGAGAATGAGTCCTTGAATCCTCTGCAATTAATCTGACACCCGAATCAACGCCATCCTTTACTGCTTTTTCATTCAATTCAAGTCCTAAATAGTTGACACCAGAAAGTTTATCAGCAAGGTATTTTCCAAAAAATCCGGAGCCCGAGCCGATTTCCAAAACGCTATCTCCCGGTTTTATGAAGCTCAAAGATTGATTGTTCTCCCATCTTTCAGTCTGATAATACCAAGCGCCTTTTGAAAGCTCCTCGTAAAACCGGGAATCTCCATCCAATCCAATTGGATAAAAGAACTCCAACTGAGATACCGGACATTTATAAATGGAAATCTGGTCAATATCCTTGAAAAACCGCTCAACATCCGTTTGGAAATAGTCGCGGTACAATCTGATAATTTCTTCAGTACTTACATGCTCAACCAGTTCACATGTCTTTGTTGAATCAAATGGTGATGTAACCTGCATTTCCAGACGTTCAAAGGTAAAAGACTTAACTATGAATTCATGGAGATCATAAACTCCTCATTGGATTTGGTGCCACGCATACGTTCCAAAAGGAATTCCATGGCCTCCATCGGGTTCATGTCGGCGAGGTGATTTCGAAGGATCCACATCTTTTGAAGCATTTCCTTATCAAGTAACAAGTCTTCGCGACGGGTTGATGAAGCGATAAGATCGATAGCCGGATAAACACGCTTGTTTGACAATTTACGGTCGAGCTGCAATTCCATGTTACCGGTTCCCTTGAACTCCTCGAAGATTACCTCATCCATTTTGGACCCGGTGTCGATAAGAGCAGTGGCGATGATGGTTAGTGAACCTCCCTTTTCAATCTTACGGGCAGCCCCAAAAAACCTCTTGGGCTTGTGAAGGGCATTGGCATCCACACCACCCGACAGAATCTTGCCAGATGCCGGGGCCACGGTATTGTAGGCTCGAGCCAAACGTGTGATGGAATCCAAAAGAATGACCACATCATGTCCACATTCAACCATACGCTTAGCCTTTTCCATAACGATATTGGCAATCTTCACATGACGCTCAGCGGGCTCATCGAAGGTGGATGCCACTACTTCGGCGTTCACACTTCTTGCCATATCGGTAACCTCCTCAGGTCGTTCGTCAATGAGCAAAATAATCAGATAAACTTCGGGATGACTAGCAGCAATGGCATTGGCAACCTCTTTCAATAAGACCGTCTTACCGGTTTTAGGTTGAGCTACTATGAGTGCCCTTTGACCTTTACCGATAGGAGTAAACATGTCCATCACTCGGGTACTGTAATTGGCACCGTCTGGAGCGAGTTTTAGTTTTTCGTAGGGAAATAAAGGTGTAAGATGGTCGAATGGTACACGGTCACGAACGATTGCAGGATCTTGCCCATTTATAGATTCTACTCGCACCAATGGGTAATATTTCTCGCCTTCGCGGGGTGGTCTTACAGATCCCAAAACCGTATCACCGGTTTTTAGTCCGTAGGTTTTTACTTGAGACTGCGAAACAAATACATCATCGGGTGAGGCAAGGTAATTGTAATCGGATGAACGAAGGAATCCAAAACCTTCGGGCATTAACTCTACGACACCTTCGCAATTGACCAGGTTGTCAAATTCATTTAGGACAGACTCCATAGGACGACGCTCGCGAGATTGGAATTGGTCCCTATTGTTGTTGTTGTTATTATATGAATGCTCCTTTGCAGGAGGATTATCATGGTGTGGTCGATCAATGACTGGACGGGTGGCAGGTGGCTCCTGCTTGATGGTCACCTCTGCACTTTCTGGCTGCGACAAAGGAAGTTGAGTCTGAACTGGGACTGGGTTATCGTCAGACTTTGGAGGAGCAATTCTTCTTCTTTTAAACCTACCACCATCATCAGATGGTGTTCCGGTTTCTTCGGCCAAAGCTTGTTCTTGCTGCTTTGCGGTCTCAGCAGCCTTTTTTGAAGGTTCCTCCGGAAGGACGGTATCCGGATTGGCTGCCAAGTGATCAATAATCTTATAAATGATCTCTTGCTTTTTCAGGCCATCAATACCGGAAACCTTGAGTTTTTTTGCCAAATCTTTTAGCTCAGGCAGGAGCTTTTCGTTAAGCGAGTCTATTGTGTACATTAAAATAGGATAGTCCTTTGAATGAAATCGCCATCAACAGGCGAAAATTAAAACCAATAAATAGGTGATTAGAAGATAAAGAAGGGATTGGTGTGGTATAATCCCGGTTAGAAAATATTCGGGATTAGAAGTACTGAAGTAGGCTAAACCAACTATGATGCAATATTAAACTCAAAAGGCATTAAATGCAAATTTTGAAACAAATTATTTTACAAATGAATCGGTTGCAAGTGTCAAATGGTTTGAGATTGGAACTTAATTTTGAGGAAAATCAAAAATAAGATGATACAAAGAATACAAACCCTGTTCTTGGCACTTTCCGTTGCAATATCAATTTCAACCTTTATTGTCCCATTCGGTGAAAAAATGGATAATGATGGGCAAATGCAAACATTGTCTCTTATAGGAGATTCAGTTCTAGAATTAAATTATGGGTTAATCCTGGTTAACATTTTGGTGCTGATAGTCGGGGTTACTGCCATTTTCAACTTCAAAAAGAGAGCATTGCAGATGAAACTATGCAGACTTGGTTCATTGATTTCCATTGCACTTTTAGTATTGGCCTTCTATGCGTCGGAGTCATTGATAGGCGAGGGTAAGGTTTTATTCCTCACCGGCATATACTTGAATGCCCTGCAACCGGTCTTGTTTTTCATTGCTCGAAGGTTCATACACAAGGATGATTTATTGGTCAAGTCAGCCGATAGAATCAGATAAATATAAAGTGTCTCATTTGTCATTTATTATGTTAAATAAATAAAATGAAAAATATCCCAACGGAGTTTTTAGACTCTTTGGTTAAATGGTTTGCTTATCACCAGTCAATAGCACTCAAAACCGGTATCAAGCTCAACCCCCGTCAAATTGAATTGGCAAAAGCCCTAGGTTGCCTAAAACCTGATAATATCCGGATTCTTTATGTGGATGATATGCCTAAGGTAAAAAGCGCTGTCCTTCGAGAGATAATGGATCAAGCTGGATTCAATTTTGGAGATGCATATGGACTTTGTCTAGGTTATGGAATTTTCATCAAAACTGATGGGCAAGGGGATCCACGGGTTTTAGCACACGAAATGACCCATACATTGCAATTTGAACGTCTCAACGGTGCACGTAATTTTCTTGAGGTATACGTCCAACAATTTTTAGTTTACGGTTACACATCCATGCCGTTGGAAAAGGAAGCCAGGTTGAATGAAAAATTGGGGACAAAAATTCTTGGTAGATAACAGGAATGATTGTTTCATTTTTTGTGGTAATAACGCACAAAATGTGGCTACAACTACCCAATTGAATTCCCTATTAAAGTCTTATAATTAATATTATGTTAAATATATAATTTATTGAAAATGGGGATATTACTCCCCATTCTCTAATATTATTTAATCAGTCCGTTACTTGGCCGCGTCTATCCTCTTTTTCATTTCAGAGGCCTTATCCAACTGGTTCAGCTTAGTATAAATCTGCTTAAGGGATTCCATAGTACTTACATCGTTTGGACTCAGCTCAAGTGCCTTTTCCAAGTACGGAACAGCATCACGGAATTTGGCCTCAAACTTCTTCTTGGCAGCTTCATACTCGGCAATTTTATTGGGTGGTATGTCGTTGGCCTTATTTACCATCTCAGCTGCCGTGTTAAAATGCATGGCACCGAGGTTGTAATACGCCTCAAAATACTTAACATTCAATTCGATAGCTTTCTTGTATGCAGCCTCGGCAACATCCTTCTTTCCCTGTTTGTCATTTAAAGTACCCTTGGCGAAATACAAACTGGCGTTGCTTGGATCACTTTGTATCGCCATGTCAATGAATTCACTGGCTTCCTTCTCGCGACCGGTGCTGAGGTAAATGTTCAATTGCTCAATCATTAATGGATTGTTGTCAGGAAAATTCTTCCTGCCCTCAATTATGGTGGTCAACGCTCCATCGATATTGTTTTCCTTGCGTAGTATGCTTGCCAAGCTGAGGAATACGTTAGCATCAGCCTGCTTGGAAGCAACCAAACTAGCGTAATATCCTTTGGCTATGTCTGTTTTGCCGACTCTTTCGGCACACAATGCACTGTTTAGTGTTGCTTTGGAGTCGTTCGGACTGATTTTCAATACCCATTGAAACGAGTTCAGCGACCTATCGAAGGTCTTGGCATTGAATTCATCAAGCCCACGAGCGAAGAAGTTTCCGGCAAGGATCTCCAAATTCTGCTCTATCACGTCCTTGTTTTCGTAATTGGGTTCAAGCTCAAGGGCTTTCTTGTAGGATTCATAAGCCTTTTCCAGCGCCATTTCATCCAGATTTCCATATTTGGGATGCTTGTAAATCTTTTGGTAAATGAGTCCTCGGTAGTACCATGTTTTGGCCTTTCCCATTGTGGATTCATGTACAGATGCCTCATCGATATTGGTTCGGGCTTTATCCAACAAATCATATTCAGGCTTATAATAATTCCAAGCCGAAACCACTTTGTTTTGCTGCGCCATCACCACACTACTAAGTGAAATAATCGCTATAGATAAGCTTAATAATCGTTTCATATTGATTTATTTATGATTTATTCTATAATGAAATTATGCATCAGGCGCGTTTTCATCGGTGTCGTTTTCCGAGCCGCCTTCAGATTCCATTCCAAAATCCGTACCGAAGTCTGTTTCTGGGTTGACAATTGATGGATTTTCTGATTCGGCTCCTTCGATATGTGATTCCGACTCAGCTACCACCTCAGCCAAAGCCTGGTCGATTCGGGCAACAGAAGCAATCTGGTCACCTTCGTTCAACTTGATTACTCGTACCCCTTGAGTTGCTCGGCCCATCACTCGAATGTCGCCAATCGCCATCCTGATACAGATTCCTGATTTGTTTATAATCATCAACTCATCATTCTCTAGCACTGACTTGATGGTTACCAGACTACCTGTCTTATCAGTGACATTCAGAGTTTTAACACCTTTTCCACCTCGGTTTGTAACACGGTAATCTTCAAGATCACTCCTTTTACCGTATCCGTTTTCCGATACTACCAAGATGGTTTCGGCTTTACTGTCATTGACACATACCATGCCTACCACCTCGTCTTGTTCATCGGCCAAAGTAACGCCTCTAACACCGGTGGCATTCCTGCCCATTGGCCTTACTGTTGATTCATTGAAGCGAATGGCCCTACCCGACTTGAGAGCCATCAAAATCTCTGATCTGCCACTAGTTAATCTCGCCTCCAAAAGTTGGTCTTCTTCCCGGATGTTGATTGCGATAATTCCACTTTGACGAACCCTGGAATAAGCCTCCAAGGAAGTTTTCTTAATTGTTCCATCCTTCGTGCAAAGGATTATATAATTGTTGTTAAGATATTCTTCATCAGTAAGATTCCTAACATTAATAAATGCTTTAACCTTATCATCAGCTGGCATACTGATGATGTTTTGAATAGCTCGGCCCTTACCTGTTCTGTCACCCTCCGGAATCTCAAATGCCCTCAACCAATAGCACCTTCCCTTTTCGGTGAAAAGCAGGATATAGTTATGGTTGGTAGCTACAAATAGGTGCTCCACAAAGTCCTCATCACGCGTGGAAGCCCCTTTCAAGCCCTTACCGCCTTTGGATTGAATCCTGTACTCGTTTAATGGGGTACGCTTAATGTATCCCATGTGAGAAATGGTGATAACCACCGCGTCGTCGGCGATGATGTCCTCCATGGATATCTCATCGGCGGCATACACGATTTCCGTACGCCTATCATCACCGTATTTGGATCGCATCTCCGCCATTTCATCCTTCAGGATTTGCATCCTAAGTGATTCACTATCAAGAATCTCCTTATAATGGGCGATCAATTTCATCAACTCGTTATACTCTTCACGAATCTTATCACGCTCCAATCCCGTCAAGCGTTGCAAACGCATATCCAAAATCGCCTTGGCTTGAATTTCTGAGAGTCCAAAAGCCTCCATCAATCCAGTCCTAGCCACATCAGGAGTGTCCGATTTGCGAATAAGAGCTATTACCTCGTCCAAATGATCCAAGGCTATGAGCAATCCCTCAAGAATATGAGCCCTTTTTTCAGCCTCATTCAGATCAAACCTGGTTTTCCTGATCAGAACATCATGTCTGTGGTCAACGAATTGAACAATCAGATCCTTCAGATTCAACATCACCGGCCTTCCCGCTGATAAGGCAATGTTATTAACTGAAAAAGAAGACTGTAGGCCAGTATACTTAAACAGATTATTTAGAACAACTGCAGCCTGGGCATCGCGGTGTATTTCGTAAACTACACGCATACCATCACGATCCGACTCATCACGAATATCTGTAATACCCTCAAGTTTCTTCTCATTTACCAAATCAGCGGTTTTGCGAATCATATCCGCTTTGTTGGTCATGTATGGGATTTCGGTCACTATGATTCGTTCACGACCGTTATCCAAAGTTTCAATATTGGTTTTGGCGCGCATAACCACCCTGCCTCTACCTGTCAACAGTGCCTCGCGAACCCCTGTATATCCATAAATGATTCCACCGGTTGGAAAGTCGGGAGCCTTGACAAACTGCAACAAATCCTCTACCGCAATATCCTTGTTGTCGATATAGGCCATGGTGGCATCCAAGACTTCGGTCAAGTTATGGGGGGCCATGTTGGTGGCCATACCCACTGCAATACCGGAAGCACCATTAACCAAAAGGTTTGGAATTTTGGATGGCAAAACAGTTGGCTCCTGCAAGGTGTCATCGAAATTCAACCTGAAATCGACGGTATCCTTGTCGATATCCGCTAACATTTCCTCTGCGATCTTTTTCAGCCTAGCCTCGGTGTAACGCATGGCAGCAGGGCTGTCACCATCCACGGAACCGAAATTACCTTGTCCATCCACCATCGGATAACGCAAAGACCAGTCTTGAGCCATACGGACCATGGCGTCATAAACCGAACTGTCGCCATGAGGGTGGTACTTACCCAAGACCTCCCCTACGATCCTAGCCGACTTTTTGTAAGCTCGGTTAGACATAACCCCTAACTCAAGCATTCCATAAAGTACACGACGGTGAACTGGCTTCAAACCATCACGGACATCGGGCAAAGCCCTTGATACAATCACCGACATCGAATAATCGATGTAAGCGGTTTTCATCTCCTCCTCAATGTTAATCCTAACGATTTTTTCTCCTGCTGACATTTGATGTGTTGATATGTTTTAAAACGATTATTAGGCCTAAGTGCCGATTATGAAAACTGACCATTTGTCACACACCCACAACCTTCTCTGCCTTCAGGCATCAAGCCTTTGAAATTCAGAAGTATAAGGTAACAAATAAAGGGTGTTATTATTTTATTTGAATTCACTTTCGAATGTATTCAATTTATGGCATGTTTTGTGTTGAAAAATCCGTAATAATATCAACAATCATTGAGGCCTCTCGCGACTGATTCAGAGTATGTTTGTAATGAAAAAGCTATTTCACAAGAACATTAGAACATTTTACGAGAAGCTCCGTTAAAACTTGAAAACCAAAACCAATCCAATATGGAAGCAAAATTTTCTCCCAGAGTCAAGGATGTGATCCAATACAGTAAAGAAGAGGCTGTTAGACTGGGACATGAGTACATAGGAACCGAGCATTTGCTGCTAGGTTTGATTCGTGAAGGCGAAGGCATGGCCATTAAAATCCTGAAATCATTAAACATCAACCTCGGTGAATTACGTAAATCCGTTGAAGGTGCTGTTCGTGGTACATCAGGCGCAGGTTCGCGCACAGTAAACCTACCACTTACCAAACAAGCTGAAAAGGCTTTGAAGATTACCTATCTTGAAGCAAAGATTTATCGATCTGACATCATAGGAACCGAACATCTTTTGTTGGCCATCTTGAAGGATGAGGATAATATCGCCACCCAAATCTTGAATCAATATGGTGTGAACTACGATTTACTTCGTGAAGAACTCGATATGTTCCGTTCCAATATGCGTTCAGAGGCACCTCAAAATCCGAATGACGATGATCCATATTCCAAGGACGATGACACACCTGGCATCAATCCTACCAAAAAGAGTGGTGATTCCAAATCCAAAACCCCTGTTCTTGACAACTTCGGTCGCGATTTAACCAAAGCCGCCGAGGAGGGTAAACTTGATCCTATTGTTGGCCGTGAAAAAGAGATCGAACGCGTTTCGCAAATCCTTTCTCGTCGTAAGAAAAACAATCCTATCCTAATAGGTGAACCCGGGGTGGGTAAATCTGCTATTGCGGAAGGTCTCGCCTTGCGTATCGTACAACGTAAAGTTTCCCGTATCCTTTTCAACAAACGCATTGTGACGTTGGATCTTGCCTCTTTAGTGGCCGGAACCAAATACCGCGGTCAGTTTGAAGAGCGAATGAAAGCAGTTATGAATGAACTGGAGAAGTCACCAGACGTTATCCTTTTCATCGATGAAATCCACACCATAATTGGAGCGGGTGGAGCCAGTGGTTCTTTGGATGCCAGCAATATGTTCAAACCTGCCTTGGCAAGGGGTGAAATACAATGTATTGGAGCAACCACCTTGGATGAATACCGTCAATACATTGAAAAGGATGGTGCTTTGGATCGTCGTTTCCAAAAGGTGATTGTGGACCCCACATCTGTAGATGAGACCGTTGAAATCCTTCATAACATCAAGGAAAAATACGAAGAGCATCACCATGTAAATTACACAGAAGATGCCATTAAGTCATGTGTGACTTTAACCTCTCGTTATATCACTGATCGTTTCCTGCCAGATAAGGCCATAGACGCTTTGGATGAAGCTGGTAGCCGTGTGCATATCTCCAATATCCATGTTCCTGAAAACATCATTGAATTGGAGGGAAAAATAAATGATATCAAATCTGAGAAGAACAAAGTTGTTCGCAGTCAGAAATACGAAGAGGCTGCAAGGCTCCGCGATACCGAAAAACAACTTTTGGAAGAACTAGAAACAGCTAAGCGCAACTGGGAAGAAGAAACCAAGAACCAACGCTATACCGTTTCGGCAGACGATGTTGCCTCGGTAGTGGCAATGATGTCGGGGGTTCCAGTGCACCGAATCGCACAGGCCGAAACCACCCGACTAATCAAGATGCCGCAAGAGTTGCAAGGAAAAGTGATCGGACAAGACGATGCCATTCGTAAAGTTGTAAAAGCCATCCAACGCAATCGGGCAGGTTTGAAAGATCCCAACAAACCTATCGGCACATTCATTTTCCTTGGCCCCACGGGTGTTGGAAAAACAGAATTGGCCAAGGAACTTGCCAGATATCTGTTCGACACGGAAGACGCCCTCATCCGTATCGACATGAGTGAATACATGGAAAAGTTCGCTGTTTCCAGGTTGATTGGAGCGCCTCCCGGATATGTTGGTTATGAAGAAGGCGGACAGCTTACTGAAAAAGTGAGACGCAAGCCCTACTCCATCGTGCTGTTGGATGAGATTGAAAAGGCGCACCCTGACGTGTTCAACTTACTCCTTCAAGTATTGGACGATGGCCAGCTTACTGACAGCCTTGGTCGTAAAGTGGATTTCAAGAACACAATCATCATCATGACTTCTAACATTGGCTCTCGCCAATTGAAGGAGTTCGGCACCGGTGTTGGATTCAATTCCGCAGCACGCGTCAATGCATCGGAAGAAAACGCCCGTTCAGTAATCGAAAGCTCACTCAAAAAGGCTTTTGCCCCTGAGTTTCTAAACAGAATTGATGATGTGATCATCTTCAATTCGCTAGGCAAGGAAGACATCCACCGTATCATCGATATCGAGTTGGGTCACCTGTATAAGCGCGTTACAGATATGGGCTACAAGTTGCAACTTAGCACTGAAGCCAAGGACTTCATATCCGACAAAGGCTTTGATGCCAATTTCGGTGCAAGACCATTGAAGCGTGCCATTCAGAAATATGTCGAGGATGTTCTTGCAGAAGAAATCATCAAAGGCGAACTTCAAGAAGGTGATCAAATCATGTTGGACTTCGATAAGGATAATAACACCCTTAAGCCAACAGTAACCAAAGCCTCAGCGCCTCCTTCCAAGCCCAAGAAAAAGAAGGAAGAAAACTGATCCAGTTGTGATCTAAAACAAAAGCGGCTACCCTTTAATGGATAGCCGCTTTTTTATTTTAATTGGATTCTTTTACTCTTTGATTCCATCCATGATGTCTTGACTAACCCCGGTATATGAATATCCTCCATCATGAAACAGGTTTTGCATGGTAACCATTCTGGTAAGATCGGAGAACATGGAAATACAATAATCGGCACAACTTTCAGCGGATGCATTTCCAAGGGGCGACATGCGATCGGCAAAAGTGAAAAATCCGTCGAAACCCTTTACTCCACTACCTGCTGTGGTTCGAGTAGGTGATTGGGAGATGGTGTTAACTCGAACTTTTTTGGCTTTGCCGTAGTGGTAGCCGAAGGAACGAGTGATGGATTCCAACAATGCCTTGGCATCCGCCATATCATTGTAATCAGGAAAAACTCGCTGTGCTGCAATATATGTAAGTGCTACTACACTACCCCACTCGTTAATTGCATCCAGCTTCATGGATGTACGCAATACACGATGCAAAGACATGGCAGAGATATCGAGAGTTTTGTGATAGAAATCGTAATTCGTATCTGTGTATGCAATGCTCTTTCTGACGTTGGGCGACATTCCTATGGAATGAAGAACGAAATCAACCTTACCACCCAAAATTTCCATGGATGAGATAAACAGTTTTTCCAAATCCTCATTCACTGTGGCATCAGCAGGGATTACTTGGGATCCTGTTGCTTGAGCCAGCTCATTAATGGCACCTAGGCGCATAGCCACTGGCGCATTAGTAAGTGTGAATTGGGCCCCTTCCTCATGTGCACGCATGGCAACTTTCCAAGCAATAGAATTCGGATCCAAAGCGCCGAAAATAATTCCCTTTTTTCCTTTAAGCAGTCCGTTTGACATATGGATAGATATTTAAATGAGTCGCAAAATTACACTAATTACTTTTAAGGCTCAATGTATTGAATTACAATACGTTCAAGAACTTGAAGCCAACAATTCACGAGCGTTTGCGCGAGCGGCTTCGGTCAAAACCTCTCCACTAAGCATCCTGGCCAGTTCATCGATTCGCTGTGCTTTGGAGAGGCGTACCACCTGCGTCAGCGTTTTTCCAGAAACCACTTTCTTGGAAACAAAGAAATGATCGCTTCCATGCGCGGCCATCTGTGGCAAATGCGTAATCACCACAACTTGTCTGCCTTGGGACATTTGACTGATTACCGTACCGATTTTATGAGCGGTTTCACCCGAAACGCCGGTATCTATCTCATCGAAAATCAGTGTAGGAAGTCCTGCTTTTTCTGCCAATAAGGATTTGATGCAAAGCATCAGACGAGAAAGCTCGCCACCAGACGCTACTTTGTCGAGTGGTTTTAGTGATGAGCCCTTGTTGGCACTGAAAAGAAATTCTATCCGGTCGCCTCCGTTCTCGCGGAAAACACCATCAGGCAATGGCTGCAGTTCGATATCGAATTGGGCGTTAATTAAACCAACATCTTTCAGCAAATCACCAACTTTTTTCTTAATACCTGCGATTGATTTGATTCGCATTTTACGGATATCAGCCGCCAGTACGGAAATTTGATCCTGAAGCTTTTTGGTATTCGACTCGAGTGATTTAATACGAAGAATCAAGTTTTCATTTCCAACAAAGGAATCCGTTAACTTATCTTTGATTTCAACTAGCTGGTCAACACTTTCAACTCGGTGTTTTCGAAGCAAACGATTAAGCAAGTCTGTTCGATCGTTGATTTGAGCCAACCGCTCTGAATCCAGATTGATAGACTCAACTCCACGCTCCATATCTGAAGCGAGGTCTTTTAATTCTATTTGAACCGATTTTAGTCTGGTTATCCATTCTTTGACAAACGGGTAAACAGAGGAAAGTGAAGATAGGTTATTGATGTTTTTTAAAATAGCGCCCTGTATGTCGAAAGGTTCTGTCTGCAAGCTATCTAAAGCCGCTGCCACTGCTGATTGCAAGCCCTCAGCCCCTTCCAGCATTTGCTGCTCTGATTCGAGATTTTCCAATTCTCCAATTTTAGGATCAGCGAACTCCAGCTCGTCCAACAAAAAGCGATTAAAATCGCTTTCCGATTCCAACCTGGAACTTTCCTTTTTCAACTCTTCCAATTCAACTATGGCCTTTTTATGATCCATGAAAATGGCAGCAATTTTTTTCACTTGCGAGGAGCAACCAGCCAGAGAGTCCACTACATGCAATTGAAATTCCGAGTTGTTTATTGTCAGGGTCTCGTGCTGTGAGTGGATGTCAATCAATCGGGATCCCATTTCCTTCAGCGTGGTAACATTAACGGGCGTATCGTTGACGAAGGCTCTAGATTTTCCCTCCGTTGATACCTCTCTCCTGATCGTCGTTATTTCTTCGTAATCCAGATCATGGGCGTCGAAAAAGGATTTCATATCATACCCTTTCAAGTTGAAATCTGCCTCGATCACGCACTTTTTACCGGAATCAGATAAAGCATTGCTATCGGATCTAGCACCTAAAATCAACGAAAGGGCACCTAGCAGAATGGATTTACCTGCACCTGTTTCACCTGTAATAACGGTCATACCGCTTTGGGGATCCAAGGTCAGGTCGTCTATTAAAGCATAATTGGAAATATGAAGCCTGGTAAGCATATGAAAGCAGGTTTCGTGTGTAGATTTATTTTTTGTTCAATATACCTTGATATTTGGTACCGTTGGCGGGATCGAATTCGCTAAGGGTATTGATCATCCTGGTTTTGGTTTCGGGGAAAGCACCTCCGAAGACGTTAACAATTTCGTCCGATTTGGCGAAGAAAAGCGATTGCATTAAATAATTCCCTGGCTTATCATTGAACACAGGTCTGAGTCCTTCGATAGACTCAGCTATGGCATTGATTGCATCATCTTTCTTATCGGACAAAATATCCATTCCCTTACGATGATATTCATAAAGCAATGTACGTACCGGTCTATAGACCGGATTGTTTAGGTTTTCAGCTAGCCAATAACGGTTACGGCTTCCTTCGAAAGCACGCCAACCCTTTTCAGGACTATTTTGCATATTGGAGACAATTGACTGGGCTTTTTGAAAGTAGGCCGATCCACCCAAAGATGAAAAAGAGTCATAGTCCATTCCTATGATGATATATGCATAATAAGCCAAAACAGCTACAAGGTTCGGATTTGTGGCGCTTTCATTGAATTCCAAAGTTTGAAACTCTATATAACGGAACTGAAGGTTTTCATCATTCAAGGAAATGATCGGAGAATAATATGAAGTTTTGTATACCGGCCTCCTTGATTGAATTTGAATCGTGGCTTTGAACTCGTCTGATGACACTCGCTCGGTAACATTGATTTGAATGCTGCACTCTATGCGTTCTTGGTTAGAGAACTGATCGTTGGTCCAACGGGTGTTGTTCATGAATTCATAGATGGCCGTTTGCAAGGTGGTAAACACTTTCTTATCGCTACTTTGGATTTGAGGCGATAACACAGACACATTGCAGTTTAGCTCTTGACCCGAGGCGGCAAAAGCTGCCAGCATGGAAAGCGTTATAAAGGAAAAGATTTTTTTCATTTTGCCATTTTGGATGTGATGAAACTGACCAATTCATCGGCAACCGATTTCTTCGATTGCAATGGTAAAGGCAATATTTCACCGCTTTTGGAGATCATTGTTACTTTATTTGTGTCGGTTCCAAAACCAGCACCTGCATCACGTAGCGAATTTAATATAATAAGGTCAAGGTTTTTGTTTTGCAGCTTTTGCTTTGCGTTGGCTTCTTCATTGTCGGTCTCCAATGCAAAACCTACCAAATATTGACCTTGGCCTTTATGTCTTCCCATTTCGGCCAATATATCAGCAGTAGGCTTAAACTCTACCTTTGTTAATGCCTCCTTACCGCTTTCTTTCTTCAGTTTATTTGAAGCTGGATTGGATGGCGAATAATCAGCGACAGCAGCAGCCATAATTGATAAATCAGCTTTTGGGAAAAGCTCCATACATGTTGCATGCATTTGGGAGGCAGTTACAACATTGTGTCTTGTAATACCATGGTTGACCGGTTCTGAAACCCCGGGTCCACAAACCAAGTCTACTGCACATCCTCTAGCAAGCAATTCATTAGCAATGGCCACTCCCATTTTTCCGGTCGAGCTGTTTGAAACATATCGAACGGCATCAATGGCCTCCCTGGTTGGGCCAGCAGAAACAAGTGCCCGTTTTCCACTCAAGCTATTTCTATACTTTAGATAATTTACTATACAGTCATATATATCAACTGGTTCCGTAAGCCTACCCTGCCCAGTTAAGCCACTAGCCAATGATCCGTATTCAGGACCAATGATATGGCAGCCTGCCTTCTTGAGCTTATTCAAATTAGCTTGAGTTGCTGCATGTTGGTACATGTCGTGGTCCATGGCAGGTGCTACAAAAACGGGACATCTTGCAGATAAGTATGTTGCGGCAAGCAAATCCTCACAATATCCGGAGGCTAGTTTTGCAGCAGTGTGGGCTGACAAGGGTGCTATCAGCATCAAATCAGCCCATAATCCAAGTTCTACGTGGTTGTTCCACCACCCTGATTCAGGATCATTGAATCTTGTTAAAACGGGTTTGCCTGATAGTGTAGAAAGCGTCAAAGGGGTTATGAAATCCCTGGCAGCCGATGTCATAACAACCTGGACTTCAGCTCCATTCTTAGAAAAAAGTCGTACAATATCTGCAGCCTTATAGGCCGATATACTACCGGAAACCCCGAAAAGGATTTTGGTTCCGGATAAATTCATTGTTGGAATGAATTACTGTTCGCGGGAAGGGTTACGGTGGTAAATCTTACCATCCAAATACTCCTGCAAGGCAATTAATGTAGGTTTTGGCAGACGCTCGTAAAACTTGGAAATTTCAATCTGCTCCCTATTTTCAAACACCTCCTCTAAATTGTCGGTGCTGCTTGTAAACTCAGAAAGTTTGGTATGTAATTCGTCTTTCATTTCAGAGGCTATGTGATTGGCTCTCTTACCGATAACCACCAATGACTCGTATATGTTTCCAGTGCCTTTTTCATACTTGATTAGGTCACGGGTTACGGTTGTGGTGGCGGCGTTTTTGTAGGACATGGTATACCTTATTATTATATATAACGCAAAAGTAATAAATTTTGGCGAATTAAGATACCCCTAGCTTTTGGAGGCGAGACTTTGATCTTTCATAAACATCTTCGGCCTCTTGCAAAAATCTACCGGTCGGGTAAGCGTCTATCAATTTGATGTAATTCTCCATGGCAATCTTGTAGCGTTCGGCTTGCCTGGATGATATGCTATTGACAGCGTACTCGTAAGAAGAGACCAATACATAATATAGGCACTCCTCTTTATATGTAGTTGCAGGGTATGATTTGATGACGTTTTGAAAAGCAATCATGGCCGATTTGTATTGCTCGCGCTTGAAGTAGAGCATTGCATTATTAAAATCCTTGAGTTCAAGTTTTGCACGAAGCTCGTCTATTAGCTTGTTGGACTCAGCGACCTTTTCGCTTTTTGGAAAACGGTTGATGAAAAGCTGAAACTGTCGAATTGCATCCAAAGTGTTTTTTTGATCAAGAGATGACACCGGAGAATCCAAGTAGTAGCAATAGGCATTTAAAAAGAGTGCTTCTTCAGCTTTTGATGAATTCGGAAAGGTTTGACTGAAATTGTTGAAATGGTATGCAGCGATGGTGAAATCACTGGTAAGGTAGTAACACATGCAATAGTAATAATAGGTGTCTTCTGCCTTAACTGTTCCGCGAAACACGGTAACCAACTCTTCAAACAACTGCAAGGCCTGGTAATAATTCTTCTTCTCATAGTATTCAACGGCCGCTTTGTATTTGGCTTCCATGTCTTGACTCTTCTGGATTTTAGAAAACTTGCTGCAAGACGCAATTGAAAGAGCAGTTAATGCCACCAATAATAACTTTCCGATTTTTTTCATGATTACACAAAGTTACCAATTCCCAATTCAAAAAACATTTCATCCCATGTACGATTGCCAAAGACTGAACTTTGTTTTCGCAAACACGTCATTAACAAATCGTTGTTGAAAACATTGTGGGGCTGTAGGTTTTGCGTGTAAAATTCCTGCCGACCTTTCGCCTCAAATTCGCAAACAATAATCATCTGTTGATGACAGATTTATTTGATAAGCTTCTGAAGAACCGCGGTCCGTTAGGGATGCACTCGAAAGAGTCCTATGGTTACTTCATGTTTCCAAAGCTAGAGGGTGAGATCTCCAACCGCATGGTATTTCGTGGGAAAGAGAAATTGGTCTGGAGCTTGAATAACTATTTAGGATTAGCCAACCACCCGGAAGTAAGAGCTACTGATGCCAATGCCGCTGGAGAATTCGGATTTGCTTTACCTATGGGCGCTCGCATGATGTCTGGAAACAGCGACCATCACGAAAAACTTGAAAAAGATTTAGCGTCCTTTGAAGGAAAGGACGCTTCTATATTATTGAATTACGGATATCAAGGTATGGTGAGTGCCATCGATTGTTTGGTGGATCGCCATGATGTGATCGTATACGATTCCGAATCCCACGCTTGCATTATAGATGGGGTTAGACTTCATATGGGGAAACGATTTGTATATCCGCACAACGATATTGAAAACTTAGAAAAACAATTAACCCGAGCTACAAAGATCGCTAACGAAACTGGTGGCGCCATTCTAGTAATTACAGAAGGTGTCTTTGGCATGTCTGGTGATCAAGGAAAGCTCAGGGAAATAGTTGAATTGAAAAAGAAATTCTCTTTCCGACTCTTTGTTGACGATGCTCATGGTTTTGGAACAATGGGTAAGACAGGTGCTGGAACAGGAGAAGAACAGGGCGTTCAAGATGGAATAGATATCTATTTCGGGACATTTGCTAAGTCAATGGCTATGATTGGTGGTTTCATTGCCAGCGATGATCAGGTAGTAGATTATCTGCGTCATAATATGCGCTCTCAAATTTTCGCCAAATCACTGCCAATGGCTTTGGTGGTTGGTGCACAAAAAAGGCTTGACTTGTTAAAATCTAAGCCTGAACTCAAAGACAATCTTTGGAAAATCGTAAATGCCCTTCAATCCGGTCTTAAAAATGCTGGATTTGAAATCGGAAAAACCCAGTCACCGGTGACTCCCGTTTACCTTAACGGTTCAATACCCGAGGCAACCAATTTGATAATCGACTTAAGGGAAAACTACGATATATTCTGTTCCATGGTAGTGTATCCTGTGGTACCAAAAGGAATCATCATCCTACGTTTGATACCCACCGCCGTTCACACATTGGAAGATGTGAATTATACGATCGATGCATTCAGCAAAATCTACGGTAAATTGAAATCTGGACTATACCAATCCGATAGAATCATACCTGTAGCAAACTAAAAATGTAACCAAAGAGCTTAAAATACAGTATTAGTGCATTAACCAAATAAATTTAACCAAAACAAAATCATGATGAAAACAAGTTCTGTTTCGGTTGCCGCTAAGAAAGCTGCCCCGAAGAAAAAGGCTGCCGCCAAGAAAAAGGCTGCTCCTAAAAAGAAGGCTGCTGCCAAGAAAAAGGCTGCTCCTAAGAAGAAAGCTGCTCCTAAGAAGAAAGCCGCTCCTAAGAAGAAGGCTGCCGCTAAAAAGAAGTAATTCTACACTTCTTATAAGAAAACCGCTCCTTGGGGCGGTTTTTTTTTTGCTCTAAATTGTTCCTCTTCGTACATATCTTTGAATTAATTTAGATTAATACCGGGTACGATTGAAAATGCAGCAACCAATAGAGATTCTAAAGAAATACTGGGGTTACGACCGTTTCCGGCCGCTGCAAGAGGATATCATACTGTCTATCATGAATGGTCAAGATACCCTTGCCCTACTACCTACCGGTGGTGGAAAATCCATTTGCTTCCAGGTTCCGGCGCTTTGTTTGGATGGACTTTGCGTGGTCATTTCTCCTTTGATAGCCCTAATGAAAGACCAAGTCGAGAACATGCGAAGAGTTGGTATAAAAGCAACAGCCATATACTCAGGCATGCAATTAGATGAGATCGACCACACATTGGATAGTTGCCTATACGGAGGCTACAAATTTCTGTATTTGTCTCCCGAGCGTCTCTTATCCGAAAAAGTAATGAACCGAATTGGCCGAATGCAATTATGTATGATTGCGGTTGACGAGGCGCATTGTATATCCCAATGGGGATACGATTTCAGGCCACCATACTTAGAAGTATCCCGCATCAGGGAGCTTCATCCAAATGTTCCGGTTTTGGCATTAACGGCATCTGCAACGCAAGACGTTCGTGACGACATTATGAGGCGCCTGGAGTTCAAGAAGCATGTTGTTTACCAAAAGTCGTTTGAAAGGAAAAATCTAACATATCTGGTAAATAAGCCAGAGGATAAAGCCGATCGAATGGTCAACCTGCTAAAGCAAATGAAAGGGTCGGCAATTGTATACGTCAGAAATCGAAAACGTACCCGTGAACTAGCCGAACTTTTGGATCGCGAAGGTATCAGTTCTACCTTTTACCATGCAGGATTGGCTTCTGCCATGCGATCGAATCGGCAAGATGAATGGAAATGCAACAAAGTCAGAGTCATGGTAAGTACGAATGCTTTTGGCATGGGTATCGACAAACCGGATGTACAAGCGGTGATTCATATGGATTTACCGGATGATTTGGAATCCTACTACCAAGAAGCAGGCAGAGCGGGACGAAACGAGCAACCTGCGTTCGCTTTCTTATTGCATAATGACACAGACCTTGCCAATTTGAAGGGTAAAACGGTCATTAACTTCCCAGATACTGCAGAAATTAGAACCGTTTACAAATCAATTTGCAACTTTCTGCAAGTCCCAATCGGAGGGGGAATGGATGTGTCATATGATTTCGACCTAGCCAAATTCATAGACACATTCGACCTGCATCCGTTGAAAACAACCAGTGCGCTCAGGGTTTTGGAAAATGAAGGACTCATCAATATTTCGGAGGGTGTGTATCTTCCCTCTCGAATTCATTTCTCCACCAGCACTTCCGAGTTGTACCGATTTCAGGTTGCAAATCCCCCTTACGACCGTATCATCAAATTTATTTTGAGAACCGCAGAAGGAGCGTTCGAGGATTTTGTGAAAATCAATGAATCCGATATTGCAGATCGAACCGGATATAATTTCCAGGAGGTGGTTCGGATGTTGGAATATATGAGCCGATTGGGATTGATGCGGTATTTACCCAGGAAGGATTCACCCCAATTGGTATTCTGTATCCCGAGAGAAGATCCGAATTACATCGATTTGGACACCAAATCATATAATGAACGTAAAGCTCGTTTTGAAAAACGAATCGAGGCCATGTTGGCCTATGTATCAAACAAGACTAGGTGTCGCAGTTGTACACTTGTTTCATATTTCGGCGAAAGACCCAAAAACAATTGTGGCCAATGTGATGTTTGTCGAAATCCTGAGGCTGCTGCCATCCAAATAGCAGAAATATCCAACAAATTGGCTGTTGCCCTAGCAGATGGACCTAAATCAATTCCACAACTCAAAGACCTTGTTCAAGGCTTTGCCGATGACTCATGGACTGTGGCTATCACTAAGTTTGTTGAGGACGGAAAAATGTCGTTTGATGAACATGGAAGGCTCTGTCTTATTCGATAGGACACATTAATCGCATTTGATTAAACACCAAATCCCTATTTTTACCCTATGGATCTATTCAAATTAGGATTTTTAGACGTCAGGCTACTCGACCTGATTGACATCCTATTGGTCGCATTCCTAATATACAAGTTATACGAGTTGATAAAGGGTGGCGTGGCGATGAATATCGTGATAGGCCTTTTGTCAATATATTTCATTTGGTGGCTTTGCGTGAATGCCTTGGAGATGCGCCTAATTGGAGCCGTTTTGGGACAATTCATCGGAGTTGGTGTAATTGCATTGATCATAGTATTCCAGCAGGAGGTCCGACGATTTCTGATAATGTTGGGCACCAACAGTTTTCTTGCCAATAGCCGATTCGCACAAAAGCTTAAGAATTGGAGCATTCAGACAGGTAAAGAAAATCAAACCGACATCTCGCCTATCGTCAAAGCCTGTGTGAACATGGGGAAAACAAAAACGGGTGCACTGATTGTAATATCCAGAAATACGGATTTGAAGTTTTTTGCCACCACAGGTGATTTGATGGAGGCTGAGGTTTCGAAGCGACTCATCGAAAGCATTTTTTTCAAGAACAGTCCAATGCATGACGGAGCCATAATCATATCGGGTAACCGTATCAAAGCCGCCAGATGTGTATTGCCAGTTACCGATAATCCCGACATCCCTGCACAATATGGCATGAGGCACCGAGCCGGACTAGGCATTTCCGAGCAAACCGATGCGATTGCCGTGATTGTTTCCGAAGAAACAGGCCGCATTTCCATCGCCATAGATGGAGAGCTGAAACCCGATATCAGCGCCGAGGAGCTGCAATCGGTTTTGGAAAAGGAATTATGATCTTGGTCTCAAAGCAGGGTTAAGCGAATATGCTTTTTCAAAATATAAGGCCGCATTTCTTTCATCACCTTTGAATCGGTAGGTAGTCCCCAAAGAATTTAAGATTTGGGCATTATCGGGATCCAGTTCAGCAGCTTTCAACAAATGGACCAATGCCTGGTCATATTGCTGAAGAACGCCATAGGTACTACCTAAATTCGACTGGCCATCGGCATAGTTTGGATCTAACTCAACTGCCCTTTTAAACAATTCCAAGGCCTTGGCGTAATCCTGTTGTATAAAATAAATAGTGCCTAGGTTATTTTGTATGGTGTGGTTTCGCGGAGAAAGTGTCAACGCCTTTTCATAGCAAACACGAGCACTGTCATTCATCCCAAGATTGTAGTAGGCAACGCCTAATTGAAGATGGGCGTCAGAGAACCTATCATAAATTTGAATGGAACGTTGTAAATACCCTATTGCCCTTTTAAGAATTTTCGTCTTTTCTTCAGCGCTTTTACCCTCCCAAGCTTCCTTTTTCACCAAATAATTACCCATATAATATTGCGTCCGGGTACTGTTTGGCGACAATTCAACATCGTTTGAGTATAGTGAGAAATTGTCTTTCCAAACGGGATTTCGTGCAATTGTTTTGACGGACCCCAAAAGTACAAGGGGCAATAAAATCATGAGGGACATTGACATGGCTTTGCCCTTGGGCCAACCTTGAGAGGATATGCCAGCAAACTTGGAGATACCGTAAGCAAGTGCCAAACAAACAGCGAGTGAAGGAGTGTACAAGAAACGTTCACCGAAAGAGGAACCTGTTTTGATAAAAATATTGGATGAAACGGACATAGTAACAAAAAAGAAGAGGATGGAAAAAGCGAATGGATCACGCCTTTTGAATCCAATGAATGCAAAAGCTAACATTCCAATGATGGCCAACGCCGAAAGTAGAAAGCTAGGGTCTGAAATACCTACCAATGGTATTTGGTTATAGGAATAATCGAATACAAGTGGATGAGGCAATAAAAGTTTCTGGATGTAGAGCCCAAAAATGGAAATCGCGGTGCAGAAAAACTCCACTTGATCCTTGGCTGCCATCAACAGGTTGTCTGCAACATTCGGTTTACCCAAGGTATTGACTCCTCCCAGCACATTAGACCTAATCAACAGAAATACAATTACTGCCATCAGAGCGGGCATCACGCCCTGTATGGTTTTTTGAAATGAAACATTTTTTTTGAAAAACCATCCAGCTAAGGGAAGCACAGCTAAAAAGGTAATAGCCGATTCCTTCGACCCCATCGCTAAAAACATGAATATTGCTGAAAATGCTGATGACAACCATGCCCGATTCTCCAACGATTTCAAATAGTGATCAAGCGCAAGCATGCAAAATAGGAATGCTAAAATCTCATCCCTGCTTTTGATGTTTGCAACCACTTCGGTGTGTATGGGATGACAAGCGAACAATAGAGAAGCCATGAATGGGATCATCAGACTACCGCCAGTCATTTTAAATAAAACACGGAATAAGACAAGACCTGATAAGGCAAATAAAATAACATTGATCCAATGACCCAAGGCAGGCTTTCCTCCACCCCACTCCCATTCCGCGGCAAGCATTATACGAACAACAGGACGATAAAGTCCATCTGTCGCCATGTAATATCCGTACCTATAACTGTTGGATAAGATTTCGGGAATGCCGTCTAAGCCTTTTTGAGTAACCCTATTCTCCAAAATGAGCGAATAATCATCCAATACATATTTGTGACCAAGTGTATTGGCATACAAGACGAACGAAACAACAGCAACCAAAATAGCAGGAAGCCAAGGCACCTTGTAGCCGTTCTGCAATTCAGAAATCGGTTTATTGATTAAGGTCTCGCGTTGAATTCGCTGCTTTTCGCGTTTTGAGAGTTTTGATGTTTCCATTTCAAAAGGCGTATGTAGCAGTTTATTTTGATGCAGTGGTATCGCTTGCAGAGATTTCCTGCAGCAGTTGTTCAGGTGATTTGCCTAGGTTGTTCAATGAAAAACTGACATCACCCGCCAACTCATGGTTGGGGTATTCCTTCAGGAATTCACGATAACAGGACTCTGCAGTCTTGAAATCACCCATTTGGGTTTCCGAAACAAATCCCTTCAAGAATAATGCCTTGGGAGCATCAACGTGTTTTGGATAATCTCGATGAAGCTGGTCTAGTAATTTAATGGCAGCTGGTAAATCAGCCTGCTGGGCGGCAAGATTAGCACCCCTGAAAAGGTAAACAGGGCTCAGTGTGTCATCCGGAAAAGCTTTCACAAATTCCGTGTATTGCTTTATGGCATTTGCTGCTGAAACCGAATCGGGCAAAGAGCCGTCGGGGCTCTTAAGCGCTTTTTCCATTTCGGAAATTTCATTTTTTCGCTCTTCAGCGGAAGGTCCGCATGATACCAAAAACAAGGTAAAAAGGATTGTTGAGAAACAAATTAGTTGGGACTTGAAATACATATTCGATGATATTTTTAGAATGGAGAACCAGGTTCAGATGACATGTGTTTGAAAACTAATTTATCGGATAAAGATGGGAAAAAACGGCCCAACCAAACAGCAAGCTTTCCTTGTTTAGTTAGCATCAAATCACGTTTGCGAGTTGCCACTGCTCGGAAAATGTGATCCGCTACTTGTTCGGCTGTCATCATTTTTTTTTCGTCTCGAGGGGATTCCGATTGGGTAGATCCATCAGGACCTAGTGCCGATCCACGGATAGATGATTCAGTAAATCCTGGACAGGCTACTAACACGTGTAAACCCTTTTTCAAATTCTCTGTGCGCACAGACTGCAGGAATCCTTCCATTGCGAATTTGGATGCAGAATAACCAGTTCTTCCGGGCAATCCGTTTTTTCCAGCAATCGATGAAACGCCTACCACCGAGCCTTTGGAATTCAAAAGGTATGGAAGCGCATATTTGGTGCAATAAACCGTTCCCCAGAAGTTAATGTCCATCACTTTTCTGATAACATCCAACTGCAAATCGTTTAGAATGGCCCGCATGGATATTCCAGCGTTATTGATCAAGATGTCAATGCCACCAAAACGTTTGACGGTTTCCTGTACAAGGTCACGGCATTCCGATTCACTCGAAACATCGGATTCGATACACAAACATGATATGCCACATTTTTCCAATTCGGATTTAATGGCCGACAAGCGATCTACGTTTCGACCATTCAATGCCACATTGTAGCCAGAACGGGCAAATCGGAGCGCAAGGGCTCGACCGATTCCCGAAGTTCCACCGGTTATTAAAACAGTTTTGGGTGTTGTTTGCATAATCGTAAGTCTCACAAATTTAGCAAAATATGATACTTTAGCAGCAATGAAACTGATTGAAGTAAATACGCCGGACTTGGCCAAGCAATTTTTGGGAATCCCCCTTGTTATTTACAAAGATGACCCTGAATGGATCAGGCCACTGGATAAAGATATAGAACAAGTTTTTGACCCGAAAACCAATAAGGCTTTTCGCCATGGCGAATTAACAAGGTGGATATTGTTGGATGAAAGTGACAACGCTATCGGCAGAATTGCAGCATTTGTAAATCGGAAAACAGCAGATAAAAACGACCAGCCCACGGGCGGACTTGGCTTTTTTGAGTGTATTGATAACACAATGGCCTCAACCATATTGTTCGACCAAGGCATTGAATGGCTCAAATCCAAAGGCATGGAGGCTGCGGATGGTCCAATAAATTTTGGCGAGCGCGACCGTTGGTGGGGACTGTTGGTAGATGGTTTTTACGAGCCGGTTTATTGTATGAATTATAATCCTCCCTACTACCAGAAGTTGTTCGAATCATACGGCTTTCAGACTTATTATGAGCAGCATTGCTTTGCACTGAAACCAAATGATGAGTTAGATCCCAAATTCAAGGAAGCTCATGATCGATTGATGGCTGATGGCAATTACAATGCAGAGCATATACGTAAGAATGATCTTGCTAAATATGCAGCAGATTTCACAGCTATTTACAACAAAGCTTGGGCCAAGCATGGTGGTGGAAAAACGCTGACCAATGAGCAAACGCTCAGCATGTTCAAAAAGATGAAGCCGGTTCTAGAGGAGGAGTTGATTTGGTTTGTATATCACAAGGGTGAACCAATCGGGGCTTGGTTGAATTTACCCGAATTGAACCAATACTTTAAACACATGGATGGTAAGTTCGGACTTCTCCAAAAACTGCGCTTTTTGTGGATGAAGCTCACTGGCTCATGTCATAAATTCTATGGAATTGTTTTCGGTGTGATTCCTGAATTTCAAGGAAAAGGAGTTGACGGGTTGATGATTTGGGCTGGAGCGCAAAAAATCATCAGCTTGAATAAATATGATTTCATGGAGCTTCAATGGATAGGAGATTTTAACCCTAAAATGATTTCTATTGCGCGTTCCTTGGGTGCAAAGAAATGCAGAACGCTAATCACCTACCGTAAACTATTCGATTCCAATAAGGTGTATAAAAGACACCCGGTTTTGACTTGATTCAACAGCTGTTGAAAAAATGGGGGCTTTCAATTTGAATTAGTCACAATTGTTCCTATTTTTGCAGCCTCAATTCCGATTCTCTTGAATCTGAATGGTTCGATTCCGTAGCTCAGTTGGTAGAGCATTACACTTTTAATGTAGTGGTCCTGGGTTCGAGTCCCAGCGGGATCACAGAGTAAAACAAAAAAGGCCCCCATTTGGAGGCCTTTTTTTTATTTTACTTCGGAATCAAATTGTATCTGCGCTATATCCGTAAACGGCCGGGTTCTTCCCACCCATTGGTCGAATATATGAGGAGAGTTGACCGCGATGGTGAATGACATCAAAAAAGAAAAACCAGATCATTTGGGAACGAGGTATTGTCAAAAAGGAATTTCCGTTGATTTTCAACTCAACCGGTTGAGAATCCCAATCTGATTCGGATGCCATTGTTAAAGATTGGTTCACCGCATCCGCTAAGATGCCAAACTGCTTTCCGGCATCCTCAGGATTTTCAAATTTGAAAGTCAGTGTTTCGTCTACCTGATTACTTTCCAAAATCACCTTAAAATCAACCATGTGCCCTAAGATATGCTCGGCAATTTCATAAGCACTTCGATTCACTGGATGAGGTCTGTAAGCAAGTTGGTCTGCAGGAATCGACTCCAAAATGGCACGAGTGGCATTCAATTCGTTGTTGAAACAAGCTTTGAAGAATTCTAAATTAGTCATGATGCAAGGTGTTTAATATTAAATAAGGTCAAATTATAATGATAATAAATTGACAAACAGTTTATTGCAATTACCGTACTGTTCGTTATTTAATTATTCAAAGTTGCAATAAATTAGCCTAAAAAGTAAATTTAAAGCCACACAACTGATTAACTTTATTGCCTGAATTTGAATTGCCTTGGGCATTTTTATATTATTGTGTTAATAGTTTACTTCCGTCGATTGCAGACCGTTGTTGGTGTAGTTTGAAAATTATATGGTGCGGCCTCAAGATTCCAATACAGAACTAACCGTTTCGAGCCTAAAGGACCAGGCCGTTTTTGCTGACTTGTTCAACAATGGCCCGTTCAGCTATTACATCATGGATGTGGAAATGAAAACGATCCAGATGAGTCAAGCGGCCAAGAATCTGACCGGTTTTGATTCAGAAGATGCATCTGTTTTCCATTCCAATATTGAAAATAGCGGGACGAATCTGCATAAAGACGTATTGCAATCGGCTACCATCACCAAAGGCCATTTCAAAACATCATATCGTTACAAAAAACCCGACGGCAGTGTTGTCGTCTTGGATGAAAAAGGAACGGTGCTGACTGATGACACCCATCGGGCGATAGGTTTTGTATGTGTCATTACTGATATCACTCTTCAAGAAAAACTTAAAGAGGATTTCCAAGCGGCATTAGCCATGGCTAAGTTTCCTTTGGAAAACCCTAGTCCTGTATTCAGGGTTGATAAATCAGGAAAACTGCTTTTTGCCAACAAATCCTCTGTAGATATGCTTCAAGCTATTGGATTGTCTGCCGGTATCATCACCGACAAGATATTCCTGAGCGCGCTAAGCGATTGTATGTCTTCCGGAGAAACCCGGGAAGTTTCCAAAAAAACTAGTCAAGACAAGGTTTATAGGCTTTCATTGGTGCCACAGCAATCAGCCTATGCCAATGTGTACACGGCCGACATAACTGATTCTTTGAAGCTGCAAGATGAATTGCAAGACCGGTTATCCGATTTGACTACAATTCTTGATAGTACAGACGAGTTGGTGCTGCTATTGAATACAGATCTCAGCATCAGATCAAGCAACAACACTTATTTACAAAACATATCCAAGGCATTTGCCGCTGAGTTTTCGGAAGGAACATCCATCAAAACGTTAGAGCGGTTACAATTTTACCCTGAATTGGAACAATCGATTTCCGCATCCTTTGAAGATGGCTCTATTGGAAAAATTGATGTTTCAATTCCACAGGGCACGACACTAGAGGAAGAATATTTCTCAATCAACATAAATCCAATCCGAAAACGAGGCAGCAATGTCATTTCCGGAGTATGCCTGCGGATAAAGGATGTTACCAAGGAAAAACGTAATCTAGAAGCCATTCAAAAGCAAAAGCTTTTTTATGAAACAATTTTGGATAACCTTCCGGCCGATATAGCTATTTTCAGCAAAGACCACCGGTATCTGTATGTGAATCCAGCTGGAATCAGAGATAAAAACCTGAGGCAATGGATTATTAGCAAAACTGATTATGAATATTGCGAGTTCAGAAATATAGATACTCGAATTGCTGACGAGCGGAGCAAGTTATTTCAAGAAGTAATAGCATCAGGAAAAGAAAATGAAATTGAGACTTTTCATATTACAAAGGATGGGACCACCAAACACATTCTTCGTAAGTTTTATCCTGTTTATGAAAATGGTGAGTTTAAGCTTATGATTGGTTATGGTGTGGACATCACTCAAATTAAAGAATCCCAAAGTAAGCTCCAGAAGAATGAAAACCGATATAGGGCATTATTTGAAAGCAATCCACTCCCAGTTATTGTAATCGATTTGAACGGGATTATAATTTCCACAAACAGCGCATTGCTCAAAGAGACCGGACATAATCCAACAGAAATAATTGGACAACATATTGGATTATTGCTTTCCGAAAAAGGGAAAAATGCTTTCCCAGATTGGTTTTCATCCTTTGTCAAGGATCCCGAGACCAAATATCAAAGTGAAATCAAAGTTAGAAACGCCAAAGGCGCCTTGCTTGATTTCGAAATCACCATCAAGAAGTTCGATTTTGGAGAACAAAATTCTCAAATCCTAATAGTGGCGAGCAACATAACCGAGCGGAAGAAAAATGCCACGTTGCTTGAAGAGAGTGAGCGTCTCAATAGAAGACTGTTGCAGGAACTTCCTGTTTCAGTAATCACCATGGTTGAAGGAAAGCTCACCCATATCAACAATGCATTTTTCGAGATGTTAGGATTTGAGCCATTCGAGGTCATAGAGTGTCCGTTTGTAGATTTTGTTCATCCGGATGATCGTTACCTTGTTGAAAAATACAACTTTGAGCTCTTTACAGGAACGGATACCGTAGAGTACCGTGTTCGTATGAATTCCAAGTCCGGAGAAATTAGAACTGTGGATATTCGAGAAACGCTGTTCGATTTGAAATCAAATATGGTTACCTTGGCATTGATTACCGATGTGACCGAAAAAGTGGCGGTTGAAAACAAAAACAAGGAAATCGAGGAACGCACCAAATTGATAATCGAAGCGGCCTGGGACGGAATTGTATTAACCGATAGCCAGCTGCGGATTGTAGATTGGAATTCGAAATCAGCAGAAATCTTTCAATGGGGAGATAGATTGCTATCTGGGGTGGAGTTGAATCAATTCTTCGAAAACAATAACAAAGAGCATTTACTCAGGGAAGGCCTTTATGAAACTTCAGGAATGCGTTCGAACGGTTCGATTTTCCCATCCGAAATATTCACCGCAAGACTTTTTTCAGGTGAGAAAGATTTGTTGGTTTTCTACATCCGCGATATTACCGAACGTGTTGAGGTGATGAAGCAATTGCGTGATTCAGAAAGAGTTGAACAGATCCTGAATCTATACAATGCGGAAATATACCTGTTGGACAATCAGGTTGATGTACTCAACAAAATGATTGCCACCTTCCACTCCATTTGTGATTTGTGCCACATAACAGTGTTCGAAGTAGATGAGAATGGAAATGCAATTAAACGTATCAATGGTGTTGGAGAAGAGTTCAGATTGCCTATTTGGAACGAAATCATGCTCATTCCATCCCAGCAAACCGAGATTGTGGAGCAGGCGCAATCATCGTGTAGCATGGTCATAAGAACAGGCGTTGAAAATGGCATGGAGAAATCTGATCTGGCTATTCCTCTAACAATCCACAACCAAACCCATTCGGTCGTTCGTTTTGAAACAGGATTCACCGGACTTTTTTCTGAAGGAAACCAAAATATAATCCGTAAAATGATGGACGCTACTTCCGTACGTTTATCCAAAATCATAGATGATCAGAAGCTGCGAAAACTGAACCGAGAACTTACTCAAAACAACGCTCAGCTTCAGCAATACTCGTATATAGTTTCCCATAACTTAAGGGCCCCAATTGCCAATTTGCTTGGCTTATCCCGTTTATTCAATACGAAAAACCTTTCGGACGAACGTAATGTTAAAGTCATACGAAATATCGAGTCATCGGCCGGTAACATTGATTCAATCCTAAAGGATTTGAATAAAATACTTGCCATCAAGCGCGATCTAAACAAAGAAAAAGAAGAGGTCAACCTTGATGAAATCATCTATCAGGTATTAAAGTCACTGGAAAGAGAATTTATAGAAGTCCGCCCAAGAATCGACTTGGACATGAAAGTCACCAAGTTGTTAACCATCAAATCTTACATAACGAGCATTTTCACCAATCTCATCTCAAACTCAATAAAGTACCGCGATGTCGATCGTGATTGCAACATCACAATAAGAACATACATGATGAATAACAATGTATGTGTTGAATTTGAAGACAATGGAATGGGAATTGATTTAGATAAATTTGGAGACCAGATATTCGGTCTATACAAACGTTACCATCGCCATGTTGAGGGATCAGGAATGGGTCTGCACTTGGTAAAATCTCAAATTGAAGCCATGGGCGGAACGATTTCGGTAGAGAGTGCCATAAACAAAGGAACAAAATTCACAATAGAGCTATATAATGACTAAGGAAAACAAGATCGTATTGATCGACGACGACGAGATTCACAACTTCATAACTGAAAATTTCATCTGTGATCATTATCCACAAACGGAAGTGGTATCCTACCAAAATCCCGAAAAGGCATTGGACGAATTACACTCAGCCACGGAACACCCTGAAGCTGATTGTCCTGATGTTATTTTCTTAGATATCAATATGCCCGAGATGAACGGTTGGCAGTTTTTAGAAAAGTTCATCAGTTACAAAATAGACAAAATATGCGGGTCGAAAATCTATATTCTCTCTTCGTCATTGGACCCAGCCGATATTTCAAGATCCAAACAATTTCCAATTGTTACCAACTTCATATCAAAACCACTTACAGCGGATAAGGTAGATGCCATATTGAATTGAACACCAATGGCATTAAATTGAGCAATCATTTGCATTCCTATCGATTGGATTTGATAATTTAGCGTCCATTAAACTTAACGCTTACAATTGTCATGAACGAGGATCTAAAAAAAGCTGTCATCAAGTCATTAGAAAAGAATTTCAAAAATGGACCATTAACAGCCAGGAATCTTGCTGGAATATATTTTGAAATCATCGAAAAGAACCAAAATCTTGATGCTGATAGGATTGCAGCAATGATCAATGAAGCTGATCTCAAGAGCGATCAAGAAGATCAGGCTAGTGACGATTAATTTTTTGACTCCCCTTCCTTTAATCGATCAGAAAAAGCTTTTTTAAATTTTTCAAGTTTCGGTTTTATTACAAACTGACAGTAAGGCTCGTAACCGTTCAATTCATAATACTCCTGGTGGTAATCCTCAGCAGGATAAAAAGTAGATGCATCTGATATTTCCGTAACTATCAGATTTTCGAAAACCTTTCTAGAAATCAAATCCACCTTTATTTCCGTTGCAACCTTACTCTGCTCTGGATTGTGGCAGAAAATAACCGATCGGTACTGGGTTCCCACATCATTGCCCTGGCGGTTTAATGTAGTTGGGTCGTGAGAGCCCCAAAAGGCCTCCAAAAGAACTTCAAAACTGATTTTGACAGGATCGTATACAATCTGCACGACCTCTGCATGACCTGTAGAGCCGGAGCAGACCTGCTTATATGTGGGATTGTCAACTGATCCTCCCATGTATCCGGACTTTGCGGAGATCACACCATCCAAAGACTGGAAGATAGCTTCAGTACACCAAAAACAACCACTACCAAAGGTTATTGTATCGTAATTACTTGAAAGATTCGCCATTTTTGAAAGGTTTGGTTCTCCTGCATTTTCTTTGGAAGTGTCACTGGGACTTTTACCACATGCAGGTAGAAACCCGACAATAAGCAACAGGAAGATTTTGAATTGCATCCTTCAAGAACAATCAAACTTTGGCAATGTTTGGAACAGTCTTAAAATTTATAAGATAGTCCTACGCCAAGCACCTCCTTAAACTGCGTTCTAGGACCAAATGCATCTATGGAACCGTCGCCATTGGAATCGATACCGATTTTCGTGTCCTCATCATAAATCAAATGCGTAGAAAGATTGGCAGAGATGTATTCGTTGACTTTCATATTCAAGGTTATCTCCCAATTGACATCAACTTTTGACACATCGCCCGTGTAGTCGGAATAAAGTTCTAGCTTGTTAATCAGACCGACGTTTTCAATAATGTCTTTTTTGAAAAGTATGCGCACCATTGCACCTACTTCTAGTTTTGTGGTTTTTGCGGAATCAACTCCAAATGCACCAATGGCGGCTAGACTATCATCATTCACAATGATCAAGCGACCAGCGCATGGCGAGGCAAGAATGGTCAGATTATCATTCGGACGATAGTCCATACCTAATGCAATCGTTAAATAACCTGGTGCTAAAAAATTGGAAATAGCAACCGAGTCGTTAGGATAGTTGTAACCTTTGGAGAACTGACTTCTAAAACCAGCCAAAGCAGAATAATACCAGTTTTTAAATGCAAAACGTCCGTATTTTGTTGAAATGTCAATTTTGTCATCAGATTTTCGTGGATTTTCTTCTCCTTCTTGGCTTATCCCATAAGCCAAATCGATGAAGTTATCCCATGAGTTTTTCTGATCCTTATAGTTGGCGGAATACTTGAAAAGCGCCAAACCGGATATTGAATTTGCCCCACCGGCAGACCAGTTACTCAAACTAACTTGAGTGAAATTCAGACCTGCGAATCCGGATTTCTTCCATGACTTTGTACGATCAGAAGTGGTATCGCGTTTAACCGATTCCAGAGCAGAAGTTTGCGAAAAGGATGTTGCACAAATGAATAAAAACGAAGCTGAAAAAAGGTATTTAAATGTATTGAACATGTTAATTATGATTTATTTTTAGATTTCACTTTGCTGATTTGAGCAAGTCTCTGATTTCGGTTAGCAGCTTCTCCTCGTTGGATATTACAGGTTGCTGTGCGGGGGCGGCTTTCTCTTCTTGCTTCAATTTGTTTATAGCTTTAACAACAACAAACACTGCAAATGATATTACCAAAAGATCAATAAATGCAGTAACAAACTGACCATAATGAATTGCGACTTCTGTGGTGGATTCGGATGCCGTTTGCAGAACTAGCTTTTTATCGCTGAAATCCACGCCGCCTGTCAACATCCCAACAGCGGGCATTACCATTCCATCGACAAATGCGGTTACAATTTTCCCGAATGCACCACCCATTACAAATGCAACAGCCAGGTCAACCAAATTGCCACGCATGGCAAACTCCTTGAATTCTTTTAATAGTCCCATTTTTAAGATGAATTAAGCGACTAAAATATAATTAATGTAGTAAAATCCAAAATCAAAGGGCCTAATAATGCCAAATTTCGTTAGCTATATAATAAAATAGCCAATCGCCTAAGATTAATAGTTTAAATGCCGAATTTTCGAGCCTTGCCATGCTCAGTATAAATATGTTAAGAGCAACCAAGCTCCAGGGAAGTCGTCCCTCGTAGTAGTACTGCGCACGCTACGTGGTCAATTGTCCCACGAAGTAGAACTTCGCACACTAAGTGGTTCAATCGTCACTTATCACTTGTCACTTGTAAATCGTCAAATGTTACTTGTCTTGATGGCTGAATTGCACCTCATAAAGCCTGTGGTAGAAGCCTTTTTTAGCTAGCAATTGTTGATGGCTGCCATTCTCTACCAAATGACCCTTATCCAAAACCAAAATACAATCGGCATGGCGGATGGTAGCCAAGCGGTGAGCTATTACAATGGAGGTTCGTCCTTTGGTGAGTTCTTCGGTCGCATTGATGATAAGATGTTCGCTCTCCGAGTCGATTGATGAGGTAGCCTCATCCAATACCAGGATGGCTGGGTCATGAACCCAAGCCCGTAAAAAGGATATTAACTGCCGTTGACCCATTGACAACAAGGTGCCTCGCTCCCCTACTCTGTATTCAAGTCCTCCAGGAAGATTTTGAATTAATCTGTCTAATCCGATCCGCTTAGCTCCCTCCCATATTTTTTCCTGTTCGATGGATTCATCGCCCATGGTAACGTTGGTTCTGACAGTATCGGAGAACAAAAAAACATCCTGCAGAACAACCGCTATGGATGCTCGTAACTCTTCTAGTCCGTAATCCCTGATGTCTACTCCGTCTATCAAAATAGATCCCTTCTGAATCTCGTAGAACCTGTTGATCAGACTTATGATGGTGGTTTTCCCGGACCCGGTGGCTCCCACAAGCGCCAGTCGGCTTCCTTTTTGGATGGTGAAACTGACACCTTTCAAAACCCAGTCTTCATCCTTATATGCGAACCATACGTTTTTGAACTCAACAACGCCGTCTTTAATCTTATGCAAGTTTAGTTTTTTGGTGCTGGGTTCACCTTCGACAATGTGGTTGTCCATTAATTTCAATATGCGTTCTGAGCTAACAACACCCATTTGTAAAGTATTGAACTTATCGGCCAATTCGCGAATCGGACGGAAAAGCATATTGATATACATGATAAAAGCCACCAAAGTCCCGAAAGTAAGTCGGTCTGAAATAACATCGGATGCCCCCCACCAAACCAGCAAACCGATCGAGATAGCAGATAGGATCTCAACCACCGGGAAGAAGATACTGTAATACCATACCGATCGGACGTTTGCATCTCGATGCAGCGCATTGATATCCTTGAAACGCTCAAGCTCTTTATCCTCTCTATTGTTAATTTGGACAACTCTGATTCCACTAAGATGCTCATTGACAAAAGTGTTTAACGCGGCAACCTGTGTCCGAACCTCAGTAAATGATTTCTTAACACTATTCTTAAAAACATTAGTCGCAATTGCTAGCATTGGAATGGTGCTTAGGCTAATCAATGTCAATTGCCAATCCACATAAAACATATATCCCATAATTACGGCCAACTGAAGCAAATCGCCAATGATGATAATGAGTCCGTCGGAGAAAATGTCGGCAACGGTTTCCATGTCGGAAATGGTTCGAGTGACAGGGATGCCAACAGATGTTCGATCAAAATAAGGAACTGGAAAGCGAATCATCCGGCCCAACAATTGCACACGCATGTCACGAATCACCAATTGACCTAGCAAGTTTGATTGATAGGCATGCAAAAATTGGAAAAGCGATTGTATCAACAGAACGGCCAACATCACAACGGTCATTGTAACCAATCCATTCAAATCGCCTTGTGCTACATAGGAATCTAAGGTTAACTGGGTGAGATATGGTCTTAAGGGACTCATAGCGGCAATGGCTATGGTCAATAAGACAGTTGCCAAGAGCGTCTTCCTGTACGGCTTTACAAATCGAAACACTCCAGAGAGCACTCCTACGTCAAACGCTCTTCCCGACACTTGGCTCATTCGGTAAATGATTTATGAGTTACAGTAAAGGGATAAACAACATCTGTAAGATACAACCCCTCGGGAGGAGCAGCCGCACCCGCTTTGGAACGATCTTTTGCTTCAATGATTTCACGCATATCATGAACACCTGGATGCTTAAAGCAGGTGCCTACAATTGCTCTGACCATGCCTCTCAAAAACCTATCAGCTGTAATCCTAAAAACCGTAAGACCTTTATCCTCGAACCATAAAGCTTCAGAAATTTGACAATTGTTAGTTTTTACTTGGGTATGGGTTCGACTGAAAGAAGTGAAATCATGTTTTCCGATAAGCACCCGACAGGCCTCGTTCAAACCTGGCAAGTCCAAAATGTTATGCGAATAAGTGACCAGTCCATTCAAAAATGGGTCTTTGCTTTTTATGATCTTATATTCGTATGTGCGCATCAAAGCGCTGAAACGAGCATGTAAATCTACGGGGACTTCAAAAACATCGTGAATGGCTATGTCTTTAGAAAGAACACCGTTCAGGCTTCTAACTAAATCGGATTCTTTCAAAGGCAAGCTCTCCTGTCCTTGAACATCAAAATGAGCAAAAAACTGACTGGCATGTACTCCAGTATCTGTCCGGCCACAGCCTACCGTGTTTATTGGAAATCTAAGTATTATTGAAAGCGCTCGATCAAGCTCACCCTGAACTGTGTGAGCGTTTTGCTGGATTTGCCATCCCGCATAATCAGTACCTTTGAAAGACAATTTGATAAACCACCGACGCACCTTGCGAAATTAAGAATTGATGTCGAGGTAAGCCTTAATAAAGATGAAGTGATGGCTTCATATTTTTTTCATTGGAGTTTCATTAAAATTGTGCCCGTTTTTAAAACCCTTTTATGACTGACATCCGAGAAATCAACGAGAAAATCCAAAGCGAAAGCGCATTTGTGGAACTATTGCACATGGAAATGGGCAAAGCAATTGTGGGTCAACGACATATGACAGACAGGTTGCTAATTGGACTGCTGTCTAACGGACACATATTGCTAGAAGGTGTACCTGGATTAGCTAAAACATTGGCTATAAAAACACTGGCTTCGGCCATACATGCCAAGTTCAGCAGGATTCAATTCACGCCAGATCTACTCCCCGCAGACCTTTTAGGCACTATGGTTTATAACCAAAAAAGGGAGGAATTCACCGTTCGCAAGGGACCTATATTCTCGAACTTCATACTTGCTGATGAAATAAACCGTGCACCCGCCAAGGTACAAAGCGCACTTTTGGAGGCTATGCAGGAAAAACAAGTTACCATAGGTGACCAAACATTCCACCTGGAGGAGCCTTTCCTTGTATTGGCCACTCAGAACCCAGTTGAGCAAGAGGGAACCTACCCATTACCTGAAGCCCAATTGGATCGTTTCATGTTGAAGGTTATAATCGACTACCCTTCCAAAGAGGAAGAAAGGGCCATTATCCGCCAAAACTTGAGTTTGGACTCCACTCAAGTCCAACCGGTCGTTTCATCCAACGAAATTCTGAGGGCGCGTAAAACGGTAAGGGAAGTTTACATGGACGAGAAAATTGAGAAATACATCTTAGATATTGTTTTTTCAACGAGACAATCTGACCAGAATGGCTTGGGTAATATTCGACGGATGATCAATTATGGAGCATCACCACGCGCCAGCATCAATCTTGCATTGGCTTCTAAAGCTTATGCATTCATTAAGCGCAGGGGCTATGTGATTCCCGAAGATGTTAGGGCCGTATGCTTCGACATATTGCGGCATCGGATTGGTTTGACCTATGAAGCGGAAGCCGAAAACATTACTACTGATGCCATCATCAGTCAGATACTCAACGCTGTTGAAGTACCCTGAAAATACGTTCAGTATACATAGTTTAAAAATATACGTCTACGAAGAACAACAGTGGAGACCGTTGACCTTTTAAAGCAAGTTAGAACCATTGAAATCCGCACCAAGGGTTTGTCAAGCCAGATTTTTTCTGGTGAATACCACAGTGCGTTCAAAGGTCGTGGTATGGCATTTAGCGAAGTACGTGAGTACATACCCGGTGATGATATAAGGTCAATTGATTGGAATGTAACCGCGCGCTTCAATCATCCTTATGTAAAAGTTTTTGAAGAAGAGCGCGAAATGACGGTGATGTTGCTAGTTGACATCAGTGGCTCTGGAAACTTCGGAACATCCAAACAATTCAAAAGGGAATTGATAACGGAGCTTTGTGCGGTTTTGGCTTTTTCAGCGATCCAAAACAACGATAAAACAGGTGTCATGCTCTTTTCTGACCGTGTGGAAAAGTTCATACCACCCAAAAAAGGCAGGACTCATATCTTAAGGATTATCAAAGAGCTGCTTGAATTCCAACCAGAGGGAAAAGGAACCGACTTAGCCAGTGGCTTACGATACTTTACAAACATGGTAAAGAAGCGTTGCATTACGTTTGTGATTTCAGATTTTGTTTCTCCTGATTTTTCTGAAGCGTTAAAGGTTGCATCCCGAAAGCATGACTTGGTGGCAATTAGAATCAATGACCAACGGGAAGCATCAATCCCGGATATGGGTTTGGTATATTTTGAAGATAACGAGACCGGATCCAAAGTGCTGGTTGATACATCCGACACAAAAACGCGTGAAATATATAAACGCGGATTTATGGAACGCGAAAAAAACCTGGTAGAGCAATTGAACAGAAGCGGTGTGGACCATGTCAAGATTTCAACAGGTGAAAGCTATGTTGGCCCTTTAGTTAATCTGTTTAAAAGAAGAGACAAAAAACCATGAAATCCCTGATGCTTTCGGTTTTGTGCTGCATTCTTTTGGATAGTATATCCATGGCTACCCCTGTACCCGATTCTGTATATGCGAGGTTGGATACGAATGCAATTCTTTTGGGTCAGCAGGTAAAACTAAAAATTACGTATCAAGGTAATACAAAATCAAAGTTGGTTTTTCCAACTGTAGCTGATACATTCTCAAATTTAGAGGTAGTTGAACGGCTTCCAATTGATACCATTGTAAAAGATGGAGGGTCATTATCCCTGTCCCAAACATTCACAATTACCGGTTTTGATTCGGGATACCACGTGATTTTGCCTTTCGAGTTCCTAATGTTAGGACCAAAACAAGCTGATACCACGAAGTTGTTCACGCAACCATTGCTGCTTTCGGTTCAAAGTGTGCCCGTTGATACGACCAAATCTATCAAAGACATAAAGAACATCGAAGCCGTTCCATTTTCAATTTGGGACCATCTAGGATGGATTATTTTGGCCATAGGGGCTTTTGTTGGATTTATTCTTTGGAAGAAATTCGGTTCGAAACTAAAAAGCAATCAACCCGCAATTGTTCAAACTCCGCCTATCCCTTGTCACGAGAAAGCATTGAAGGAATTGGATGAGTTGAACAAAAAGCAATTATGGCAGAATGGATATTACAGGCAATATCAGACTGAATTGACCGATATTTTAAGGACATATATTTCGGAAAGATGGGATGTTGGTGCGATGGAAATGACCACCGATGAAATATTGGTTTTAAGCTTTATTCCATCAAATGAAATCGATGGAATTGGTTATGTACTTAGATTAGCCGATATGGTCAAATTCGCCAAAGGCATTCCTCATGGCGATGAGAATATCCGTTGCATGGATGTAACTCGCAAGTTCATCAAAGAAAACAGTGACGGCAAAATCGAATTATTGGAAAAAAGCGTATGATGGCCGGAATAGAATTTGCATATCCATCTATGCTGTATCTACTGATACTGATACCGGTACTCATAATTCTGGAATTTACTTATTTCAAGAAAAAAATAATCGCGATTCCTTTTCCTGATACTTCATATTTCAATAAAACACCGGTCACATGGAGAAAGAGGTTTAATTGGTTGCCAAAATTCATCAGGATGATAACATTGGCCTGCATCATTATCGGCTTGGCTCGGCCTAGGTCGGCTTCCAGTGGAAGCAATGTAACATCTGAGGGCATTTCAATTGTTTTAGCATTGGATGTATCAGGAAGCATGATGGCAGAAGACCTGCGCCCAAACCGAATTGAGGCGGCTAAGAAAGTAGCGCAAGAATTCATCAAAGGCAGGGGCAACGACTTGATAGGTTTGGTTGTATTCTCCGGTGAGAGTTTTACACAATGTCCCATTACCAGCGACCATTCGGTGTTGCTGAACATGATGGATGGTTTGAAAAGTGGAATGCTTAGCGATGGCACTGCCATAGGCGAAGGCCTTGCAACTGCTGTAACAAGAATCAAGGATAGTCCAACTAAAAGCAAAGTGATTATCCTGCTTACGGACGGTGAAAACAATGTAGGATCTGTCTCACCAGAAACGGCAGGGGAAATCGCCCAAGCATTCGGCATCCGTGTTTACACCATCGGTGTGGGCAGAAACGGAACAGCTCCATTCCCTTTCCAAACGCCATTCGGCATTCAATACCAGAATGTAGAAGTCAGAATCGATGAACCTGTGTTGAAGAAAATTTCTGCCACCACAGATGGTAAATACTTCAGAGCCACCGACAACAAAAAATTAGACGCTATATACAAAGAGATAGACAAATTGGAAAAAACCAAAGTTGAAGTGACCGAATTCAGACGCTACACCGAGGAGTTTATGCCATTTGCCATTGCTTCAGTGATCTTGTTGGCATTGGAGTTTCTGCTTAGATTAACAGTATTTCGAAGAATACCGTCCTGATATGTTCAGAATAGCCAATATGGATTTGATTTACCTGTACCTGTTGATTCCGGTACTATTAGCCATTGGCATATACATTTCGTTTCGAGTAAAAAAAATCGTAATCAAGTTCGCCGATGAATCAACATTCAGCAGATTGATTGAAAACTCATCTGAAAATAAAAAGCGCTGGAAATCCGTTCTCATGCTTTTGGCTTTGTCAAGCGTGATAACCGCTGCCATAAGGCCTCAATTGGGTTCTGGCTTGGAGGATGTTAAGAGGAAAGGTGTTGATGTGATAGTTGCGCTAGACGTGTCCAATTCAATGAACGCTAAAGACATCTCCCCTACCCGGTTGGAACGCAGCACCCAGGCTATTTACCGTCTTATAGACAAACTTCAAGGAGACAGAATCGGGATCGTAGTTTTCGCGGGTCAGGCCTTTATCCAATTACCAATTACAACTGATTATGGAGCTGCCAAGTTGTTTCTTTCCAATATCAGCACTGGTATGGTACCGGTTCAAGGAACCGCCATTGGCGCAGCTATTGAAAAATGTATGGATGCCGTAGGAGACTCATCCACCAAGTCAGCTGCAATTGTCGTTATAACAGATGGAGAGAACCACGAAGATGATGCAGTTGAAGCAGCAAAAACAGCAGTCAGCAAAGGAATGGTTGTGCATACCATCGGCATGGGGTCCCCACAAGGTGCACCGGTTCCTGATGGACGAGGCAATTTCATTACCGATGGAAGTGGCAGTACCGTCATATCAAAATTGGATGATGTAACGCTACAACAAATTGCTGATGCTGGTAAGGGAAAATATGTTAGGGCAACAACCGGTGATGACGGAATGGGCATCATACTGAAAGAACTTGATGGAATGGAAAAAAAGGAATTCTCATCTAAGATGTTCACCATCTATGATGAACAGTTCGGATGGTTCCTAGGCCTGGCTTTGATAATACTACTCATTGAACAATTTATTTCAAACAAAAAAAACAAGTGGTGGAATAAGCTGAATTTATTCGGAGAAAACACTAAAAAGTAAAATGAAGAGTAAATTGTTTTTCAAATCCATGGCAGTCGCCATAGTTTTGGGTGTATTCACACCTGAAGCAGGACTTTGTCAAAACAATCGTAACGAATTGAAATCGGGTAATAAGAGTTACGAATCAGGTCGATTTTCGGATGCAGAAACACAGTATCGGAAAGCAGTTGAAATTGACTCGAAATCCTTCGGAGGCAATTATAATCTGGGAAATTCCATTTATAAACAAGATCGAGCTGCCGAATCTGAAAAACAATTCAGGGAAGCCAGCCAGTATGCAACCACACCTGAACAAAAATCAAAAAGCTTGCATAATCTAGGAAACAGCCTTTTGAAGCAACAGAAATACCAAGAAGCCATCGATGCCTATAAGCAGTCATTGAGATTGAATCCAAGCGATGCAGACACTCGCTATAACCTCGCATACGCACAATCAAAACTCCAGGCCCAACAGCAGAACCAGAAGAATCAGCAAAACAAGGACCAGAAAAACGACAAGAAAGAAGACCAGCAAAAGCAAAACGGAGATAACAAGGATAAAGACAATCATAAGGATAACCAGAATCAACAGGAACAAGACGGAAAAGACAAGCAGGAAAACGGTAAAGAAGGACAAGAAAACAAGGAAAAACAGGAAGGAGAGAACCCAAAGCAGGACAAGCGTTTGAGCAAGGAAGAGGCCGAACGGATGTTGAAAGCCTTGCAGAACGACGAAAAGGAACTTCAAAAAAAGATGAATCGCAAAGAAGGTGAAAGGATTAAAATTGACAAACAATGGTAGTATGAAAAAGCGTTTTTCTTATGTGTTCGTATCCATGAAATCATGGCATATATTTTCCATCATTTTGATCATGTTATTCATGATTTGGAAGCCTATTGGAACTTTTGGACAATCCTTAACTGCTTCCTTAAATAGAAACACGGTAGGCGTTAACGAACAATTTCAAGCCACCTTTACCTTGAACGGTTCTGCAACATCGTTCACCCCACCAAATTTCAGCGAGTTCATGGTGCTATCTGGTCCGAACCAATCCACCAGCATGCAGATCATCAATGGCGCTTTTTCCCAATCGGTGTCTTATGGTTACATTTTACAACCGAAGAAAACAGGCACATTCAAGATCGGCCCGGCCGCTATCAATAGCGGAGGTAAAAACATACAATCAAATGTTGTAACGATAACTGTAACGGCTGGAGGCCAAGCTAACCAAGGTGGCCAGGGTAGTCAATCGCAGGGTGGTAATGTTTCATCAGGTAGCGTTTTCATCCGAGTTAGTGTCGATAAAAAGCAAGTGTACAAGGGCGAGGCGGTGGTAGCTACTTTCAAGTTGTATGCCAATGTGCCTGTTGTAAATTATACTGTGAATAAAATGCCATCCTTTTCGGGATTCTGGAGCGAGGATATCGAGATGCCAAAACAAATGAATATGTATCAGGAAAATGTGAATGGCGCTCCTTTTCAAGTTGGTGAAATCAAAAAAGTGGTCTTGTATCCCCAACAGTCCGGTACTCTGACTATAGACCAAATGCTTGGTGAGTGTGTAGCCAGGATACGTGTAAATCGAAACCGATCAAACAACCCATTTGACATTTTCAACGATCCATTTTTCAACGACCCTTTCTTCGGCTCCGGAGGTGTTAGGGATGTGCCTTATTCCATAAAAAGTGATCCAATAAAAATTACCGTAAAGGATCTTCCTTCAGGCGCTCCCGCCTCATTCAAAGGTGCAGTGGGTGATTTTTCAATGGAAACCATTTTAGACCGAGATAAGATCAAGTCCAATGATGCAGTGAACTTGCGAGTAAAGATAAACGGCAAGGGGAATCTGAAGTTGATAGAATCACCTGTCGGAGAAATACCTTCCGATATTGAAACATATGAACCTAAGATACAAGACAACATATCCACCAACGCAAAGGGCAGTGCTGGAACAAGGACCTTCGAGCATCTTTTGATACCTCGCATACCCGGAAATTTCGATTTAGGTAAGGCTGAGTTCACCTATTTCAATCCTGAAAAGTCCACCTACATAACCCTCTCATCCACTAAACTTAAACTTCAAGTTGAAAAAGGTAAAGGAGACGGAAGTGCAATTGCCGCTTCGGGAGGAAAAAACGATTTCCGCATTCTGGGTCGTGACATACGATTCATAAAAACCGGGGATGTTGTTTTGAGTAAGGGACGAAGCGCATTCTATGGGTCTTGGACATTTTATTTGTTAGCCTTGTTACCATTGGGAGCCATGGTGTTTCTTGGAGTATTCAAAAGGAAACAAATCAAACTTCGTGCAGATGCTGCAGCATTCAGAAGCAAGCAAGCCAATTCCATCGCCACAAGGCGGCTCAAGACTGCTGAAAAATTATTGGACAAAAACGAGTTGAATGGATTCTATGAGGAAACAGGTAAAGCAATTTGGACATACCTGAGCGACAAGTTGGGTATACCAACCGCCGAATTGAACAAAGAACAGGTTGTATCGGCACTGCAAAACTCAGGTGCATCCACAGAACTATCGAATGCTTTTATCAGGATATTGGATACCTGTGAATTTGCTCGTTATGCAGGAACATCAGCTGGAGCTAACCCTCGCAGCATTTATGAAGAAACCGTAAAAACCATTACCGATGCTGAAAAGGAACTGGCATAAACTCGTTTTCATCTGCATATTGCTAACCTGCATCCATGGTTTGCAGGCGAAAGCCGACCACAAAACAGCTGCTGAAACCTATAAGCAAGCAAACGTCTTCTACAAAAGTCAGAATTATTCGGCCGCACTAGCTCTTTATGATTCGCTGCTAAAGGATGGTTACCGCTCTTTTGAGTTGGAGTATAATACAGGTAACGCCTTTTACCGTACAGGACAAATCGCACAAGCCATATTACATTATGAAAGAGCTTTGCTTTTAAGTCCTAACGAGCCAGATGCAGAACACAACTTGCGAATGGCATACTTGTCGACCGTTGACAAAATTGATCCAAGCCCCGTGCTGTTCTACCAACAATGGTGGCGTGATCTCGCCTATGGAGGATCCATATTCGGTAAATCAGTTTGGACCTTGATTCTGCTTTGGAGTGCCGCTATGTTTTTCGCCGCTTATCTATTCCTTAAAAACACGAAGATCAGGAGGTGGTCATTCTACCTATTCGGCACAACCTTGGTGGTTGGTCTCATATCATGGGCTTTGGTTGAAAATCACGACAACCACATGCATGAGAACAAAGGGGCAATCATTACATCAGATGCCACTTATGTTAAAGGCGCTCCTACCGATGATGGAGCTAACCTATTCATGCTGCATTCAGGAACCAAGGTAACTGTAGTTGATGGATTGGAAACCTGGAAAAAAATCCGGTTGGCCAATGGAAACGAAGGTTGGATTATTGCCTCGGATATTACCGAGATTTAATAAAAACAAGCAGTAATCAACTGCTTTTAGCTGACGCGTTTCCCGTACCTGAACTTGGGCTCTGGCGCTTATTTCGGTGATTTGGTCCGCTACCGCCTTTACCTTTGTTTCCAGAACCGGGTCTATGATTGCGGCTAGGACTTTTGGATGATGCTTGCATGGCAGGAATTCCATCTGGGTTCGGTATTCGATCCACTTCCCTTCCAATGAGTTCCTCAATCCTGCGGAAGCGGTTCAAGTCGTCGCTGTTTACGAAAGTGATGGCTGTACCGGTTCGTTCCGCCCGAGCAGTTCTTCCGATTCGATGCACATAGTCCTCCGGATCAGGTGGCACATCGTAGTTTACAACCAAATCAATTCCTTCCACATCGATACCACGTGAAAGAACATCGGTACCGATAATCATGTTGATTTGCCTATTCTTGAAAGAGCGCATGATTTCTTCGCGCTCCCTTTGTTCCAAATCCGAATGGAAAGCGTGGCATCCGAAACCAGCTTTTCGCATTGCGCTATCCAATTTTTTCACTTTTTCCTTCGTGGAAGCGAAAATGATAATGCTTCCAAAACCACCATCGCGCAGGATTTGTGAAATTAAATCCAACTTGTGACCGTCATCCACCATATAGCATTGCTGCACGATACCCTCCGCGGGTTTTGATATGGCGATATTGATTTGTTCCGGATTGTTTAGTAGACGCCCAGCCAATGTCCTGATCTTGGGAGGCATGGTAGCTGAAAACAATAATGTTTGACGTTCTTTGGGCAGGTAACTGACTATACGCATGATGTCGTCGTGAAAGCCCATGTCGAGCATCCTGTCCGCCTCATCCAAAACCAAATGCTTCAATTGGTCGAATTTCACATCGCCTGTTGCTAGAAAAGAAATCAATCTGCCAGGTGTAGCGATCACTATGTCTATGCCTTCCCGTATGGCTTTCTTCTGCTGTTCGTATGTGATGCCATCACCACCGCCATAAACTGCAATGGACCCGATTCCTGAAAAATACCCTAAGGCCTCTACCTGCTGATCGATTTGCACAGCCAATTCACGAGTAGGGCAAAGCACCAATGTTTGCACATGGCCTGTTCCATGCCTCATCGCTTTTTCAATCAATGGCAAAACATAGGCTGCAGTCTTGCCTGTTCCTGTTTGAGCGCATGCAATCAAGTCTTTTCCTTCAAGAACCAGAGGAATAGACTGCTGTTGTATGGGAGTAGGCTTGTCGAAGCCCATGGAAAGCACCCCGTCCAAAAGCTCAGGGGTGAAATTAAAATCGCGAAATGTCAAAATTGTCTAAATATGTCACAAATATAGTGATTCCACATCAATAGGCTTTTAACTATACTTGTGGTACGATGAAACCACAAGTCTCTTTCCTAATTCCATTTTACAATCCAGGTAACCGCATTTTCGATTGCATAGAATCCGTATTAAGTCAAGAGGGTCCGGAATTCGAAGTGGTATTGGTTGATAATGGATCGAATGACGGAACATTTGACATGGTTGCCTCGAAGTATCGTATTCACCATAGGATCAGGTTGGCGCACGAACCTCAAATCGGAGTTGCACACGCTTTGAACACGGGGCTTAAATGGTGTTCCGGACAATACATTGCCCGAATGGATGCTGATGACATTTGTCTTCCGGGTAGAATGGTAAAACAAGCTGGACATTTGGATTCGAATCCTTCGGTTGGTTTGGTATCGGGATTGGTTCAACACAAAGGAGGTGATACATCCGAGGGCATGGCCTTCTATGTGGAACAAATCAATAAACTGATCAAATCGGAGGACATTCGAAATTTTCGATTCATCGATTCTCCATTTGCCCATCCGAGTGTAATGTTTAGAAAGGAGCTCATTCATCTTTATGGTGGATACAGCACTGATGGAGTGCCCGAAGATTACGAGCTGTGGTTGCGCTGGATGGAGTCGGGTGTTACGATGGAGAAAATCAATGAAGATGTTATTAATTGGAACGATCTGCCCACCCGATTGTCTCGCAACCACCCGAATTATTCACGAGAGTCTTTTGAATCGGCACGTATTCCATACCTAAACAGATGGCTCAGAGGTAACGTTCGACCCGACAAACCAATTTTCATCTGGGGAGGCGGGAAATTTTCAAGACAAAAAGCCAGGATGTTAGAGCAAGCAGGCTCCCGCATCCGTGGTTTCATAGACGTGGTCGATAAAGGTGTGGTTGATGGGAAACCTGTTATTCACTTTACGAGGATACCTCCCCCAGGCTCCATATTTATCCTATCGTCGGTCAGTAATCGCGGGAAATACCAGGAAATCAGGGAACATCTCACATCAAACGGACATGTCGAGGAAATTGATTTCATACTATCCAGCTAACTTCTATTTAACATATTGTATTGCAAACAGGACAAAAATCATTCCTATTCGTAAAAACCTGAAAACCAGGTCGGGTTATTTTCTCTTTCCCCGTTTTTTGGTTTCTTTTAGCGTGGTGAGTTTTTCAACCTGCGGCCCCCGAACAGTTCTTTGATACCTCTTTTCCTTTTCAATGAGCAGGTTTTCAGCATGGCTGATGAAATCCAAATCGGACTTGGTTTTGGTTGATTTACGTTTGGTTTTGGTTGACATGATTAATTCATTTTTCACAATGATAACACCATGCACTATCTTTGAGGATGATGCTCATCATGATCCATGTCTGAAATCTCAACAGCCTTATATCCATTCAGCTCATTATTTGAAAGCCTTTTGATTGATGAGATTGAAAAATCATCCAAGCTTATGCATTTGGAGGCTGGAAGCGTTATGCTGGAACCAGGTGGATATGTGAAGTTCATCCCGCTTATAGTGAAAGGTAGTATAAAGGTCTTTCGCCAGGGCTCAGACGGTGGCGAGATATTGCTTTACTACGTGTATCCGCTCGAAACTTGCGCTGTGTCGCTTACATGCTGCGTTGCCAATCAAAAAAGCAATGTAAAAGTGAATGCAGAAGAAGACACCACCCTCCTATCCGTTCCAATTTCGAAATCTGATGATTGGTTTGCACGTTTTCCATCTTGGAAACAATTCATCATGAAAACCTACAGCCACAGGTTTGATGAACTCCTTAGAGCGATTGATGGAATTGCTTTCCACAAAGTGGACGAGAGACTTTATAATTACCTACTTGAGAAATCGAGCCTATTGAAATCCCCCTTAATTCAAGTTTCTCATCAACAAATCGCAGAGGAGTTGAACACCTCCAGGGAGGTGATTTCACGATTGCTCAAACAATTGGAAGGCCGCGGATTATTAACCATGGGAAGAAACAAATTGACATTGCATTTGTCTGAAAATGTTAAATCAAATTAAAAACAAATAATATGAGAAAACCAGGATTTATCGCATTACTGCTTTTATTCATCACTCAAATTTCCTTTGCTCAAAATAAGATTGCAAAGGATGTTTCCGTAAAGGAATTTTCGAAACTCATCTCAGCTGGAAAAGGCACCTTGTTGGATGTTCGTACACCAGGAGAAATCGCCAAAGGCTCCATAAAAGGCTCCGTGAAATTGGACTTCTTCGACGACAATTTCGAAAGCAAACTCGACCAACTCGACAAAACAAAACCGGTTTATGTTTATTGTGCTGCCGGAGGCAGAAGTTCAGATGCAATGGACATGATGAAGAAGAAAGGGTTTGTGGAAGTCTACAACCTGCTTGGCGGTTACAATGCCTGGGTAAAGGA
>JALRAP010000030.1 GCA_023262505.1 Bacteroidia bacterium
GATGAGAAAGTTGCCCGTTTGCACCTTGCCAAAATAGGAGTCGAGTTGGATGAACTTACGGCTGACCAAGCCAATTATATCGGCGTGCCACAGCAAGGGCCGTTCAAAAACGACCAATATCGTTATTAATACATTTTGAAAGAAATTACATATCCCCGGAGGTTCCAACCCCCGGGGATTTTTTATTGGCAAAAATCAATTAGCGCTTCTGCTGAGGTCATAATCCCTGCCATCTTCCAACATCCTTTTTCTGGGTATAAAAGCTTCGTTGAATAAGCTGCGAGTGCTATCAAAGGAAGCGGTTTCGATATTCATCAGGTCAAGAACCAAGTGAAAAACATCGTCATTCTTGAAGGGTTTGTTCAAGCCATTTGCAAAGTTTCGTGCTTTGCCCGATTCCGAAACATGTTGTTGGTCGGATGTCCACAAGATCAACGGAATTTCTACAATGGTATTTGGAATGCTACCAGCCCAATCATGTCCCGCTCTGTCGCCGACATCAAATACATTTTCTCCGTGATCCGAAACGTAAATAACTGTTGCCACAATGTCTAACCTGCTGGATGCATCTTTCGCCAATTCAATTATCTCGTTCAATACATAATCGTTATAACGTATGGAGTTGTCGTATTGGTTGATGATTTTTTCCTTTTCTGTTTTGTCGCCTTTGAAGTGTTCGAATTCAGATGGATACCTTTTATTGTAAGAAGTATGGCTGCCCATCAGATGTATGCCAATGAATTTGTTTTTCGAACTGTCAATATCCAATGAGCGTTTTAAATGCGGGAGGATCCTCTCGTCATAAGATGGGACTTGGGTTGTCTCCAAGGACGAGTTGCTGGAATTGTTCGTGTAAACAACGTAATTTGCCGTTTTAGCTAGATTGAATATGGCATTATCCCAAATGCCAATCGGAGATTGATTCGATATCCAGTGGGTTTTATAGGCTGCGGAACTGAATATATCGAAAAGGCTGAGGCTATTGTTCATAGGGGTTTTGTTCTCTAGATTCGATTCGCTCAGCATCGATAAAACACAGTTGATCGTGTTGGCATAAGAACTTACGACGTCTCTGCATATCCATAGGTCTTTTCTTTTTGAAAGAAGCGGATTTGTTTCGCGGCGATAACCATAAAGCGACAAGTGATTTCTGGTACACGATTCTCCGATTACCAATATGCACAGTTGCCTTTTGCTGGAGTCGTTTCGATCTTTTGCATCCACTATTTTCAGTTTACGTGCTGATAAGCTTGCATATGCCGCGCTCTCCTCAAAATATGAAATACCCGCCTCAATGTTTTGTGGGATACCTTTGCGGACAAATCTACCGTTGATTCCATTTTCAGCCATGAATGCAATCGAAAAAATAAAAGGTATCGAAACTAGATAAACCGAATGCGGTTTTTCCGGCTCGGGGTTTCTGCGTGCAATCGATTGAATCAATAAGAAAATGTATGCAATAACTATTAAAATGAAAATCGCACTGGACTTCAGTTCCATGAATTCCTGCGCTTCTGCACCATTAGTATTGGCGAAGGTGAAAATGCTTGATGCGGTAAGTGGCCCGTTGGCCAAGAAGTGGTGCGCTATTGTTACGAGGCCATCCAAAAACAGAAGAATGTTGATGGTTATCCAAACACCTTTGTTGGGAAACAACAAATACGGTAATACAATTAGCGGTATCCAGGCAATCCAAATGGCAATTTCCCTTGAATCAAATAATGGAGTGTTTATGGAGCAAGCTACTGCCAGCGGAAACATCACCAAGGCAACGAGTAGTGGAGGATAAATAGACTTGATGAATCTCATGAAAAGTCTGATTGGAAAAAATCCGATTTATCAGTTGTACACCCTCAAAGCATTTCCGTCAAATAACGTCTTGTATTGATAAAGCGGGCGTGTGGCTGGACCATTTATGACACTGCCATCGAATATGCTGAAGCGCGAACTGCAACAGGAATCGATGGCAGAAATGCCAGACAACACCTGCACCAATGAGCAGTTGGCGTTCGGATCATAGGTGCAGTTACGCTCGGATGCCGTGAATTCGGTGGAGGATTTTCTGTAAAGTATGATGCCTTTGGTTCCGGCATTCACATACATCCAACCACCAACAACAGTGAGTGGCACACTCGAGGGCTCATTCAAATAAATGGTAAAGTCCACATAATACTGAGCGATATCGTTTGTCTCATCCTTGGAGCAGCCCAAGGCAAAAATGAGAGCTAGTACAAGAGGTATGCTTTTTTTCATAAAATCAAAAATAATCACAATTCAACTTGTTATCAACCCTTTTCTCCAAACGAATCGGTTTCCTAAACCAATCGGTTGCCGAATTGTTCTTTCAGAAAGCCAAAAGAGATGGAAATGATTGACTCAAAATACTCGCTAGTGGATGCAATGAATTGGCGCTATGCCACAAAGAAAATGAACGGACAGTCCGTACCCAGCGATAAGCTTAGAACCATATTGGAATCCATCAGGCTTTCTGCATCTTCAGTGGGTTTGCAGCCATATCGTGTGATGGTGGTTACGGATGCTGAAACCAAAATGAGATTGCAGCCTGCAGCATTCGGACAGCAACAAATAATTGGATCCTCCCATCTACTTGTTTTTGCTGTTCACGAAAACATCGACATTGATCAAGTAAATAATATAATCGATTTAATGGCTCAAAAACGACAGGTTTCTATAGAGTCACTGAGCGGATACAAAAGCATGTTAGAGAAAACCGTACTAAGCCGTTCGGAAAGTGATTTGTACCACTGGGCTACCAAGCAGGCTTATATCGCCTTGGGTTCAGGGATGGTAGCGGCAGCTTTGGAGCATGTTGATTCCACCCCAATGGAAGGGTTTGATGCGCGATCTTTTGATGAGATATTGGGATTGCATCAACTCGGCTTGAGAAGCGTGGTTTTGCTGGCATTAGGCTTTCGGGATGCCAAGAATGATTTGAACTCTACAAAAGCCAAAGTGCGAATCCCCAAAGACGATTTCTTCATCTGGCGCTAAAATCAAAACGCCCTCGTCATATGGCGAGGGCGTTTTTTGTGGAGTCGGAGGGAATTGAACCCTCGTCCAGACAAGGGACTCATGAGCTTTCTACATGCTTAGTAGATTATTTGTTGTAGGGTATGACCGAGGAAATCAACAAACCAAGTCGCACCTTAGCCTCTGTATCTCGTTTCCACTTAGAGGCGTCGTAGAAACCAACCCGAGAGATCGATACCCATTGTGCGGCATTAACGGGTGGAACACCGTACCAGGTAGCTTGGACCATACTATCTGAAGTATGGGCTTAGGCAATCCATCTTGGATGGATTAAGCCGCAAGCGCGTAAGTGTTTTCGCCACTTAAAGCGTTGAGAGTTGAGATTAACGAGCCATATTCACAACGCTCGGCATGCTTACACACAAACCTCACCTGCTGTCGAAACCGGTCGACCCCAAGTTTTGGTAGTGCAAATATACGTCATTTTCGGGCCTTTTTGTATGTTTTACCCTCATTTTGTCCTGTTTATGAGGCGTTTAATCGTAATTTTGAACTGAACTTAGAATATGAAAATCGGTATCATCAGAGAGGGTAAAATGCCACATGATCATCGTGTGCCATTTTCACCCGAGCAATGCAGGCAAATTTTGGAACTGTTTCCGGGAACCTCAGTCATCATTCAACCTAGTCCTTGGAGGTGCTTTCGAGATGAGGAATACCTTGCGCAAGGTGTCAACATGTCGGAAGACGTTACAGATTGTGATGTATTGATGGGAATCAAAGAAGTGCCTTTGGAGCAACTCATAGAGGGTAGGAGATACTGCTTCTTTTCTCACACTATTAAGAAGCAGCCGCACAATCAAAAGCTGATGCATGCTTTGATGCAAAAGCACATAGCCATGACCGATTATGAATGTTTGGTGGATCCCGAAGGTAACCGAATCATCGGCTTCGGTCGGTATGCCGGCATCGTAGGTGCATACAACGGCATCATGGGTTATGGGGAGATGTACAAGCTTTTCAAGCTTAAGCCCGCGCACCTTTCTCATGATAAAAAAGAGCTTTTCGAGGGTCTAGCTCATATCGGCATCCCCAATATCAAGATCATAATTACGGGAGGAGGGCGTGTGGCCCATGGCGCAGAAGAAACAATGGGCGCGATGAACATTCGGAAGGTAACGCCATACGAATTCTTGAACTATTCCTTTAGAGAGCCTGTATATGTGCAATTGCACTCACATGATTACCATGAGTCACTGGATGGCAAACCATTCTCCAAATTCGATTTCTACAATCACCCTGAACAGTTTCGTTCAACATTCTTGAAGTATGCTGGTGTGTGTGATGTGCTCATCCATTGCGCATATTGGGACATGCGTGCACCTGTGCTTTTCACGTCAAAAGAAATGAGCGACCCGATGTTTCACATCAGTGTGATTGCAGATGTTACTTGCGACATCAATGGAAGTATACCTTCGACTACGCGTTCAACCACCATTAATGATAAGTTTTATGGCTATAATCCCATCACTGGAAAAGAGGAGGAGCCATTCAAGCAGGGAACCATTACGGTGATGTCAATCGACAACCTCCCATGTGAACTGCCTCGTGATGCATCCGAAGGTTTTGGAAAAAACTTGATTGAGCGGGTACTCCCTTCCCTGTTGGATGGCGACCAAAGCGGTTTGATAGACCGAGCCACAATTTGTAAAGACGGAAAGCTGAATGGTAGATTTGAGTACTTGAAGGACTATGCTGATAAAAGTGATCAGTAACAAGTGACATGTGACAAGTGACATGTGACATGTGACAAGTGACAAGTGACATGTGACATGTGACAAGTAGCTTTTAACTGATATTCGCCTACTGCCACTGCCACTGCTACCGCTACTGCCACTGCCACCGCCACCGCCACTGCCACCGCTACTGCCACTGCTACTTATACTTTCTTCAACATTCCAACGGTAGCCACGGGATCTGCTGCGCCAAAAACAGTGTTTCCTGCTACCAAAACATCTGCGCCGGCATCTTTGAGCATCGGTGCGTTTTTCAAATCAACACCTCCATCAATTTCAATCAATGCGTTGGATTTGGTTTCAATAATCAGCTGTTTCAACTCCCGAACCTTCTGGTAGGTGTTCTGAATGAACTTTTGTCCTCCAAACCCCGGATTTACCGACATCAGGCAAACCAAATCAATGTCGGCTAGGACATCTTTCAATAGTGAAACAGAAGTGTGTGGGTTAACTGCAACTCCGGCTTTTGCTCCGCCGTTTTTGATGAGCTGGATGCTTCTATGCAGGTGTGTGCAGGCTTCCAGGTGAACAGAAATCACGTCTGCACCGGCATCACGGAATGCGGGGATGTAACGGTCCGGATCCACAATCATCAGGTGGACATCCAACGGCTTTTGGGCATGTTTGTGGATAGCTTTCATCACTGGAAAGCCAAATGAGATGTTGGGCACGAAAACACCATCCATAACATCAATGTGGAACCAATCAGCCACACTGTTATTGATCATATGAATGTCTTGCTCCAGGTTAGCGAAGTTTGCTGAAAGAAGGGAAGGGGCAATTATCATGATTCCGTTTTTTAGAATGCCGTTGTTTTACAAAGTTAACGGAATTTTCAACCTTCCAAACAACAGCTACACTATAAAAGAAAAGCCCCTCGTTTCCGAAAGGCCTTTCAAGCGGGGGGATAGGTTAACTACTGTTCTTGTTTTTTTTCCTTATTGTCCGAGATAAGTCTTTAGGATCTTGCTTCTTGAAGTGTGTTTTAGTCGGCGGATGGCCTTCTCCTTAATCTGACGAACCCTTTCGCGAGTGAGCTCAAAACGCTCTCCGATTTCTTCCAATGTCAGGGAAGAATTGCTTTCTGTTGCCAATCCGTAATAGAGGCGAATAACGTCTGCTTCTCTTGGACTCAAGGTGCACAATGCGCGTTCGATTTCACGACGAAGCGACTCGCCAATCAATCCAACTTCTGGCGAATGAATTTCCTCGCCTGGAATCAGGTCCAAAAGATTACCATCTTCACCTTGTAAAAAAGGAGCGTCCATGGATACATGTCGGCCGGAGCTTCGCATTGTGTCAACAATGTCTTGACTTGGGATTTGTAAAACCTGAGAGATTTCATCATTGGTAGGCTCGCGTTCGAAATCCTGTTCCAATTGAGAGAAAGTCTTGTTGATTTTGTTGATGAATCCGATTTTATTCAAAGGCAATCGCACAATGCGTGATTGCTCAGCCAAGGCCTGAAGAATGGATTGACGAATCCACCATACTGCATAGGAGATGAATTTGAATCCGCGTGTTTCATCAAATCTTTGTGCGGCTTTGATAAGACCTAGGTTTCCTTCGTTAATCAAATCGCCTAAGGTGAGTCCTTGGTTTTGGTATTGCTTGGCAACTGAAACCACAAAACGGAGGTTGGCTTTGGTAAGCGCCTCCAGGGCCTTTTGGTCGCCTTTCTTAATGCGGGTGGCTAGGTCCACTTCTTGTTCAGATGTCAAGAGCGACAATTTGCTGATTTCTTGCAAATACTTGTCGAGTGACTGCGTTTCACGGTTCGTGACCTGCTTGGTAATTTTTAGTTGTCTCATGTTGAAGTAATGGTTGCTGTGTTGGTTTTGGGTCCTTTAACTTGATGTCCCAAACCTTGTTGCAGTATTACTTACATGCGTTTTGTAAGGTTTTTGAGAAAAATGAATGGTTTTTTAATATCCAGACACTCGATTTGGACGGAATTGGCACTTATGAACAGGTTTTCTTACGATTAATGCCAATTGTTAAAAGCAAGGTTTTTGGTGAAATCAGCCCATTTTGCCTGAAAATTTCGACTAAATGTGGTTTTACCTCCTCAAAATTCAATCGGTCTGTGGTCAAAAATGAAAAAGCCCCGCCAAATGGCAGGGCTTCATACTTTAATATAGACTATTATTAATTGTCGGTTGGTGCTTTACGCTGTGGCTTCGAGCCTTCTTGGCGCGATTCACCTTGATCACCGTTACGCTCAGGCTTTGGCAGAAGGGCTTTACGTGACAATTTAAGCTTGTTGGTCTTCTTGTCGATATCGATCAATTTCACTTTCACAATCTCACCCTCTTTAAAAACCCCGTCCATGCTCTCCAACCTATCCCAAGAGATTTCTGAGATATGCAGCAGTCCGTCTTTTCCGGGTAATATCTCTACAAATGCACCGTATGCCATTATTGACCGAACCTTTCCGTCATAAACATCTCCGATCTCAGGTACTGCTACAATGGCCTTGATGCGGCGCTTGGCGTCCTCGATAGAAGGTTTGTCTGCGGAGGCGATTTCCACATAACCTTTTCCATCCTTCTCTTCGATGCTGATGGTTGCACCGGTCTCACGCTGCATCTCTTGGATGATTTTTCCACCAGGCCCGATAACCGCACCTATGAATTCCTTGTCGATGATGATGGTTTCAATTCGTGGCGCATGTGGCTTGTAGTCGTCGGCAGGCGCAGAAATGGTCTTATCCATCTCATTTAATATATGCACACGACCATCCTTGGCCTGCTTAAGGGCCTGGAGCATGATGTCGTATGGTAGACCATCGACCTTCAAATCCATCTGGGTTGCGCAAATACCTTTGCGAGTACCAGTTACTTTGAAGTCCATATCACCCAAGTGATCCTCATCTCCTAAGATGTCAGACAAAACCGCGTAACGTTTGCCGTCGGTGATTAATCCCATTGCGATACCGCTGATGGAACTTTTCATTTTTACCCCGGCATCCATCAGCGCAAGCGAACCTGCACACACGGTAGCCATGGATGATGATCCGTTCGATTCGAGGATATCGGAAACGACTCTGATAGTGTAAGGGCAATCTTCTGCACCAGGCAACACCTTTTTAATGGAGCGCATGGCCAAATTACCGTGTCCTACTTCGCGACGACCCAATCCGCGGTTTGGTTTTACCTCACCTGTGGAGAATCCTGGGAAGTTATAGTGTAGCAAGAACTTGTTCATGCCGAAGAACATTGCACCATCGATGATCTGTTCATCTTGCTTTGAGCCCAACGTTACAGTAGTGAGCGATTGCGTTTCGCCACGGGTAAAAATGGCCGAACCGTGCGTTGAAGGTAGGTAACCGATCTCCGTCCAAATGGGTCGGATTTGGGTAGTTGTTCTGCCATCCAAACGCTTCATGGTGTCGAGCATCATGGTACGCACCGCTTCCTTTTCTACATCATGGAAGTATCGATTAATGAGGCCTTCTTTTTCTGCGAGCTCTTCTGGGCTCAGAGAGGCTTTGAATTCGTCAACGATGGCATTGAATCCTTCGCGGCGTGCTGATTTGTTATCGTTGCCTTTTGCGGCAAAATCATAAGTCTTTTGATAAGTTGCCTCACGAACACGTGCACGAAGATCCTCATCATGGGTCTCATGATTGTACTCGCGCTTTGGCGTATTGCCTGCCATCTCGCGGAATTCAAGCTGTGCTTGGCATTGTTGTTTGATCGCTTCGTGGGCAAATTTGATCGCTTCGACCATTTCCTCCTCGGAAACTTCACTCATTTCTCCTTCTACCATTACTACATCCTTCATGCTTCCAGCAACGATCATGTCGATGTCGGCCTTTTCGGTTTCGGAAATGGTAGGATTGATTTTCAGGACTCCATCAATACGACCAACACGAACTTCAGAGATTGGTCCATTGAATGGGATATCAGAAATCGTGAGTGCGGCAGATGCAGCCAATCCAGCTAAAGCATCTGGTGCAATGTCTTTGTCTGCTGAAATCAGTGAGATCATCACTTGGGTATCAGAATGGTAATCATCCGGGAAGAGCGGACGAAGCGCTCGATCTACGAGACGGGAAATAAGGATTTCGTATTCAGACAAACGCGCTTCGCGCTTGAAGAAACCGCCTGGGAATCTTCCTGTGGCAGCATACTTTTCTTGATAGTCAACCGACAAGGGAAGGAAGTCGACGCCATCCTTTGCTTTAGGGTTTGATACAACTGTTGCCAACAACATGCAGTCGCCCATACGAACAACAACGGATCCATCGGCTTGTTTGGCAAGCTTGCCTGTTTCCAAGGTGATGGTGCGACCATCGGCAAGCTGAAAAGTTTTGGTAATCGGGTTTAGTGACATAATGCTCTTTCTTTTTTACATCTTTAACATCAATTGTGCAGAAACGAAAAAAGGCAATGCGATGATTGCCTTGTATTTTCGGTCTATGAAATCATGGATTACTTTCGGATACCCAGTTCCCCGATGATCTTACGGTAGCGCGCGATGTCGGTTTTCATGAGGAAATCCAACAAGCTACGACGCTTACCAACAAGCTTGATAAGAGAGCGCTGCGTGGAATAATCCTTTTTCTGGATTTTCAAATGATCTGTAAGCGAGTTGATACGCTCTGTGAACATGGCAATCTGGGCTTCAGCCGAACCGGTATTGGTTGCAGCGCTTCCGAACTTGGTGAAGATTGCTTTTTTGGACTCTGAACTGAGTTGCATCTTAGGTACTGGGTTGATAATGAATTTTTAAAACGGACTGCAAAGATAAGAAAAGCCTACTCTTCAGCCAAGTATTTTCTCAAATCAAACACCAAAAAAGGTTAAAATCTGAGAAATATTGGTTTTCAACTCTTTACGATTCACAATACGGTCCAAAAAGCCGTGCTCCAAAACAAATTCGGAAGTTTGGAAGCCTTTTGGGAGATCTTTGCCGATGGTTTCTTTTACTACCCGCGGACCAGCAAACGCAATCAATGCCCCTGGTTCGGCAATATTCAAATCACCCAACATGGCGAACGAGGCCGTTACACCTCCGGTAGTTGGATCGGTAAGTAAAGAGATGTAAGGAATCTTTGCTTCGGATAATTGAGTGAGCTTGGCGGATGTTTTTGCCATTTGCATTAGGGAAAATGCGGCCTCCATCATTCGGGCGCCCCCTGACTTGCTGATGATCATGAGAGGCATCCTTTTTTCAATGCAAATATCGATGGCACGAGCTATTTTCTCTCCCATTACAGACCCCATCGAACCGCCTATGAATTTGAAGTCCATGCAACAAACCAACAACGGGTGGCCATTAACCAATCCAGAGGCTGATCGAATGGCGTCTTTCAATCCGGTTTTTGAAATTGAGTCCTTAAGTCGATCGGTGTATTTCTTGGTGTCCGCGAAGTGCAACGGATCAGCAGCTGTCAGGTTGGCGTTGTATTCGGTATACTGGCCCTCATCAAACAAGATTGAAAAATATTCTTCGGAACCGATACGGTCGTGAAAGTCGCACTTGTTGCATACATACATGCTGGCCACATGCTCTTCGGTAGGAACAATGGCGTTGCATGAAGAACATTTGTGCCATAGTCCCTCTGGAGTCTCTTTTTTCTCCTTGGTGGAAGTGGTGATCCCTTCCTTGATGCGCTTAAACCACGACATGTTTTTTTGTTTTGACTTATGCTACTGTAATCTCCGGATTCAAGTATACGTCCTGTATGGCATTCAATAATTCGATACCTTCTTTGAGTGGTTTTTGAAACGATTTCCTTCCGGAAATCAGGCCTTGTCCACCAGCCCTTTTATTGATTACGGCAGTGGCTACTGCTTCCGCTAAATCGGTTGCGCCTTTGGATTCTCCACCAGAGTTGATCAGACCTGCTCGACCCATGTAACAATTCACAACTTGGTAACGAGTCAAGTCGATTGGGTGATCGGTAGTGAGCGTGTCGTAAACCTTCTTGTGTGTTTTTCCGAAAGCTATTGCATTGTAGCCTCCGTTGTTGGTGGGCAGCTTTTGCTTTATGATATCAGCTTGAATGGTTACACCTAAGTGATTGGCCTGAGCCGTCAGGTCAGAGGCGGTATGGTAATCGACTCCGTCTTTCTTGAACCCACTGTTGCGCAAGTAGCACCATAATATGGTGGCCATTCCAAGTTCATGAGCACGCTCGAAAGCCTCAGCAACCTCAACAATCTGTCTTGATGATTCAGCAGAACCGAAATAAATGGTGGCACCCACTGCTGCTGCTCCCATCTCTGCGGCTTCATCAACGCTGCCGAACATGATTTGGTCGAACTTGTTGGGGTAGGATAGGAACTCGTTATGGTTGATCTTTACAACGAAAGGAATCTTATGTGCGTACTTGCGGCTTACTGAAGCCAGCACACCATAGGTTGAAGCTACCGCATTGCACCCGCCTTCTATTGCGAGCTTCACAATATTCTCGGGATCGAAATAGGCAGGGTTGGGAGCGAATGAGGCACCCGCTGAGTGTTCGATTCCTTGGTCTACTGGCAAAATGGAAACATACCCTGTACCTGATAAACGACCGGTGTTGTATATGCGTTGGATGTTCGCCAATACACGGTTGTTACGGTTTGATGGAGCAAAAATGCGATCAACGAAATCAACTCCTGGTAAGTGCAAGTGTTCTTTGGAGACGGTGGTGCACTGGTGCTCTAACAGGTATTTGGACTGATCGCCGAGTAGTTCCTGGATCCTCGAAGTAGAAAGCATAAAACAAGGTTTTTATTAGAACGTCAAAAATAGTTAATTCCAACCAATGACTGCTATGCGTTGATTGTCAATTGCTAATGTGTTTTATTGGTGCTACAACCAGGGTGATTTTATCCGCCAGGGAGTTGTCGTCAGAATGGGTAACCGATTCCGAAATTGTAGTTCACGGTATTGAATCGTGCCTTGCCTATGACCCACCTCTGGTCAACTGTTTCCGACGGGTCACGCACAGGCACACCAGCATCCATCCGGAAAATGAAGAAACTGAAATCGAACCGTAAACCAAGGCCAGTGCCTACAGCCAACTCATCCACGAAAGTGTTAAACTTGAGCTGCCCTCCAGGTTGCTTTTCGCTTTCGCGGATATTCCAAATGTTACCAGCGTCGACGAAGAACGCGCCTTCCAGTATTCTGAATACGTCGAATCGATATTCAATGTTGGCGTTAAGCTTCATATCACCTAGTTGTTCTGCAGGCAAGTCAGCTGTCCTAATGAATGAGCCTGGTCCCACTGTGCGGGCTCTAAAGGCACGAATATCGTTCACGCCGCCAGCAGAAAAGGTGCGTTCATAGGGCATCTGCTTTGAATTCAAGTAGGCATAACCTGCCCCGGCATTGATCCGATAAACTAGAGACGAGTTTTCGGAAAAGACTTGGTAGTAGCGAATATCGATATCAGGTCTTACATATTGAGAATATTCGATCTTAGCCAACTTGAAAACGGATGAGTCACTGTAATTGGTAGAGGTTAATCTGTTGTATAAACGTGTGGAGTTTCCGGCCACCTCGAAATTGAATCGGAGGTACAAGAAGTTTTTAAATTTATTAGGCTCCTGCGTATTGTATAGGTAGGTATATCTTCCACCTGTGATAATGTATTTTCGATAGTAGTTGATCAGTTTTGGATCGCCCGTTTCCTCTAAACGATTTATGAAATTGTCACTCAATTGGAAATCCGATACGTTGATTTCAGCTGGGTAGATGATGTGCCGCTTTTGTCTTGTTTCCCGATACTCCAAGCCCATGGATAGTAGCATCAGGTTTCGAACATATTCAGGCCTTACTTGGTAATTGTAATTCACACTGAAAACCGTGGTTGGGTTAGCTGAGCGGTTTTTGTTGTAGCGATAGGCAGGCCAGATGAAACGGGGAATGCGAAGGTTGATTTCCGGACCAATTTCGAAGGTGTTAAGCAACAACGCCTTTTCCTGGCCAGTAACCTCATCCACGAAATTCGGTACGGATTCGCCTTTAGCCACTAGTCGGAATTCAAGTGCTTCTCCTCCTCGGCTCAGGTTTTTGTTGTGATAACTGAAGTTTGCACCCACACCGAAGTTGCCTCCATTGTTGGTGCCCTCCAATTCGATTTTGTAATCCTGTTTTGGTAACGGACTTAGCATGATTCTACCATCCACCCAGTTCACACCACAAGAGTCTGGAACCGAATCCGCCTCGAACCGTATGTTTATGAAGCGGAACAAACCCAAATCGCTTAATCCGCGATAGGTGAGGTCCGACTCATCCACTTTGTATATATCATCTCGCTCAATGAAAATCCTAGGTTCCAAGGCATAGGGTTTGTATCGAAGCTCTTTAGATCTGCCAACAATCGAAAAGTGCGAAAGGTAGGTGGTATCTTTTTCTGAGGCAGGATCAGCTACAAGCGGATTGTAATCAGTCATCACAAACAAATCCCGCACCCTGAACACACGGTGCTTTTCCACCCGAGTGCTATCGAATCCTCCTTTTCGGTCTGCGATCTTTACAATGATATCCGCCTGGTTGCTTTTTAATGAGCTGTCTATGTCGTAAGTCACATAATAATCATTGAACTCGAAATACCCTTTATTCTTTAGGGTTTTACTTATGCGCGAACGTTCGTTTTTGAGGTTCGCGGTACTGAATATTCCATCCTTTTTTATCAGCGATGCTCCAGTGTCAGACAATACAATGCGTCCCACACTCGGGTCTATGCTTTGATAGGATATGCTTCTGATTCGGTACGGATTACCCGTGTTGATGGTGTAGGTAACATCGGCACGGTGGGACTTGCGAAAATCGGTGGTATCCACTACAGTTGCGTTGAAAAACCCTTCGTTCTGGAGATATTGTTTTATTTGGATGGTGGACTTGGCGGTCAGTGTGGTATCCAAAATGGTGGGCTCTTCGCCTATGGTGCGTTTAACCCACTCCTTGAACTTGGTCGATTTTCCACGATTTGCTAAGGTGTAAACACCGAGATGGAATCTGAATAAGCCCAAAATTTTCCGGTTAGACCTTTGTTTGATTACAGGCTTGAGGCCTTCGGCCAATTCAGATCGATTGATCTTAATTGAATTTTTATTTAGTAAGTATTGGTCTTCAGTAAGCTGTTTGGTTGGACTACAAGAAACCACAACTAAACCCAACATGAATAGGATAATGCCCATGTTGTTTCGCAACTTATGCGAAATGGGTCGGGTGGGATGGGAAATCAAATACCTCATTGCGGTAGGTGGCGACAAAATTACATTTAATTACCTTTGAAGCATCCTGATGATTCGCAAGGCTTCACGCAACGATTTGGCATTTATTTCCGGTCTGCACCGCTCCGTTAATCGGAGGGAGCAGGGCCTGTTTTTAGCTGAAGGCGAAAAAACAGTTGCAGAATTGTTGGGCTCGGGAATTGAAATCCACTCCATCGCCTGCTTAAACGATTACTTTGATCAAAACAGTGCTATTATCGGCCATTTCGAGGTTTTGGCAGTGAGCGAATCGGAGCTTGGGCGGATAAGTACGCTTACCACCCCCAACCGCGTATTGGCAATCTGTAAAACACCTCAACACGCTGAATTTGACTTCCAACAAGTAGGCCAAACCGTTTTGCTGTTGGATAACATAAACGATCCGGGCAATATGGGAACCATCATTCGTACCGCAGAGTGGTTTGGTGTAGATGCGGTTTTTGCCTCGCCTGGCTCCGTGGATTTTTGGAATTCCAAGGTAGTCCAAGCATCCATGGGCTCCATTTTCAGGATGAAGGTATATCAACAGCCTTTGCTCGATGTCATTTCACAAGCTCGAAATTCCCGGGTTCAAAAGATTGTAGGAGGCGTTTTAGGTGGAGATAACATGTCTTCCTTCAGTCGACAAGCTGAATCTGTTTTATTGGTAGTGGGTAGTGAGTCACATGGTATATCAAGTGAGATTTTATCAAGTCTAAGTCACAAACTTTCAATTCCGCGTGCAGAAGGATCACAAACGGAATCCCTGAATGCATCCGTGGCTTCAGGCATTATGCTTTTTCATTTATCTAAAAAATAAAAAAAGGTCCCTTTTACGGGACCTGGGTTTAGAATCAGGATTCTTTTTGTGGTTAGTTCAGCTTTCCTGGAACAATCATTTTGAACTCTGGAATGCGTACGAAAAACAGCTTCTTGTCGATTACACGCTCCATCAAATATGTGCCAAACATTTTGCCTATCTCAGTATTCAAGTTGCATCCTGAAACATATCGATAGGTTTCTCCATTTGCAAGATAGGGTTGTTCTCCAACAACTCCTTCCCCCTCAACTTCACGGTGAGAACTGTCTGAGTCTACCACGTGCCAATGACGGCGTTTTAAACGCACAGCTTCCCCGCTATCGTTTTTTATGGTGATACGATAGGCGAAAACATAGTGTGACTGGCTTGGGTTGCTGTGTGTTGGCTGGTAAAAGGTTTCCACACTGACTTGTATTCCCGCGGTGACTTCTGTGGTCATATATGGTATCTCATTGAACGATTCAAAGGTAGAATGACAACTACCTTTTGGTGTGCTAATTTGATAAAAATTGTTTTTGAATTGGCGAACCTCGGTATTTTGGTTGTGAACGGTAGAAATTATTTTACCTGCTAATGACCTTTTTCACCCCAACAAGCTTGTCGGCTCGGGTTCCTGTCGGGCGATGGTAAGCCAATATGGTGTATTCGTTAACTGTCTCGTAATGACTTCCTTCAGCAATTGTTTCGTCACAGAATTGAGCCCCGTCCTTTAAAAATCCAAATACATAATCGTAATATCCTTGCTTCAGATAAAGCAACGCTTCATAAGTCCCCTCATCATAATTATAGCTCATTTTATTGGGTGGCCCACACCGCCAATCGCTTAGGGACCCAAATACGTAAAAGTTACCATCCGTTAGGATGTCATGTTTCAGGGTGAATTTCACACGCAAGTACTCCCCCTCTAAATCGTCATCGCGTCCATCTTGGTTTCTTATCAAAAAGCGCCCATTAATATCGTTCTCTACAGCATACCTTTTATAAGACCTGCTCTCTGCAGGCATCAATACTATTGTAAACCCGTCATTGCCTTTCAGGATTTCTTTAACATTTTGAGTCAATATTCTCAGTGTCCGCGTATCGAAAGTCCTGAATTCATTGCCGCCATTGAAGCTGTTTTCGCCATCATAACTGTAATCAAGTAGATTGTCTTTAAGGAATAAAGGCTTCATTCCTGTAACTGCATTGTCCCATCTGCCATTTTGCTTGATTACTACCTTGATGTCATCGAAAGGATTGGATACCTGGAGACCCTGGTATGAAATGGTAAAATCTACCTCCTGTTTGGAGTCGCGGTCTTGAACCGTGGTAGCCTGATGGACATGCGCATCAATCACCGTTCTTGGTTCTACTACCATCATTCTTCGGGTAATAACCGGCTTGTCGGGTTCTCCTTCGGGATAAACCTTTACGAGATAGTTGCCAGATAATATTGGCCGCACTTCCCTTCCGGGGATGAGCAATTGGTAGTGCGTAAAACTCTGGATGGTGTTGAACGAACTCTTGTAATCGGTGATCCTGTCTTCTGTGAATCCTTGTAGATAATCGCTTTGAAGTATATTCGATGGGGTCCAATCCGCATTGCAATGAATCAGCGTATAGGAGTAGTATTTGTTGTCGGCATCTAAATCATCGAACTTCAGCAACAGCCTTTCATCTGAACCTAGTTGAAGGATTGGTTCGGAGAGGCGAAGGCCCTCTTGTTCTAAAACTACGCTTTTGATGTTTTCAACGTAAACGAAGTCCTCATAACGACGGTAGTTCTCAGTAAAGTAATCGGATTCTTGTGCAACTGTCGGTAAGCAGTATGCCATCAGAATGAAAATCAGACAATATCCGACCCTGTATTTCATGATTCAGCTTCGATCAATTCTGCAAATGCGGTTTCCCAACGAGATTGTAGGTCGTTTAGCTTAGATGTTACAGACTCCAAGTCGTTGTTTATCTTCTTGGCTTTTTCAGCGTTTGAATAAGTTTCGGGTTTGGAAAGTTCTAACTCCAATGCGCTTTTTTGCTCTCGGATTTTTTCCATCTCGGATTCCAAGTTCTTTACCGTGTCCGATAGTTTCTTGATTTCCTTTTGCTTTGATTTGTTATCGGCAACAACCGTGCCTGTTTCCTTTGGGGCAGGCTCGGAATCCACTTGCTTTTCCTTTTTCGATGGAGTGTTAACACTCAATTCGCCGTTTTGTCTCCTGCGCTCCATCCACTCCTCGTACTCGGCATAAGTACCAGGATATTCCTTCAGTTTTTGGTTTTCAATGAACCAAATCTTGTTGGCAATCTCCGCAAGGAAGAAACGGTCGTGCGAAACCACCACATAAGAACCTTTGAATTTTTGCAAAACCTGTATCAAGATGTTCACCGACTGCATGTCGAGGTGGTTGGTGGGCTCATCCAACAGCATGAAGTTGGCTTTGGTAAGGATGGTCTTTGCCAAAGCCACTCGTGATTTTTCGCCACCCGACAACACTTTTATTTTCTTAAACACGTCATCATTCTTGAATAGGAATGCACCGAGCAACGTTCTTAAGGTGGTGTCTGTTTGGTCAGGGGCGCAAACTTGTAGTTCCCGCAACAAAGTATTGTCAAGATTCAGGCTTTCTAATTGGTGCTGCGCGTAAAAAGCACGTATTACATTGTAACCCTCTTCGTTTTTTCCTTCAAAGGGTTCAACTCCCTCAATCATGCGCAATAGGGTGGACTTGCCTTTCCCGTTTGCACCGATGAATGCAATCTTATCTCCACGATTGATGGCCGCCTTGGTGTCTTCGAAAATGCATAAGTCCTTGTACTTTTTGGATCTGATATCCAATTCGGCAACAACTTTCCCTGGAGTGGTATTGAAGTTGAATTGAATGTTGATGGTGGCTGCAGGGTCATCCACATCATTGATGCGTTCTACCCGCTCCAATGCCTTTATCCGGGATTGCACAGCTTTGGCTTTGGATGCCTTTGCGCGGAATCGTTCAATAAAACGCTCTTGCTGTTTGAGGAATTTCTCTTGGTTCTTGAATTGGTTTCTTTGAATCTCTTCAGCTAATGCTTTCGCCTCCATGTAATCTGCATAATTGCCGGGATAGAGGTTGATTTTTTCGTTGGCAACTTCAGCGATTTTATTTACTACCCGGTCGAGGAAGAATCGATCGTGAGACACAATAACGACCGTGCCTTCATAATTGTCCAAGTATTCTTCCATCCACTCAATCGAAGGTAGGTCCAAGTGGTTGGTTGGCTCATCCAGCAGAAGTAAGTCGGGTTTGGCTAACAAGATTTTGGCCAACATCACTCGCATTCTCCATCCTCCAGAAAATTCACTCAACGGCCGCTCTAGGTCTTCGGTAGTAAATCCCAATCCTTCCAAAACCTCTTCAGCTTTAGAGCGAATTTGATAGCCGTCTAGCGCCTCAAACCTTGTTTGGGCTTCATGAAGTCGATTTAGAATATTATCAGAATAGTCTGTTTCAAGCTTTTTGAGCAGATCATCTATTTCCGCAGATAGTTTGTTCTGCTCTGCAAAAGCCTCCATTGCCACTTGTAAAATGGGGTTCTTGGATTCGTAAGACAACAGGTCTTGGTTGAGGAATCCAATGGAAAGGTCGCGCCTACCGCTTACCTCTCCGGCAGAGAGCTGGTACTCACCATTGATGATGCGCAACAGTGTGGATTTCCCGGTTCCATTTGCTCCGATCAAGCCGATTTTTTCATAGGGCTTGATGTGCCAAGAGGCTTCACGGTACAAAGCCCGCGAACCAAATTCGAAAGTGATGTTATTAAGTACCAGCATAAGAAGTGCAAAGGTACTGATTTAACCGCCCCCTACAGGTCTAGGAATGTACGATAAAGGGCTTGCAAATAAGCCCAAGCCTGTTTCGATCTCGAGTTATTGGGTAATTCAATTTCTTGATTCAATTGAATTCTAGTCGTGTCAGTTGATGTGATCCAAGTGAACGATTGGTCTTGGTTCAGATAAGCAAATCCGGAAGCGGGATCTCCGAACATGTTCCTGCTCCACTTGAATTTGGATTCGCCCCTTTGGGTCATCCATATCAAGGTTGTTGCCAAATCGTGCTGTGAACTGACTCGGTCTATTTGCTTGCCGCGGAAAGGTTCATTTAGCGGAGTGCCGTAAAACAACACCGGTATCCTTCGGGCTGCAGGTTCGAAATAATCTCTGTTTAATGGAAGACGGTGGCCATGGTCTGCTACCAAAATGAACAAGGTGTTTTTATACCAACTCCTGCTAGAAGCCACATCGAAAAACTGTCTCAGGCATTGGTCCGTGTACCACGCCGCTCCTTTGAAACGTTCTGCTTCGCTCTGCTTGCCAAATGGAGTGGGCCTGGGAGTTTCAAATGGTTCGTGCGTGCTTAGCGTAAGTACAACAGAGAAGAACGGATTGTCTTGTTCGGCATGGTCCGATAGCATCCTTTCAAAAACGTACTCGTCATGCGCCCCCCATTTGCTATTCCTTTGCGACTCATCGAACTCATTGATCTCGGTTCGTTCGTCGAATCCCGATTGGAGTAGGAAGTTGTTCATATTGGCAAAGCCCAATTCTCCACCATAGTAAAACCGGTTTTGATATCCCGCTTCCGCAAAAATCCGCCCTAACGATGGTAGCTGCTGAGTTTTGTCGATGAACTTAATGACTGACTTGTCAGGTATGGATGGGAATCCGCTCAAAACCGAAGTCAGGCCTTGGTCGGTTCTGAATCCCGATGAATAGGTATGTGAAAACAACAGTCCGTCTTCAGCCAAAGTGCTGAAAAACGGAGTAACTCCTTTTACACCACCCAAAGGCTCGATAATATCGGCAGTCCAGCTTTCAAGCAAAATCAGCACCACATTGCATTTTGGATTGCTCAGAACCGAGTCTGCAGTTAGCGTAACAGGGTTTTTTAAAATGTCATCAGTTATATGAAGTGCTTCCTTGTCGGTAAGCTTTTCGTATGGATTACCTTTTGAAAATCCGGATTTAAGAATATTGTTGCCCAAGAACCAAATCGGATTCAGCGCAATGTTGTTGAGCTTGTTGTCAGGTGAATATGCGGCTGAGGCTTCATTGATTGGTATTAGATTCCAACCGCCTCGTATGCACGTAAATGTTATAGGCACCAACAATAAAAATCCCCAAATCGCTTGAATGCCATTTGCCGGCAACTTGTGCAAGATGCTGTCCAGTATACTTCGTCTTAACCGCGAAAGAGTCAGCCAAGCCAAAATAATGAAAACTATTATGATGGCAACTTGCATATTTGAAACTGATGCGAGCATCTCTTTTGGGTAAACCGCAAACTCAAGGGCTCTGATATTCAATAAAGTTCCCCAGAAGCGGAATATTATCAAGTTGGCGGTTAATAAAACTGTAATTATGACTAGAATGGCTTGGTAGTAGTACTTGATAATATCAATTAATCGATTGTGTATGGATGTTCCGATGAAAGGGATGATGAGAAGGGGGAACACAAACAGGTAGGCCGCTGTAGATAGGTCAAGCCGAAGCCCATGCCAGAAAACCCCCAAAGTTTCGAATGAAATAAAATCGAGGTCGGCTGTTCCGGAAATCAAGGCCAACATCAACACCCTCGAAATGGCGAAAACAATCAACCAAAACAGGAAGTGGGCAAACGCAAATCGTAGTTGTTTTAACATTGGCGTGATCAGAATCTGATGAGTCTTCCGGTACCTGTTATCTGGCTTTGTATATTCGATGGTTGGCCCAAATAGTAAATATCACCTTGATAGTCGATCTTCACCTGCAGGTTGTTGCCGCTATTGACATAACAATCTCCTGTGCTTCGCGACATCACAAAAGCGTCGCTTGCCTGTAAGCCTTCAGCTCTGATGTATCCATTTCCAGTGTTGTAAAGATAGCAGTAATCCGTTTTCCCGTTAGCAATGATGTCAACAGGGCCTGTGTGTATTTTCAAATAGGCTTCTGAAACATCGAGTTTGAGTTTGATGGTGCCGGTACCATCCCAGCTTTCGGCTAGGAAAACGCTATTGCGGACTGTGTCTTTGCAGGTGATGTCGCCTACAGTGCGGCAAATGATGGTGCCCAAGGTGGGACTGTAAACATCTATCAAAAAAGTGTTTCCCGGGTCACGCATCCAATTGCATCGATTGATGTTTCGTATTTTCAGGACACGGGCTTCAACGTCAGTTTGTATACCGTCAATCAAATTGGAGCCACAAGTCACCACAACCTTGTGGTCATTGCTCTGATACCAGTTCACACTCACGTTATTGAATACTTCAAGGGTGCTGAAGGAATTTAAAGTTCGTATTTCAGATGTTTTTGATCCTGTGGATTCAAAACAATTACAAAACGGGTCCTTGCCGCATGAATTAAGCAGAGTGATTGCAATCATTAATAATGAAAAGTGTTTCAGCCTCATGATTACCTTCTCTTTTGTCTTTTGTCGTCTTGTTTTTTGCTTTTCCAAACCCTGGCGACTCCGAATTCCATGTAGTCGGCTTTGCCCCAATGCGATTTTACATGCATGCAAAGCAAATATCGTTCTCCGATTTGTTGTCGTATGCCAAAACGATGGTAAAAAGATTCTCCAATTATACCGGAATACAGATAGCCACCCATGGCCAAAACCAGCGCTGTGCGACCAACGTGCATTTCGGTTGAAGCATGAACACCGGTACGGATGTATCCTAAAAATCCATTCGATTCTTTGAAGCTGTCTTCTTCTGATAAGGATTTGTCAAGGAACACATCGGCACCGGCACCGAAAGAGAATTTTTTTGAGCGGCGCCACATGTGCTCTCCCATCAATGTTCCAACCAGGAATTTGCTGCCATCTGCAGGAGCAACCTCCTTAGCAAATGCTGAAGCGAATAGTTGCCATTGTCTGTTTTTCTCAACAGGTATCTCTTTGCGCGAAATCAAAGAGTCCGATCCCAATTTCAATGATAGGCTCAAAGTTAAAGCCGCCATGTTGATTCCCAGATTGGGAGTTTCAAAGCTGCCATTGCTGTAGTGGGTAAGAGACAGTCCAGTAGCTATCGCCATGGATTTGGAAAGATTGAATTGGTATCGTGGATGTAAAAGGATTGCGTTGTTAACTCTAGAGCCGATGGCTACATTCTTGTAATTGTCTTCTGCATCAAACTTTTTTTCAATGAAACCAGCACCCCAGCCAAATTTCATCATCAAAGCAGAGTTTCGGTGTCTAACCAACGGGAAGTCGACATAAGGAATTAAAGACAATCCGGTTCCTAGTTCCTCGCTATTTCCCAGGTTCCATATACCTATGTACAGCCCAGCTTCGGGGAAATTATATTGATGGTGCCAATCTTTGGATCCATCGGCTCCCTTCGAAATCGACAAATCAAAACCTCGAACCCGATCTTGGCGTAGTCCTTCAACCATGGGCCTATGAGCTAAAAGGTAACCTTTATGTGCAGATGTGGAAATGCAGGTCTGTCCTCTCAAACTATTGGTTGAGCAGATTAACAGGAGAAACATCAAGGCGATGGCGTTGCGAATCATCTATTTGCAAATATAATAAGGGGTATTTGGGAATCCTTACTTTTGCTAACTATGGAGAAAATCGACACCAAATTGGCTGCTTTCGGCAGGTTGCTGAATATCATGGATGATTTGCGTGAAAAATGCCCTTGGGATAAGGCGCAGACCATGGAGTCTTTGCGCCACTTGACCATTGAAGAGGTTTATGAACTTACCGACGCCATACTCGACGGCGACTCCGATGAAATCCGTAAAGAGCTTGGCGATATACTGTTGCACATTGTCTTTTATTCAAAGATCGGTTCCGAGAAGGGTACTTTTGATATTGAATCAGTAATCAATAATGTGTGCGAAAAATTGATTCATCGTCATCCTCATATCTACGGCGAGGTGAAGGTTCAAGATGCTTCCGAAGTGGCTCGCAACTGGGAGCAATTGAAACTAAAGGAAGGTAAAAAGTCTGTTTTGGAAGGTGTGCCGCGCTCTTTGCCTTCGCTCATTAAGGCGATGCGTGTTCAAGACAAGGCCCGTTCGGCCGGATTTGATTGGGAGGAACAGGAGCAGGTGTTAGACAAGGTTGAAGAGGAACTTCGTGAATTACGCGCCGAAATCCGTGCAGGAAATATTGAGCGTACCCGTGCCGAATTTGGTGACCTAATGTTTTCTATGGTCAACCTGTCCAGATTTTTGGATGTGAATCCTGATGAGGCACTTGAGCGAACCAACTTGAAATTCATCGCAAGGTTCCAGTATCTGGAGGAGTCTGCTCGAAATTCGGGAAAATCGTTGCAGGATATGACCCTTGAGGAGATGGATGTGTATTGGAATGAGGCGAAGTCAAAAGGCCTATGACATGTTTCGGATTTCGTTGCTAAAGCGCTTTTTGGCCATATCCACTGCAATGCTTTTTTGTTGTTGCGAAATTCAAGCTCAACGTGATAGTTGTTCAGAACTTCGTGTAATGTGGCAGGATGCAGGTTCTATGTTAAGCGAACCAATACGATGGGATCGGGCAGACTGGGCCACGTTTGTGGGAGTTTCAACAGGTACAGCTATATTGTTTCAATTCGACTCTGAAGTTGAAGGCATCCTTAAGAATACCAGAAGCCGCTCAAGGATGGATATAGCAGGTTATGGTATCGAGCCTTTTGGCAATGGATTGTATTCATTGCCGCTATTGGCCGGATTGGGATTTTACGGTAAACTGAAAGGGGAGGAGCAACATGTGCAGGTTGCGTTTGCAGGATTAGAGGCATTTGTATTTTCTGCTGGTGGAGCAACATGCTCCAAATGGATTTTTCAACGACATCGCCCCTCTGATGATATGCCCTCCGACCCTTTCGTATTTGAAGGCCCATTGGGCGATTTGCGTGATGACGGCTCATTCGTTTCACGCCATGCCTCAAGTGCCTTTGCCGTAGCCACAGTGCTAGCTTCATGCTATGGAAAGCAAAAGAAATGGGTCCCATGGCTTGCCTATGGTTTGGCAGGAGCAGTTACCGCATCCAGGGTTTACAACGGAAAGCATTGGTCCTCCGATGCTTTTGCAGGTGCTGCTTTGGGGGTTGTTACGGGTAAGTTTGTCTATAAGATGCGTAAAAGCCGCGGGCTTTTGAAAACTTTTTAACCCCGTTCGTGTTCCAATCCCGATATTTGCACTTCTTTAAAAACAACCATAAAAAACTACAAAATGTCTGTTACCTTAAATCAACCAGCACCCGATTTCACCTTGCACAACACCGAAAAGCAACCTGTTACACTTAGCTCATTGCGTGGGCACAAGGTGGTTTTGTATTTTTTTCCAGCCGCATTTACTGGAGTTTGCACTAAAGAGCTGTGTGCTGTTCGCGATGATTTGGCCTCATACAACAGCGTAAATGCCAAAGTTTTCGGAATATCTACGGACACCCTTTTTACCCTGGGTAAGTTCAAGGAGGAGCAAGGTTATAATTTTGATCTTTTGGCTGACTACAATAAAGAGGTTTGCAACCTCTATGGAGCACAATACGAAGAGTTCGTTTTTGGTATGAAAGGGACCGCTAAGCGTTCTGCTTTTGTAATCGATGAAAATGGCATCGTAAAATACGCCCAAGTGAATGAGTCGGCTGGGGATTTGCCCGATTTCGATGCGGTAAAAGCGGCGTTGGCTTAATCACATCAGTAACGCAGTTGCTGCCCCGAGCAAAATGATGGTCAGTTTGTAAAGGTTGAATCGGTGGTCACTTCCTGATTCGAATAGGATGGTTGTGGAAATGTGCAAGAAAATTCCAATCACCAAACCCATTATTTTGTCGTAATGCGCACTGATGTTCATTATATCCGTTTCGCTGAGCAATGTGCTGAATCCTGCGCCTAATGGTGCCATAGCGGCAAACAACATCAGATTCACCATTGTCCACGCACGGTTAACCCCTGCATGTATCAACATGCTGACCAATACGAATGCAACCGGTAGATGGTGCAGGACTATGCCAGCCAGCAGGGAGTGATTGTGCTCATTCATATCAAAATGTCCTGACAAGGGCATGCCTTCCAAGAAAGAATGAATACAAAGTCCTGCCATCATTGCTATAGGGAAGCCTTTTCCATGATGGTGATGCTCGTGTCCGTGTTCAATACCTTCGGTAAAATACTCCAATACCAATTGCAGAAAGAAACCTGCTAGTATGAAAATGCCCGCGCTCTGGGTGTTATGGGAGAAAACGGTGGGAAGCAGATGGGTGAGGCTCAAAGAAAACAGGAACGCTCCAGTGAATGCCAGAGCAAGTTTTAATATCCGCTGGTTCACGGTGCGGATGGTGAAAAACAACATCCCCGCAAGGGATACCAAAGCGAACATGATGACGGATTCCAATACACTCATGCTTGGCTATTTTTGGCGATTATGATCATTCGTGTGGATTCTTCAGTGTTGTAGGGGTGAAGATCGTAATTTCCGTAGACTTGTTCGATGGACATTCCGGCTTTTGACAAGTATTTGCTGAATGTATCCAGCTGAATCAGCTCCACATTTTCCTCGAATCGGTGAGATTTTCCAAGTGCTTCAAATTTTATCTCTTTGATGAGTCTTCCTTTGTTGATGGATCTCGAGATCTCAAATTGAATCTCGTTTTTGATTACTGACTCATGCTGCACTAGTTGTTTGACAACCAATCCGTGATTTAAAAAGTCGATCACCAGTCGACCAGTAGGCTTCAGCGCCTCCGCCATGTTTGATATGGCATGTTGGTTGTCGTTTTCGTTCTCGAAATAACCGAATGAGGTGAACAGGTTGAGGGCTATGTCAAAATCCATGTCAGGAAACGGAGTTCGCATGTCATGAACGCGAAAGATTAATCCCGGCTTTGCCGTTTCCATACAATGTTGAATGCTTGCAGGCGACAAGTCGTAGCCAACAACTTCAAATCCTTTGGAATGCAGGTAAAGGGAGTGACGTCCTTTGCCGCAGCAGACATCAGCCACCTTACTACCCGATTTGAACCAAGGCAGTCCGATTAGTTTATTTATAAAATGCTGAGCATCCGTTTCATCGCGATGGCCGTAAAGGATGTGATAGTAAGGAGAGTCGAACCAGGTGGAGAACCATTCATCTTGCGCTTTTTCTTGCATTTTTCTGTTTCTTGGTTGATAAATTCGGTTCCCTTTTACGTTGTGCAAAGATGTTCAAAATGCCTATTTTTACCAAGTACACGGGGTTGGTAAATTAAAACCCCTTCGGCTGAAACTCAATACTACACATGGAAAGCGCAGTCAAAAAAAAGTTGCCTAGGAAAATCCGTTTCCGCAGGCTTAAAAAAGCGCCCCCGGGTGCCGCTCCGGGCACGATGAGCATCTCCGATGATGCGCTTAAACCCCATGTTAGGATAATCAGCTACAATGAAACTTCAATCGAGGACAAGGCATTTGGCGATGTCATTTCAATCAAAAGTCATTTGCTTGGAAACCCGACATTAACCCATTGGGTTGAGGTAAAGGGTTTCGGGGATCGTGCCTTTTTCGAGTCGATGTGTGATGCCTTTAACATTCACAGGTTGGAGATGGAGGATGTGTTGAGCGGACACCAGCGGCCTAAAGTAGAGGAATCTGATCACCACTTGTTCATTGTGTCGCGTGCCATAACCAATGGTGACGACTTCTTGGATGAACAAGTGTCTTTATTCATTTTTAAGGACTTTGTAATCACCTTTCAGGAAAGACAGAACGATTATTTTCTTCCAGTAAAGGATAGGTTGCAACAAAACCGTGGGGTGATTCGCAAAAGTGGCGCATCGTACCTGGGTTATGCCATCATGGATGCTGTTGTAGACGACTTTTTTCCCGTGATGGAAAGACTGGGTAACTTTCTCGACGATTTGGAGGATGTATTGCTGGACGCGCCCGACCGTTACTCTTTGCAAAACATTCAAGGGTCCAAACGCCGTCTCATTCATTTTCGCCGAATTGTATGGTCTGAGCGCGAGAAATTGAACGACATCATGCGCAACCCCTCGCCGCTCTTCAGCGATGTTTCCAGGAGGTATTTGCGTGACACATATGATCACACCATCCAAGTGATGGATATCATCGATTCATACCGCGAAATCACCGCTTCGCTGATGGACATCTACCTGTCTAGTGTAAGCAATCGACTGAACCAGGTTATGAAGGTGCTTACCATCATTTCAACCATTTTCATTCCGCTCACATTCATTGTAGGAGTCTATGGTATGAACTTCCAGTTCGACAAGAACACCATGCCATTTAACATGCCTGAATTACATTCACCGTACGGTTACATCGGTGTGATGCTAGCGATGGTAATTATTGTGATATTGCAGTTGGCATATTTTTTCAAAAAAGGTTGGCTGATTTGGCGCGACCGTAATTAATTCTGTTTACGATGCTGCGCAATTCCCATAAGCCGCTTTTCGCGGATGTGATTCTACCCCTTGCTCTGCGAAGGACCTACACCTATCTGGTTCCTGAAGGCTTGGCTGATAGCTTAATAGCAGGGATGCGTGTGGTTGTTTCATTCGGTAAAGCAAAGTTGTATACCGCTGTGGTTCGTAAGGTGCATTCAGATGCCCCCAAGGATTATCAACCTAAGGAATTGTTAGAGCTGTTGGATGACTATCCTGTTATTACTGAAGAGCAGTTCCGTGTTTGGGATTGGATTGCCGACTATTATATGTGTACACCAGGGGAGGTGATGGTTGCTGCATTACCCGGTGATCTAAAGTTGCAAAGCGAAACAGTGCTTTCGCTATCCGAAGGTGATGATGTATTGCCTGAGGTGGTGCTAACGGTCGAAGAAGAAGCCATAGTGGAGGCGGTTCGAGGCAACCAAATTACGGTTGCGGAGGCTATCAAGGCCAGTGGCTCCAAATTTGGAATGAAACTCGTGCGTGATTTGGTGAACAAAGGCGTGTTGGACGTGCATGAGTCTATCCGTGAAACATTCAAGCCACGAACCGCCGAGTTCGTTAGATATACCGTCAAGGCGCGCAACGAGGATTTTCTTCGCACCTCATTTGAGGCCTTGGAAAAACGTTCTCCCAAGCAATTGGAGATTCTGATGCACTTCATCCGCATGTGTTCGGATAAAGGGCGGTCGGAAATCTTGAAATCGCACTTGCTGAAGTCTGCTGATGCTTCTGCAACTTCTTTAACCCAATTGGTCAACAAAGGTGTGCTTGAGATATTCACTGCTGAAAGCGACTTGCATGCGGGTAGGGGAGCTGAAAATGCCCGTAAATTCGAATTGAGTGCCGATCAACAATCCGCATTCGAAAAGGTAAAGCAGGGCTTTTCTGAAAACAAACCTGTTTTGCTCCATGGTGTAACATCATCCGGTAAAACGGAAATTTATATACGGCTCATCCAAGAGCAAATTAACCTGGGTAAGCAAGTGATGTACTTGTTGCCCGAAATTGCTCTAACTGCACAAATCATAAACCGACTCAAGTTGCATTTCGGCGACAGGGTGTTGGTTTATCATTCCCGTTATTCGCCTCGCGATCGCGCTGAAACATATTTGCGCATGGTTCGAGATGGAGTAAACGGCGAGTTCAAATACCCCATCGTGATTGGCGCCCGTTCAGCCATTTTTCTTCCTTTGCGAAACCCAGGGCTCATTATCGTTGATGAGGAGCATGATTCGAGCTATAAGCAATCGGATCCCGCACCCCGATATTCTGCACGCGACACCTCCATTATGTGCGCAAGGCTCTTCCATTGCCATATTTTGCTTGGATCCGCCACACCTTCCTTGGAGTCTTACCACAATGCCTTGGAAGGTAAATTCGCTCTAGCCGAGTTGCACGGTCGATTCGGTGGTATCAGTATGCCTGAAATACAGTTGGTTGATTTGAAGGAAGCTTACAAGAAGAAACGGGTCAAGTCTTTCTTCTCTACTGACCTGTTGGATGCGATCAATACATCCTTGGAATCCAAAGAGCAGGTTATCCTGTTTCAAAACAGAAGAGGTTTCGCTCCCATGATGGAGTGTCAGAAATGTTCCTGGACCCCACGTTGTATCAATTGCGATGTATCATTAACCTACCACAAACAGACTGGCCAAAACAAATGCCATTACTGTGGGTTCAGCCAATCCCC
>JALRAP010000031.1 GCA_023262505.1 Bacteroidia bacterium
TATTCCTCCTTAGCTCAGCTGGTTAGAGCACATGACTGTTAATCATGGGGTCCTTGGTTCGAGCCCAAGAGGGGGAGCGGTGCAGCAGAGGCTTCGCCACGCTGCACCGTCTCGAAGTGTAAATCGAGCGTAGCGAGATTTTCTACTTCGGGGCGGTAATTAACCTGAGCCAGAAGTTCTAACGAGCTTCTGGCTTTTTTGTAGCTTTAACTGGTGTTTTTCGATCGCGTTTTTTCATTATTAAATCCGCTTTTCAATAGTTTTTACATTTTTCAAAAACGGTTTTCGTTTATCAAATCCACTTTTCAATGGAACACCCAAAGTTTTGTGTTTACATCCTGTACAGCTTGAAGGATGACATTTTTTACATTGGCTATACGGTCAATTTCGAAAGACATATGCAAGAACATGCGCAAGGTAAACCGAAGAGCACGGCACTACGTAGGCCATTCATCGTGATGATGTGCGAGCATTTTATGTCAAAAGAAGATGCCTTGCGGAGCGAAACGTATTTTAAGTCTACAAAGGGTCGTCGTTCACTAATAATTATGTTGCATCGCGCTTTGTGCCAGCAAATGAACTCCTATGCAATGGATATGCAAATAGAGATTCTTTGATTTTTAATCTAAGCAGAACAGTATGTTCTGGGGACAATTAATTCCGCATTTCCATATAGCTTGTCAAAAATCAACTAAAATCGGGCATGTAATGGATGAAGCTTGTAATTTCGCTTCAATCAAATAATATTAATATGAAAACTCCGATTAACAAATTTCTTTATGTTGGATTTCTCTTATTAGGAATTTATCAATCCATATTTACCAAAGACTATATGCAAGCAGCGTCTTCGTTTGGCATATCAATGGCGTTTGATCCTTTTGATATGGATCAAAAGTGGAATCACAGACCCTTTTGGCAAAAAGCAGTTCTGGTGGTTCACCTTGCTTTAGTGGCAGCAATGTTCGGTCTTGGTGTGGGGCTGGATGATAAATAAACATTTTTCAATTTTAATAGAAGCGAGCTCTTTTGTCTTCACTGAATTTGTCCCCGTCCGAAATTTATACGACCGATAGTTATAGGACGTGATCAAGGCTATTTGGGATAGCATTTATCACCAGAAATTACAGGAAAGTTTGGTTTCGGTAAAAAATGCAAAGGCAGTAGTTAAGTGTGAGCCTTTTTAGGCTTATCAGTACTATGGCTTACTTTTGCATCCCACTCCAATCACCCCTGTATTCCATCCAATGAAACACTTTCTGACTTCCATTGCTCTTTTTGGGAGCATTTTACCCGTATCCGCACAATGGTCACAACTTCCATCCGGAACATCCACCATGCTGCAGTCCGTTTATTTTACCGACTCACTAACAGGCTATGTTACTGGAAATGGCGGCCTGATTCGAAAAACCACCAATGGTGGACAAAGCTGGTTTGCACAGGTGAGTGGAGTAACGGATGATTTGTTTGAAGTACACTTTCCGGCTCCCGACACGGGATACGCCGTGGGTTGGAATGGCAAAGCGGTAAAAACCACCGATGGCGGACAAACTTGGGACACCCTATCGACGGGAACAACATTGCAGTTTAATTCGGTTTACTTTACGGATGTCAATACAGGCTACGCAGTTGGGGGCTCGGGCTCACTGAGCATTGAAATGATTAGGAAAACCATTGACGGCGGGCAAACCTGGGTGCAACAAACCAACGGTCAGTATAAGCAACTATCAGGAGTGCATTTTCCTGCACCCGATACAGGCTGGGCGGTCGGTAACCAAGGGGTCATCCTACGCACACTGAATGGTGGAACAAATTGGGTTGCGCAAACAAGTGGCACCACTCAGCTCTTGAGATCGGTTTATTTCATCAATACTACCACGGGCATTGCTGTGGGTGGAAGCGGTACCATCAAACGCACTACCGATGGCGGACAATCGTGGGTAACCATACCAAGCGGAACAGCGAGCACATTGTTTTCGGTGACCTTTATCGATGACCTCAATGGTTGCATTGTAGGGGATAACGGATATATTTCAAGGACTGTTAATGGTGGACAAAGCTGGACACAGCAATCAGGCGTAAACAGCAACACGTTGCTGTTTGTGAACTTTACATCCGGAAACGCAGGGTATGCTGTAGGGTTTAGCGGAACGCTGATCAAAACAACCCTCACTACGGGTAGTTCCGAAATCACAGATCAAGAACTTAGTGTTTATCCGAATCCCGTCAATGGTAGTCTCTATCTCAAATTTCCAAATGCCATACATGAGCCTATTCTCATCAACATTTACAACAACCTGGGTTGCCTTGTGCAATCAGTTAAGATGAATCCGAATTACAAAGAGCCCATTGATGTCGCTAGCCTTTCTTCAGGGGTTTATTTTATTGAGATTATCTCAGGCGGTGTTAAGCTTATGGATAAGATTGTGGTGAATTAAATCAGCGAGCATCCGCGGCTGTCCGTCCAATCAGCGTTCATTAATAGAGAACACGGATTACACAGATCAAACGGATTAACGCGGATTTGTTTTGTGTCGATAATTAGATCCGTGAACATCCGCGGCTATCCGCCAGAACAGCGTTCAACTTAGCATTAATCGTTAATCAGTGTTCAAATGCATTTTTCCGTACAGGTATTGTTGCGTCTAAAGCTTTTCGATGTAGTCATTTGTTTATGATTGCATCACCTACATTTTAAACGCATGCGCATGAAAAAGTCGAATGAAGTTTTTTCGACAAACACATAAAAACACCGGGCAGCGCCTGATGGATTAGCAGCAGCACCTTTATTCATCCCACAAATTGTGCTGTTCAACCCTTTTGAGCTCACAACCGATGTGTGCAAGGCTTGAGCAATAGGATGTTGTAGGTATAAGAGATAAATTGGCTGATGCAAATCATATTCGATTGGCACGAATCGTGTTTTGAACCCGCTGAACTTCTTTAAACACGATTTATCAAACCTATTAAAATATTATAATTCAAAGATGCTTCATCGATTAAATAACCTTAAAACCCTTTTCATACTTTTTATCATTTCTATGTCTATGGCTTTCCATTCGGCCCATGCGCAGGTGAAATATGATGGTTATTCTTTCGTGATCGATGGTGTATTGCTTCTTCAAGACAGTCAAGATACAATGGCTTTTTACTACATGCCAAAGGCCCCTTCGGTATCTTATAAGAAAGACAGCACTCTTGAATTCCTATGCATGAAGTACGTGGGCGAGAACGATCAGCCCAGTGGCGGACTGTTGCACGCCCTGTTCGAATTCACGGTTCCCGAAAAAGAACTTAAGGCCATAGAGTTAAAGCTCAAGAAAAAATTTCCGGGTGGAAAAATCAAAGGGCAGTTGAAAATTCTTCCTAACTCCGGTGAAAACGGCGAAGACAACAGTCCAGGCTTTGAAGTTATATCTGCCGTATTGCAAAACGGTGGCGAAGGCGGAATGACACGGTCATTAGTGGCCTCTGGCAGTGCTCCATTAACCCCAGGGTCCAAAGCCGCTGTAGCCGCACTGCTTGATTCTCGAGGAGCTACTTTGTTATGGGCATCTATGGAGGGTCCGACCTCAGATATTTCCGTTGGAGTGCGCGGGTACTATGAGGCCATTCTTCCATCTTTCAACGCGAAGATTGTGATGAACTCAGAGAGCGTACACAAGGCTTTTAGTGAAAAGCGATACAAATCAACACCGCTCACACAAAACGATATCCAAAAGGGCATTGATTCCTTGATTAAAGCGGGAACTATCAAAGTAGAGATTGTTGACCGGTCCAAAGCATTCAATTTAGATAATGCCGCTATGCAATCGTTGACTGATCTGCTTACCACCAAGGCCATAGACATGATGTTTGTGGGTTATGTTGGTCCTTCTACCACTCCGGGAATGGGCATGGGTGGAATGGGCATGGGCGGAATGGGCATGAGCGGAATGGGCATGGGTGGAATGGGCATGGGCGGAATGGGCATGGGCGGAATGGGTGTGGGCGGAATGGGTATGGGGGGGTTAATGGGAATGTCTTCTGCGCCTATGAATGTAACCCCAGCAGGTATACCTCCTGCGGGCATTCCAATGGACTTAATGGGGGGACTTGCCGCAGGTGGCGCACTAGGCGCAGTATCTGGTGGAAGTCCTCAGGCAGCAGCAGCAGCTGTAGGCGTGATGGCGGTTCAAACCGGATGGGGAATTGCCAAAGATGTCATGCTTATGTATCAAAAGACGTATACACTTGTTGATCGAAAAAACATCAGACAAAGCAGTTATACGATTAATTTGTCGAAAGCAAGCTCTATCAAGGTTCCATTTTATTCTGCAGGCAATATCAGCGGATTTTTCAACCAACTAAAAAACGATAAACGATATTTTCGAATTGTTAACATGAATGACCCTGCTTTTCAGAAGCGGGACATCAACTTTATCATCGACAATGATTATGCAGACGCTTTCAACAACATCCTGAATTTTGTTAGTATCAATTTCCGTAAATCCTATTCTAACGGACAGGATACGGTTTTTTCCAAAATGACCATCACTAAAAAGGATATTGATGCGGGCAATAATTTCAAAACGGTGATTTATCCGCGCTTGGGCGTCGACGGCAAAGAGTGGAATGAATTTGAATATCAAATAAAGTGGAGTATTAAAGGAGAAAGCAATCCAATTTGTTTTCCGGAGGATCCTAACAAATGGATCAAAGCCACCGAACAGGCCATATCGTTGGTGCCGCCTTTCACAAGAGCCGAAATCGATGTGGATGCCAACCGTGAACTTTTTCAGCAGAACGGGTATTTTTCTGCCAACATAAATTTTGCTTCCATTGTTGCAGGCAAGCCGGTTCCCGTAAAGCGGTTGCTATTGCGCTCTATCGATCCCGAATGGAGTTCGAAATTGGTTGTTTACCATGATGTGGGCCAACCAGTGGTTTTCCAAACAAATTGGTTCGGCACCTCGTCGGAGGATGTTCAAGAAATGCAGGAGCTTATCAACAACTATATCTTTTTGAAGCCACCAGCAGGAAAAAACGAGCCCGCTTCCAAGGAGGACTCAAATGCTCAGCCAAGCGAGGCGGCTCCTTCCGATTCAAACAAGGTTGAAACACCAGACCCTAATGCACCACCTTCAGAAAACACTCCCACCAACAATCCACAATAAATCATAATGGTCTCTAATCCTCGTATGAGCAACAAAAGCATCCATAAATATTTCTTTAGATACAAATGAAAGGCCTCCTTCACCAGATTCGATTCGCAATAACCCTTGCAATTTTTGCTTTGTGCTTGCCGGTAAACGTGGCCAAAGCCCAGGTAAAGTATGACGGTTACTCATTCGTAATAGACGGTGTATTGCTGTTGCAGGACAGTCAGGATACTACGGCCTTTTTTTACATGCCCAAAGCTCCGGCGGTTGCATACAACAAGGACAGTACGCTGTCATTTTTGTGTATGAAATATGTAGGTGAAAATCAGCAAGCCAGTGGAGGCATTTTTCACGCTTTGTTTGAATTCTCCGTCCCTGAAAAGGATCTCAAAAAAGTTGAAATCAAACTCAAGAAAAAACTTCCGTGGGCAAAAATCAAAGGGCAGTTGAAGATACTTCCCAATTTGGGCCAGGATGGTACAGACAGCAGTCCGGGCTTTGAAGTGATTTCTGCCGTATTGCAAAATGGTGGCGAGGGAGGCATGACCCGTTCCTTGGTGGCATCGGGAAGTGCACCACTTACTCCGGGATCAAAGGCGGCTGTTGCGGCGGTTTTAGATCCCAAAGGCGCTACGCTTTTGTGGGCTTCCTTGGATGGTCCTACATCCGACATATCAGTGGGTGTGCGTGGTTACTATGAAGCCATTTTACCCGCTTTCAATGCTAAAATTGTGATGGACTCTAAAACGGTTCATAAGGCCTTCAGTACAAAAAGATTTCAATCAACCCCTTTAACGCAGTCTGATATTCAACGGGGGATCGATTCTTTGATAAAATCGGGAACCATCAAAGTAGAGATTGTTGACCGCTCAAAAGGGATGGACATCGATAATGCTTCCATGCAAGCATTGACGGATTTGATAACGACTAAGACCATTGATATGATGTTTATGGGCTATGTAGGTCCTTCTAGCGGAATGGGAATGGGAATGGGTGGAATGGGAATGGGCATGGGTGGAATGGGTATGGGAGGAATGGGCATGGGAGGAATGGGTATGGGTGGAATGGGTATGGGTGGAATGGGCATGGGTGGATCTATGAGCATGGCTTCCACTCCTATGGGTATAACCACAGCAGGAGCGCCTGTAAACCCCTTAGCCGCCTCAGGTTTGCCCGCTATGCAAGCACAATCGGCGGCATCTGGACTTGGTGGCGGTGTTGGAGTTGGAGCCATGGGCTTGCCAACCAGCAACACTAACGATGCCGAAAATCAAAGACTCAGAGAACAGGTAGAAAAACTTGAAGCCGATAAGGCAGCTAGTGATAAGAGAAAAGCTGATAAAGCTGAAGCAAGAGCAAAGGAAGCAGAAAAGGCGGTGGCAGATCCTATTGCGGGATCGAATAAAACAAATCCCGTTGCCCCTGCCACCACACCTACAGATCCTGCTGCAGGCGCGCAAACACGGGCACGTTCAAATGCTGTTACGGCCCCCCCAACAAATCCCGCAGTCCCTGCCACCACGCCTACAGATCCTGCTGCAGGCGCGCAAACACGGGCACGTGCCAATGCTGTAGCGGCTCCATCCACCAATCCCAATGCACAGATTGCGAATAATCCTCCTACCGCCGCGCCTAATACAAATTCAGGTTCCAAGTGGGGGGGCGCAGCAAGCGGTTCAGCGGCTCAACCTGCCTCGTCTGCGAATGGATCATCCCCTAACTGGGGGGGGGCCAGTGGATCTAACGGAACCGGTTCTGTTTCCAAAAACGCTCCTGCTTCAGTAAATGGAACGGCAGGGAACAAAATGTCTGTAGGTGATAAGGCCGCTATAGCACAAGTTGGTATGCAAGCTGCTCAAGCGGGTTGGGGTATGGCCAAGGAGATGATGGCCATGTACCAAAAAACGTATACGCTGGTTGATCAGAAAAACATCAAGCAAAGCAATTATACCATCAACTTATCCAAAGCAAGTTCGATCAAGGTGCCCTTTTATTCCGCCGGAAACGTAAGCGGTTTATTTGAAAAACTGAAAAACGACCCTCGCTATTTCCGAACGGTGGATATGAATGATCCTGCTTTTCAAAAGCGCGACATCAACTTTGTTGTGGATGGCGATTATGCAGAGGCATTTAATACGGTACTGAATTTCGTGACGATAAAATTCCGGAAAGCGTATGCTAATGGGCACGATACCGTTTTCGCGCAGATGATCATCAGCAAAAACGACATGATGGCCGGGGTTAATTTCAAAACCACTTTTTATTCACGTCTTGGCCTTAATGGTAAAGAGTGGAACGAATACGAATACCAAGTGCTTTGGAGCGTAAAAGGGGAAACGGATCCCATTCGTTATCCCGCAGATCCCAAGAAGTGGATATTGGGTACCGAGCAAGCGGTTTCATTGGTTCCGCCATTTCAAAAGGAAGAAATTGATGTGGATGCAGGCAGAGATCTTTTTCAGCAAAACGGTTACATATCCGCCAATATGAATTTCACAGGGACCGTTGCCGGGAAGACGGTTCCAATAAAACGACTGTTGCTAAGAGCTGGAGATGCTGAATGGAGTTCTAAGATGGTAGTTTTCCATGACCCCAACAAGCCGTTGACCTATCAAACGTCTTGGTACACCCCTGAGGGCGAAATTAAGCAGCCCCAAACGGTAATGGCATCCAATTATATTTTTCTAACGCCACCGGTTAATCCTAATCCGCCGGCAAAGCAAATTCAAGAAAACACATCGCCAACCGAAAAATTTACTCCTTCTGAACCGGATCCGATTCAAGCACCGCCCGCAGAGAACTTTATTCCTTCTGAACCGGATCCGACTCAAGCTCCGCCCACAGAGAACTTTGTTCCAACAGAACCGGATCCCAATCAGCCAAATTCGAATCAGCCGGTTAATGCAGATCCTAATAAGTCAAACCCAAAATGATTTACCAAAAAAATAATAAAATCAACAAACTCATAAACCCAAAAACAACATGAAAATTATTAAAAGAAGCATTACGCTTCTAGGGCTTTTATTTGCTGTGCATGTAAATACGCAGGCTCAGCAGATAGATGATAACTCAATCACAAATCTTGTTTTAAAGGATGGGACTACAGTAGTTCTTTACCAAGGTCTGCCTGCTGAATTGAAATCATTAGATGCCAATGGAAATCCTAAAGCAAATCCTGCGCATGATTGGTATTACTTGCCCACAAACCTGCGGTTAACTTCCAGGCCCGACGGGGTGCCGGAATTTTTGTTTACAAAATTCACAACAGAAAAGAGCTCAGGCCCAAGCGGTGCAATCATGCACTTTCTGATGAAGTTCGGTTTGACACAGGATCAACAGGCAGAACTACAAAAGATGTTGGTAGACCGTACCAAGGATTCTCTGGCAGTATTAAAGGGTCAGATTCAATTACAGACCGATGATGAAGGCGGATCATTTCAGATCATTTCAGCCACATTATCGGACAAGTCGATGGCTACTTCCATTGTAAATGGTCGTGCTCCATTGCTTGAAGGCGGTAAAACGGCGGTTGCAACACGTTTGACGGCTGATGGTGCTCAATTGCTGGCCTCTACATTTGAAAAGGCCAAATCCATAACCGACTTGTCTATTTCTTTAAATTACAAGTATATCACTACCATACCTGCTTTTAAGGCAAAGTTTGTTTACGACTGGAAAAGAGTTAGAGGGGTTCTAGATTCATTAAGTAATAGCAAATCAAAAACCAGTGTCGGAGTTAATCTATTCGGATTGGTAGGAGGTTCATATAGTGATATCTCCGAAAACAGTTTTCGGCAGTTGATTGATACACTCATGGAAAAGAAAGCCGTCTATATGGAAATCCGTGAGTCAGGCATTACCGATGAAAGAATGAATAAGATAAGAGAAGCATTCATGCAGATGTTCTTGAACTCTTTTACCACAGCTTCTGTAAAGCCACCAATGCCCGAAGTAAAAGGTCCTAACGATAAAGGTGATAAGGATCCAGGTAAGTATGGCCCGGATGTAAATGAAGTTAAAGGCGACTTATCTATGGTAAGCGTAAGTAATTCCAATGTTGATATTAAAAGCACTTTTAAAGCAAAAATTGAGCAAGGTACCACCGAGATAATAAACGTTGATTATGCCCTTCCAATTGTGCGTGAGTTTAGTCTCGTAGGAAATTTGGCCGAATGGTACAACGCCGTTCGCGACAACAAATCCTGTGTAAATTCAGTTAACCTCAATGATCCTTTTTTCCAGTACCGCGACATTCGTTTCATTATGGATTTGGAAGCAAAGGAGATGTTTGAAAAGGAAATCAACTATGTAACTATCAATGCGCGCAAGACCCGTTCAGTAGGCAATAGTTTCTCGGACAGGGTTACAATGGATTTGAAATACTTCAATGAAAAGGGAATTACCGCAGCCATGCAATATGCCCGTGGTGAAGATACCAATCCTGATAATTATGAATATATGACCCAATGGAGTCTTCGCGGAGGAAAATTATGGCCCGCTAACCCGCAATGGGAAGAAGGAAAATGGGAAGGCGTTACATTGCTTCCTCCATTGATGCCGCGAACAATCGAATTTGAAGGGAACATTGATGAATTGAAAGCCGCTAATATTACCCGTGCCACGCTACAAGTACGTTACCTCAAATTTGGAGAGGAAGTGGAGGAAAATATTTCTGTTTCCGTTGTCAAAGGCGAGCCTATAGTTTCCAAACAAATCTATATGGACCGCGAAACCAAGGGTTATGCATATCGCATTATATACAACAACAAAGAGTCAGGCAAATTGGCGACGGATTTCGTTTCTAAAATCAACGACTTTTATGTGTATGCCGTAATTCCAGAGGCCTTCAAAGACAAGACATCCGATGGATTTAAAAAGGGACTTGAGGTTGCTTCCAAAATAAGTGAAACCCCAGCCGGAGGCAAGGTTACAGTTGGTCAGGTTCTGAATACTTTCCGCGACATCTTTGGGAAAGTGAATAACATTAAGTAAACCGATTATATCAATCAACAATGAAGCTCAAATATGTATTGGTGATGTTGGCCATTGGTGCCGGGTCTGTTAATGTTTCACTAGCGCAGTACGATCCGGATTATATTGCCGACAAAGACTCAACCAATGAAGAGGAAACGGCAGCCGCAAAAGCCCCTGGAGGAGGAAGTAACTTCTTCAGCGGCTTTTCTTCAGGGTATTCGGGGTCGGCACCGAAGGTAACCGCCCAATCATACAAGCTTGGGTTTTCTTTGGGAAAGGATGGCGCCAACTATTGGGAGCTAAACCTGTTCAACTCCGTACCCACCGTATCACCTTCTGCTACCGATACGGTTGAGTATGTGAGTAACGATCTGCGGAAACAGTTCGGCGGACTGGCCAATTTTTCTTTGTCCAAGACGGCTTATTTCGGTTACGGCGGAGACCGTTCTGTTCGGGATGTGAAAGGTTTCCAAACCGATTTCCGCTTCGGGGTGAAACTGGTAGACACTCCAAACCGAAAAGCAGGAACCGACTTCCTGATTCCTGTGTTTCAAAGCACATTCGACGTCAGGTATCTCATACCGCTGATCAACGCTCGTAAAGCAACGGATGAAAGATCGCGGGTGGACATCAAAAAAAGCATGGTAGGCAACCTGTCGTTCCGCGTTTCCGGATCGTATATGTCTATCATCAACACCACCACCTACGACCTTTACTATGCAACCAAGCAAGGCATTTTGCCCAATCCGAACTTGCTGGTTGTAACACCCGAGATGCGGTTTTATGTGACCAACCAGATTGATTTCGGCGTGGGGTATTCGTACAACAACTACGATTTCCTATCGAATGCCGTTTTCTTTTCCATTAGCTACGGAACCCCCAAGTCGAGTAATTGATGCAAATGTTCAAAGGTCCAATGGCACGAATTAAGTTTATGCGAGTGATTGCACTAAGCCTGTTTATCGGGTATGGATATGTTGGCCATACACAGGATAACCGCAACTTCAGTAAACTGAAAAATGCCGATTTACGACAATGTCCGGGATCGAATCATGATGTGGTGAAAAACATCAATCGGGATCTGGGTGCGAGCGGACTGCCGGCATGGGGATCGCCTATGGGAGCTGCAAATACCGTTTCAGAACCATCTATTGATCGCTTCACCATAACCGAAGACCGTGAGATGGAATTCACGGGTGAAATCAATTTCTCGGGTTTGAGCCAAGGTACTATGAACGTGATCGTTTCCGACATGAGTGGTAAAGTTCAAAAGGAGGTTAACCCGGTAACTTTGAATGTGGATGGCACCTCGGGCTTATTGGATGTGAAATGTAAGTTGAACACCATCGGCCTGGAACCGAACACGCCCATCCAATCGGGGTATATCAAACTCGAATTTCAACCATCAGGTGCGGGAGTGGGTAAAACATTTTGTTTCATCCTACCCAAAAAATGGAAAGTTCTTCAACGAAATGAAGACATCACCATCAATATAACTGCACAGCCATTTAAGACTTCCGAGAAACTCATCGGAAGTCCGAATGTACTTCCGGTTCCAGGTGGAACCGTCATGGCTCAAGCCATTACGAACCTAGGCATGAAGCCCGAAGATGCGGTCAGCAAAGCGGCCCCTACGAATGCGGCGCCAGTGAAGGGCCCTTCCAAAACACCTGCAGTATCACCTAATACCATAGTATCTGGTGGCGCTCAAAAGGATTCATCGAAGTATTATCCTCAAGGTGTTGCTAACAGGGCCGTATCCTTATTCGGTCTTATTCGGTCAGATGTGGAATTTACAAACCCTGCAGAAATTTCTCCTATTCTGTTTTCCAACATCTATTACGACAAAAACCCATTGTCGGGCATATTTTACTATATGCCTAACTCCTATAATTTGAATTGGGATGCACAATCGGGCTTCCAATTCAAAACCATCTACAATAAGGGAACTGAAACCAGCGACGGCACGGTTAACATGACGGCTACTTTGAACCCAGGCGTATCAGCAAATGAATCCGGATTAATAAACGAATTCATGGCGGCCTATTCGAAAAGCAATCCGGAAATCAAGTTCAAAGACCTTACAGCCATATTACCGCAAAACCCGAAGATTTCCCTGGAAGGGAATCTTCAAAACCTTTACGGTATCAAACCCGAAAACATCTCGGTTTCCTCGTCAACATCCATTTACGATCCTATTACAGCTTCTTGGTCGGCGAGCACCGATGCTGCCAATGAGATCTTGACTGCGCTCGGACAAGGTGTTGGAATAACAGGCGATATGTCGTTCAAGACGGATGATGATGGCGAGATTGGATTTACGCTTCCTGTCAAAATCGGATTGGCCAACAATTACAATTTTGGAAAAATAAACCTGAAGCAATCGAATTATCGAACCGAAGCCTTCTCGAACAAATTCCCTTATCCCATCCAATTGACCTATTTGCATGTGATGATTTTCAACGAGGTCAATGGGAAATTCATACCGTGTGTTTATACCTGGTCGCTCGGCAATAAAACCGTATTGTCTAAGTCGAAGATCAAAATTGATGCTACTGCGGTGCCTGGTTGGATCGACAATGATCCTAGGGTAAAAAAGATTTGGGTGGAATACGCGCTGCAACCTTGTATGTCGTGCACGGAGGAAGTAGTCAACCAAATCAGCAGCGGTTCGTCAGGCGACCGCTCTAGGGTTGTAAAGATCAACTCCATGGGACTGATTCGTAAGTACAACGTAAGCTTCATGAAAGTCGTTGTTCGTTCACGTTTCTTGGATCCCAAGACGAAAATGCCATTCGAGCGGTCTTTCACCATTGATAGGGACAATACCGACTTTGAAGCGGGTCCTTTTTATGTTTGGAATGAAAAAGACTTGAGCTATGAATACAAAGTGATCATGCTGAATGATGAAAAAACATACGAGGGAAATGCATGGATACCTTCCAAAGGATATGAGTTATATGTCAACAAAGACATTCTAAAAAGATGTCTCGGCGACAACATGCCTTCTGCCCGATAACCTGCCTATCTGATAATATCACGAATGCCACGATTTAAAAAAATAATCACACTCATTTTATGCATGACTGCTGGAGGCTTTTCAGCTTGCGCCGGATTGGTGTTGGATTATATCGGGGTTTTCAATGAAATGGCCGTTTATCGAGACCATTCCGATCAACAGTTGTACTATTATACGCCAGGTAAAATCAACTTGGCTTCTTCCATTCCGGGTAAGCCCGATGTTAAATTTCTTCAAATGCGTTACAGTGGCTCCCAGGCCACCGGCGACCAAGGCAAGTTTCTATTCAAAAGCCTGCTTCAATTCCGGGTGAATTTTGAAAAGATGTCATTATCGACGCTTGACTCCATCCGCAAGGTAGCAGCTATTCCGATGGCCGCCCGATTCGAGATGTTGCCCATCCAAGACGTGAAGGCTGCGTTGGTGTATGCGCCAGTTGAAAACTCTGCTCAATCAAACAGAGCGGATGGGTATCTGGAAAATGAATCGGATGAAGCAGCTGCTGAAAAAGGATTTGCATGGAATGAAAAAACATTTACCGTCAGTCTTGATAATGCTACCTCTCAGCTTTTCTGGGATGCGCTTGAAAAGGGCAACACCGTCATGAGTTTCAGTTATGAATATTATGTGCAGTGTTATATAACCGGAAAGGAAAGCATTTTGAACATTACTGCTGAGGGTTTGAACGCCGATTCGTTGCGTAGCAGTGTAGTCGGCGAACAACAGGAGCCGGATAGCATCAAATTCAAAAGCTCCAAAACAGCTGTTTATTCCAACACCAGCACGATACGTTTTAATGCAAGAGAGCATCCGGAGTTGTTGGTTAAAATCGATATCAACGAATCGCGTGTGCCCCCGGATTTTCCAGTAATGGAAGTTCGTTGTTATGACTTTGACAACGGTTTGGCAGGAGACCTATATGCCAAGCGAATCGAAATTGAGGCGAGCGGCATGAACAACAATCCGGTTCTGCAAAAGACCACGTTCTACCATTACGAAAACGCGTATTGTAAAAGCATAAGGTTTCCTTATGCAGTAAAAATGGGATTGCCTTACCGATACCGTATCGTTCAGATATGGGAAGACGGCTCTCAGAAATATTCGCAATGGGTCGTTAGGAAAACATGGACCGGAATCATTGATATAACTAAAAACAATCTATAGAAATAAGTACTATGAAAAATGCAATCTTGTTCGTTTTGACATTAGCCGTATGGACTTCGGTAGGCGGCTGTAAGAAATATGATCCAGGTGATGATGTGTGCCCGGCATGTCCTCGTATCACCAATATCGTTCCTAGTCATGCGAAGGGCGGTGACATCATCACCATAAACGGAACCAATTTCAATCCGAATTTCAGCGAAAACAAGGTCACCATCAACGGCAGGGTGGTTTCAACCGATTCGTTGCTCAGTGGAACCTCCGAATACATAAAGCTATTTGTTCCTAAAAACTGCGGTTCGGGCCCTGTAACCATCGATGCTGACCCAGAATTGACGTTTGCTGGAGCCAGTCCTATTTTCACATACGACTACAAATTCACCGTTTCGCATTACGCGGGAAGCGTTTTAGGAGAAACCGGTTTTTCCAACGGTCAGGATACCAACGCGCGGTTCTTCATCAATTATATGGCCATGGATTATGAGAATAACATTTTTGTAATCGATTCATCAGGTCAAACAATCAGGAAGGTTGCGCCGCCGCTGGGCAATTTGGGATCCACCGTAACCTCTGTTGGGAATTATCCTGGAGGGGGATCAGTGGGAGGAATTTGTATATCAGGCGACTTTATTTACGTTGTAGAACGATCTGGGCAGAATAGGATCTACAAGGCCAATAGAAACTCCTTCCCTTTAAGTTTTACAATGTTAAATCCAAACAATCCTATTACAGGCGTAGAGCTTTATAATTTGACTGCCGCGGGTGGATTTCTTTTTGCAACGGCTCCTTTCCAGAACAAAATCATGAAGTTTGATCTGCAATCCACCTCGTGGGTCAATTACACCGGATCAGGATTAGCCAATACGGTAGACGGCCCTGTAGCATTTGCAGGATTATCCAAGCCATGGGGCATTTGCTATAATCAAGCGGAGAACGCACTTTATTTTAGCCAGACTACTCCGTTAGGGTCTGTCCGGAAAATTGATTTGCAATCCGAATTTGTAAGCACCATAGCTGGAAACCCGGTGTCGATCGCATACCTCGAAGGTGATTTGTTTCAAGCGAGTTTTTCAACACCACTCGACTTGGCATCAAACTTGCAAGGCACCGTGTACATCAACGACAAAGGAAACAGAAGGGTGGCGCGCATATATGAAAACAGGATTGTTACCGTGGCTGGCACAGGTGCATTTGGTTACCAAGATGGCAACGGACCCACACAGGTTTCCTTCGAAAACGAATTCAAGGGAATTGTTATCAGCAGTAACGGAGACGCTTTTGTTGCCTCAAACTCCTGCATCCGAAAAATCACCGTTGAATAAATAATTAACACAAATAAAAACCTAAATCCATGAAATCTATTTCAATTACCTTACTACTGTGTTTTTCCTTTGGATTGATACAGCGAGCAAATGCACAAGATAATTGTGAGACCTTAACAGCCAAGGTGAATGCATTGTACATTCAATTAAACACCCAAAAAAACACACAAAACAATTGTGTAATGCAAAAAAACGCTGCTACCGAGTCATGGAAGGCTGCAAAAAACAGAAGGGATAAAAACGGTATGGCAACCGCTGAGTTAGCAGCGAATAGCGCTGAGCAGCAATGGAAGGCGGCTGGAACCGAGATCGATAAAACAAATAGAAGCATAAAGTTCGCTGAGGAAAGACAAAAAACGGTTTGTAAGAAGGAAAGGGCTGCCGCAGGCAATGTTAATCGCCCTAACGATGGCATTCCTTCAATGAATATCATGAGCGTGGGTTGGTATCCGAAAGGAACTACAACAACATTGAACGGGAGTGTTTACGATATAGGCGGATTTACTGAACAGCAACGGATTAGTTTAAAGGGCACATCCGATAGGTTTAGCTCACAAACTAACACGAATGATGAATATAGGAGAATGAAACAGTTTGCCGATAAAAATCTACTTACAAAATCGGTTGAAACCAGTGGTTCAACATCAATTGCAAATCCTACTGCTCAAAAATCATTGCAACCACCTCCATCAACTCCACCCGCAAGCGGTGCTATGCCTCCTAAGCCCACCGCTCCTGCTGCTCCTAAATCTGCGGCTGTTGGCACGGTTGCACCTACACCTGCACCTGCTACTACAACGTCGGCTACCAAAGCGCCCAATACTACCGTCGCACCTACACCTGCCACTACAACTTCGACACCGACACCAACTTCAACATCGCCCAACACGGTCGTACCACAAAATGAAGCACAGAAAAAGGAATTGGAGCTTCGACAGATGCAAATGGCTGAGGCCATCAAGAGCAAGCAAGCTCCTGCCACAACACCATCACCATACAGTTCCTTTGGAACGGCTCCTGCTTCAGCCACCAATCCTTCGTCTGCAACAACCTCGAATCCTGCAGCGGGTACATCCCCCGCTGCTACCCCTGTAACCATCCACCTACCACCTACTGGCGCGCAAACGCCTGCACTTTCCAACACGGCTCCTGCTACAGCCACCAATCCTTCGTCTGCAACCGGCTCGAATCCTACGGCAGCACCCAAAACCGGAGGGTATGGTAGCAATGCATCAACAACTACAACTACGACAAGCACACCAGCAGCTAGCTCAGCGCCTTCAATCAGCGGCGCTCAAAGCTATAGCATACCCGGTGTTGATATGTCTATGTTAACGATTCAACAGCAAAAGCGTGTTAAAGACGATTGTGGAAATGATGCAGGCTGTGCCAATCGATGGATTGCGAATTTTAAAACTTCTAATGGTTTAAGAGATGTAAAGCGGGAACAACAAATAAAACAAAACAGGCAGGATTCCCTGGATGCAGTATACAAAAATTCAGGACCGGTGAAAAAAGCCTGGATGGTTTTGGCCGAGTCCAATCAGAATGTGGTCTTTGTAATGACCGGACAGAATCAGATACTTAAACAGGATTATCTCAAATTTTGTAAAGCTGGACTCACCACTGAAAACACTGATTTTTATGATGCATGGACGTCTCAGCGTCAAACAGGTACCATATCTAGGGAGTGGTCCTTGGCTACTTACAACAGATTTATAAGGGCCAATGCTCCACAGCAATTGAATATTCCTGGTCCAATGTTTGATAAGGCGAATTATGAAGTCGCTCAACCTGTAGATGCTAAAGGAAATGGAGGATATGTTTCTTTTGAGACTTATGAAATGATATTCAAGGAAATCACAGCGCTTATGGAAAAAGATACCTTCGGTCGTTGGAAAAATATGGTGCAAAAAAACGAACGATAACTGCTTGTCATTAATATGATACAAAAGGAGCCCCGCAATTTGCGGGGCTCTTTGCTTTATGTGGGGCATATGCTATTCATGCAAAGCCAGTATGAATTTCGGCTTTCTGAAATAGGGTCAAATGTTTACAGTTTAATTGCGGAGGCCGCCTTTCCGAAAGTGTAAGAATCAACCTATAAAGTCACTCACCTTTTTTGCTAGCTCCAGGCTTGCATTTCCCTTTACCGGGAGTGACGTTTCCCCAACCCAAACCCAATCGGTATTGAATCTGGAAACATGGGAAACGCCAACAATATGCGAGCGGCTTATCCGACAAAAGAGGGGTTCGGGTAGTCGTTCCAGTATTTCCGTCATAGTTGATCGGCAAATGATTTTGCGGTCTCCTGAAAAATGGAGGGAAACATAATTGTCTTCACTCTGCAGGAACAAGATATCGGCCGTATGTACTTTATGGAACTTATTTCCATCCTTGATGAGAAGGAATTTATGTAGGCGGATGCTGTTATGGGCCTGTTGATGTTTGCTGATTGCAATCTCAATGGATGTGAAGAGGTCTTCCTTATTGAAGGGTTTCACCAGATATGCATCCGGTTTGGAAACCTTTGCCCTGTTCACAGTGCTAGGATCGCTATTGGCAGTTAAAAAAATCAGTGGTAAGTCGTGAAACTCCCTTACATGCAAAGCCAAGTCGATGCCGTCTTTTTGTCCGCCAAGGTTTATGTCTACCAATAATAGATCGGGTTGATCAGCTTCAATCATCTCTAATCCCAGTTGAAAGCTGGAAGCTGGTTTGGCAACCTCGTATCCCAATTGCTGCAACGTTTGTTCAATCGTAGCGGCAATGATCATTTCGTCTTCTATGATGCCTATTTTAATCGTACTCATTTGCTCAATATTGTGTTAGTGCGAACGGGGATACTAAGGGTTTTCAATGGTTAACTTCTCTTTTCCGCATTCATTACAGACTTCACGGATGGCATGACCGCTGCGGCCTAAAAGCAAAGCAACCAGTTTGTCCATAAAGGTCAGTCGTTTTATAGTAATTTTGCTTCCACATATCCGACATGGTACCTCGCTTGGATTTTCCAATATCGTTTGGCTATTCGATTTCAATTGAATCATTCCACAAACTAAGAAAAATCCGATTAAGGAATTTGCAGCATGGGATGAACTCGATGTTTTGAGGGACAAGACAGGGGGCTGTAATAAAATCAACCCTTTTTCTCCTTTCGCAATTCAGAACCAAGGAACTTAATGGTGAACTTGCTTCCATGGTCAAACTCGTAATGTGCAGCGCCCATCAATTGTTCCGATAGGCCTGTGATGAGTTTTAGGCCCAATGTTGAGGGCTTATTCAAGTTCAACGAACCTTCTAACCCTTTTCCATTATCCTTGTATTCCAAAGTGAAGCTTCCTTTGGAATTTTCTCTCAAGGAAATGGATATTACGAGGTCATTGCTTCCATTGACAGCATATTTGCAGCTGTTGGTCAGTAATTCATTCAAGATTAAACCAAGCGGAACGGCTGTGTCAATATCCAACAAAACATCGGGAATGTCGATGTTTGATTTTAGTTGGTTTTGCTTATCAACGAATAACCCCCCCACTTGTTTAACGAGGTCGATTACAAAACTATTGAAGCGTATACTCCCCAACTCGTCGTTTTGATATAGGTTTTGATGAATCAATGCAATACTGCTTACACGGGATTGACCTTCGTTGATGGCCTTCACCGCCTCCGGGTCTTTCACCTGGGCTTGCTGTAGTTGCAAAAGTCCACTGATGACTTGCAGATTGTTTTTCACGCGGTGGTGAATTTCCTTAAGCAGGATTTCACGGTCGCTTAAGGCAGAAGTTAGTGATCGGGTCCGTTTTTGGACTAGTTCTTCCAACTTGCGCTTTTCCTTCAGCACCCTTTTGTTTCGGTTCCTATAATAAAGGAACATCCCTAATGGAAGCAATGACCCGCAAAAAACAAGAAACCAGGGTTTCAGGTAAATTGGTTTTTCTACGTTTATAGGAATGGTGATTTGGGATTTCAACCAACCTCCTTTTTCGGTCTGTGCTTTGATGACTATATTATATTTTCCGTAAGGTAGTCCGCTAACAAGTATGTTGTTCAGGTCGGTGTAGTTCCAGGTATTGCTGACGCCCTCAATCTTATAGGCATAAAGTTTTTCCGAAGAGGTATAATCAAGCAGGATAAATTTTAAGGATAACATTTTTTCATCCGGATTCAATTCGATGACGCTGTTTTTTTCATATTCACCCATTAGCGATACGGGTTTTTGGTTATTACTGGAAATCTTTTCCAATTGTGTTAGACGGAACGGAATATCCAAGTAAGCATCCTCATTCATCAGCTCTCTTGGATAAAAGGAGGTTATGCCGTTTAATCCACCGAAGTACATGCTGCCATCATCCCCCTTGCACGATGAAATGCGATTGAATTCGTCATTTGGCAATCCATCATTCAGACCATACCTGTAAACGATATAGGTGGCGGGATTGAACCTATAAAGGCCATTGTATGAGCTAATCCATAGTTCATTCTCATTGCTAATTTCAATACGGTAAAGTATGTTGGATTTAAAACCATCTGTTTTATCGTATTTTCTTATTTGTTTCAAACCTGTAGCATCATCTAAATTCCAGTCCCATCGCCATAGGCCCTCACCATTTGTGGCCAACCAGCAGACGCCGCCACGGTCAACTTGCATATCGTGGATCCTGGTTGTGTTTAGTTTGTGGTCGCTATTAAGGGCTGACGGGCCGTAATAATCCCACACTTCGTTTTTCGAGTTGATGAGATACAATCCGTTTTCAGCAACAGCTACTAAACCTTTTTGTTTGGTGGGTAGTATACGGTAAACGTTCACTGGATTCGGAATCCTATCTGAAATCGTACGGATTGCTGATGTTGTTCGGGATAACCGGTTGGTAATGTAGATACCATTGGATCTTCCGGTCAGAAGAAGACTGTCGTTGAGACAATGAATAGACCAAACGATCTGGTGTAGCTTATCCGAACCAATTTCTACAACCTCCTCACTGTTGAGATCTAATTCGTAAAGACCGTATGAACCAATGAAACACTTTTGGCCATACAGCTTAATTGCGTAAAGAACCGATTTGAAAATCAAACTGGACTTTTCACCTTTTTTTAAAATATTCAAGCGCTCCCATATGGTTGATATAATTGTGCCTTGCTGTGCAATGATTCCACGGGCTTGGTTGGTATATAGGACGTCGCTAGTTGACTTTGAATAAAGGGTTTCAAAAAATGGTGTGACAATATTGAATTGGAATATCCCAATGCTGCTGAGCGCCCATAATCTATCTGTCTTGTCTTGAAATGCCTTGGCGAAACTGTAGGCGTTGTATTTTGGAGCCTCCTCAGGGCTTAACAGGGTTATTGTTGAATCCCCTCTAAACAAATATACGCCGTCTGAATTGTTGTAGAACAGGAATTGACCGGTTCGACCTGTTTCTAATGCCTTCCAAGGCAAACGATTCGGTATGGAAGGGGCCTTTATCTCTTCATTTGAAATTCCAATGTAATATCCGCGATCATTTGATTTCAAATAGCCCTTTCTGAAGGATTGCTTCTGAGTTATCCTATTTGAAGGAATCTCAATCATGAAGTCGTTTTTTGAAGCATGATTGAAAGCAATAATGTCGTTCGGCCCCGCATCGAATTTGATGGTCGAGTTATGACATATGATTACGGACGTTTCTGGACTCCACCTTGCAACAACCATCAATTGATGGTTGCAATATTTGATATTCAGGTGGTCGTAAATATTTGGATATGTTTTGGTAACGAATTTTACATCCCAGTCTCTCATTTCAGCCATCAACAAGAATCCGGTCATAGTGGAGTGCTTCCATACCTGAAAGGGCGCACAGGTGATAAAGTAGGTGGTTCCGTTATCACCTCGTACTACGCGCTGAATACGCTTTTCATCAAAAGGCATGTCCGGATACACTTTTTTTGTTCGGATGGCTTTCAACTTCTTTAAGTCAAAAAGTTGGAATTCGATAGTTGCAGGAAAACGTATTGACCCTAACCACAATTGATTGTTGTCCGCCTTTTCAACGAATTTGATACTATCATTTAACAGACCGTCTTTGGTGTTGAACACTCGAACCGATTTTCCATCGAACCGATTTAATCCGTACATGGTGCCAAACCACATATAACCTTCATCATCTTTTAGGCCGCTGTTGATTTCCCGGCCGGATATGCCTTCATTCAATGAGATAAACTTCATTGAAACTTTTGGATTATTCCCTGGTGCCATGAGCTGCTGGCCCCAAGTTGAGAAGGGAAAGTGAAGAACCAATACACCGAAAACCGTTAAGAGGAATGTAGACTTAGGATTACTTGTTTTCAAGCGATTGCAGCATTAGGGAATCAGGTAAATATAGGGATTTGGGTAGTGAAGCGGCCTAATAAATCACGCGTATGGTAGAAACACCGCCTTTTTGTCCCAAGAAACACCACGCTCATCCCTTTGTGTACTCATTCCATCTTGGAAGTCAATGATTTGACTTAGCTTGGTGGATTGTGTAAGACGCATTTTAGCACTCAATATCCTTAATCAAACAAATGAGCCGGAATTTCAATATATGTTTGACGCTTTGCCTGGTGCTTGTACTTTTTTCCTGCAATAAGGAGGAATCTATTCAGACGCTTGATACCGATGCTACCTTAACAGATGAACCCGAGGTTACTGGTGTGGTCGATTGTAACGGCAATGCCGGTGGTGATTCCGTGAAGGTTTTCTTCCGTAACGGATCACTCATTGAAGCAAAAAAAACAAATCCAGGTGGAAGATTCAGCTTCTCTGTACCCGCAAATACGGAATTGACCTTGGAGGTTAAACTATTGGACGCATCAAAAGACACTGTGATTGATGTAACATCAGGTGCTGCAGGTTCGGTAGTCAATATGGGGAAAATCAATCTGTGTAACCCATATGTATTTACTCAAATAGCTTCAGGATTTGCCCATAGTCTTGCTTTACGTTCAGATGGATCGATTTGGGGTTGGGGAAATAACAATCATGGCCAGCTGGGCGATTCCACTCTTTCAAATCACCCGGTTCCCATTAGAATAGGAACAGAAAATGACTGGATAAAAATAGTTGCACATGGAAATTTCAGCATGGGTCTGAAATATGATGGTACTCTTTGGGCTTGGGGTGATAATGGACGGGGTCAATTGGGCGACGGAACTCAGATCGACAGGTACAATCCTGTTCAGGAAATAACGCAAAGTAATAATTGGTCGGAGGTGGCTGCAGGATATTCTCATGTAATTGCCTTGAAAAGCAACTACACCTTATGGTCCTGGGGTAACAATTACAGTGGGGAATTGGGCCAGGGAACATCAGCTATTACAAGTCAGTCAATACCCACACAAGTTGGTACTGATCAAGATTGGAAATACGTATATGCCGGTGGCGTTAGTGAATTCATGAATGTTAGTTGTGCTATCAAATCGGATGATCGATTATGGTTTTGGGGCGACAATTATTGGGGGCAATGCAACCTTGGTGCTAACAACATTTATTCTCCAGAGCCAAGAAACAACCAATTGGATTGGAAACCGCAGGTTTCAATTGGTGGTTCGCATGTTGTAGCGTTACGACTTAATGGCAGCTTATGGTCATGGGGATTCAACTCCTACAGCCAGGTCGGGAACAATTACAATAACACCTGCTATTCACCAATTTTGATCAATGCAACAACAAACTGGAAAAGCGTAACGGCCGGTGGCTTGTTTAGCATGGCGCTAAAGTCAGATGGCACACTATGGAGTTGGGGCGCGAATACTTTTGGCAATTTGGCTAACGGATCCTATTATCAACAAGGATCTCCAGCGCAAGTCACGAATGACAGCGATTGGATGGCCATATCATCAGCAGGAAATCATGTTGTGTTATTGAAAAACAATGGTTCGGTTTGGTGTGTAGGTTCGGGCAGCTCAGGACAGTTGGGCAATAGCCTGACTTCAAATAGTCCGTCTCCAGTTCGTGTTTTATTCTGATAGCTGCGGGTTAACAGCTTGGTGTTTGAAAACAATTTAATGAATGAAAATGAAAAAGTGCTTACTGCTTATTTCCTCGCTTTTTGTTTTGCTTGCATTGAATTCATGCAAGAAAGAAGACGATTTGGTTTCAGATGATCTTACTCAAAGCCCGACTGCAAAAATCACAGGAGTGGTTGAGTGCAATGGTTCATCGGGAGGTGACTCCGTAATTGCAAATGTTGGCGGTAATGCAGTGATTAGAATTGTGACAAATACTCCTGGCGGCGGATTCACCTTATCTGTCAAGCCCAATGCTCTCGTTTCCATTCGAATCAGTAATGGAGCCAAGGATACAACAATCAGTGTCACCTCGGGTAATGCAGGATCCAACACAGGACTAGGGTTTATTCGTCTATGTGGTGTTAATAATGGATTATTCATAGCCGCGGGCAGCAATTTTTGTTTAACGGTGAAGCCTGATGGCACCTTGTGGTCTTGGGGTTCCGATGCCAGTGGTCAAACCGGTCAGGGTACACTTACGACTTTTACACAAACGATTCCAACAAGAATTGGGACAGATAACAATTGGAGGTCTGTGGTATGTGGAACAGAAACAGGTTTCGCTTTGAGAAGCGATGGTAATTTTTACGCTTTCGGAAACAATGAGGAGGGGTCTGTAGGATGTGGATCAGCGGCAGGCAACTGGGTTTTAAGTCCTGTGCAGGTTGGCGGGTTCACGGAGCTGATCGCTTCGAGGGGGTATAGTTTGTTTCGGATTCTTTCCAATGGAACCTTGTGGGCCCATGGTGCCATCAGCTGTGGTTATCCCCTTCGTACCTATACACCCATTCAGGTTGGGACAGAAACTCAATGGACACAGGTGTCTGATTGGGGTGGTCGTGCCTATGTGTTGAAAACGGATGGAACTCTTTGGGCAACTTCAAGTACACAAATCAGTGTTGGTTCATTAACCGCTGAGCTCACGCAAGTTGGAACGGAGACTTGGTCTAAGATTGCTTCAGGTGTCGGAATCAAAACCGATGGAACCCTATGGTCTTATCAAAACAATAATTGGATTCAAATCCCAAATACAGGTACCGGATGGGTGAAGTTATCCAGTGGAGTTAGTCACTATATGGCTGTTAAATCGGATGGTTCACTTTGGGCTTGGGGAGCAAATACAAACGGCCAATTGGGTTTGAACGACACCAATCCAAGGAGCGCCCCTGTAAGGGTTGGCACCGAAAACAATTGGTTGGACGTTTCTGCAGGTGGAGATTTTACCATTGCTACAAAAAACAATGGATCCGTATGGACCTGGGGCAGCAACTCGGTAGGTCAGTTGGGTACGGGCGATGGTGCCGACCATTTGACTCCTTTTCAAATCTATTTTTAATTAAGGGCATAGTTTAAATTTTATAGTTCAGATATTCATAATATCATATGACTTACTATTTAAAGTTTTTTGTTTGGTTTTGCATAATGATGTTTTTTCATTCCTGTACCAAAGATGATGTCATAAAGCCAGAGGTTAACGATGTTGGCATTAACAACGAACCCAAGATTACCGGCGTGGTCGATTGCAATGGCAATGCAGGAGGCGACTCGGTAAAATTATTTTATCGAAACGGGCCACTCATTGAGGCAAAAAAAACAAATCCAGGTGGAGGATTCAATTTCATCGTCCCCGTAAATACGTCATTGACTTTAGAGGTTAAGTTATTCGATGGCTCAAAAGACACAACTATAGATGTAACATCAGGCGCGTTAGGATCTGCAGTGAGCTTAGGGAATATCCGACTTTGTGATTCCTATTTCTTCACGAAAATTGCTGCTGGAGGCAAGCACTGTATGGCGCTGCGCTCCGATGGCACCATTTGGGCGTGGGGCGATAATAGTCAGGGTCAATTAGGCAGAGACTCCCTAAACCAAGCACCTTTGCTATATACCGCAGTGCCAGTACAAGTAGGCTCTGAATCGGGATGGATAAAAATTGCAGCAGGGCATTACTTCAGCCTTGCCATTAAATTTGATGGAACACTTTGGGCATGGGGCCAAGATAACAAGGGCCAATTGGGTAATGGCGCAGCGAGCGCAGCCGATGTTAAGGAACCCGTACAAATTGGTTCAGACTCTTGGTTGGAGATAGCGGCGGGTATTGAGCATTCCTTGGCGCTACGTTCCGATGGAACTATTTGGTCATGGGGCGATAACGAATATGGTCAGTTGGGTTTGGGAAGTTTGACTCCAACCTTAAAAAAGTCTCCGACCCAGGTTGGCACAGCTAATGATTGGACTTTTGTAACGGCAAAGGGAGCTAATTCGGGAGCCATAAAATCAAACGGCAGCTTGTGGCTATGGGGAAACAATGAAAGGGGTCAAACATGTGTCTACAATAGGCCTCCTTGCACATTGATTCAATCGGATACGGTTCCAATAACATCACCAACCAGAGAAATCACAAACAGTACGTGGCTAACCGCTTCTGCAGGATCTTGCATGATTGGCATCAACACTGCGAACGAACTGCTGGGTGGAGGAGATAACGTAAACGGACAATTGAATCAGGTGGTGATAGATGTGATAAATGTCAACACCGATCCGCTAGGGCCTTGCAATTTCTATTTCAAAGCCATTCAATTGACCCCGATTTCAGGCTGGATCAAAACTTCATTTGGTCATGGACCCTACTGGGTCACCAACCCGAACAATCAAAGAAATGGTCACACAATGGCTTTGCGGTTTGACGGCTCCTTGTGGACAGCGGGTAATAATCTTTTTGGCCATCTGGGCAATGGAGGGTATTACAATCAACTTTTGACCCGTGTGGGAATGGATAACGATTGGAAGGATATAGATGCTGGTGCGGGAACATCCCTTATGTTGAAATTAGACGGATCCGTTTGGGCCATGGGAAGGAATGACAGAGGTCAAGTAGGCACAGGTGTTACATCGACCATGGGAATCCCAAACCCAACACGCGTTTTATTTAACTAAGCGGGTTCGTATCCCTGTTTTTAAAATCAAGACATGAAAAGACAAGTTACACGCGCATTGTATTTGATTACTGTTACGATTGGATTATTATCCGTTTTTCAATCATGTAAAAAAGAAGAGGATCTGTTGGTTTCAGACGGGAATCCGCTCACAAATAATGCTTGGATATCGGGAGTGATTGAATGCAGTGGTGTGGCAGGAGGAGATTCGGTTACCGCCACTGTATCGGGAGTCATATTTAGTCGTGTGGCTAGTGCGACTCCTGGAGGAACATTTCGTTTATCTGTTCCTACAAACGTCAACGTAACGGTTCGGATGTTCAACGGAAGTGAAGACACAACCATCAACGTTCTCTCGGGTGGAATAGCTGCCACTACAAACATAGGATTCGTGCGACTTTGCGGTAATTTCAATGGGCTCCGTATTGCTGCGGGAGGGTATCATTCCCTTATAGTTAAACCGGACGGTACCCTGTGGGCATTTGGAAGCAATTTTGCAGGGCAACTGGGCAACAATGATTCCGATAGGGTTGTGGGTACTCCTGGACCAAACGACTACCAAAATGAATTTGCCCCTGTGCGTGTTGGAATTGCCAACAACTGGAGAGAAGTTGCTGCGGGCACTTTAACAAGTTATGGACTTAAGGGCGATGGCACTTCATGGAGCTGGGGAAGGGATTCATCAGGAAGCTGTGGTGTTGGTATCGGAATTGGTGTTGACACTTTAACCTGGGTGCGTCCACAACAAAACGGGAGCTCAATATCATCGATATTTTCAGGAAACGGCTTTGCGGCATGGAGAATCACCACCAACAACCGGGAGCTTTGGGCTTGTGGAGGAATCAATTGTTTTTCGCTACCTCCCCCATGGCCCCCAATTCCCGGAACCGTATTCCCCATTCAGGTCGGAGTAGACGGGGGATGGAGCAAGGTGGCAACTTATAATTTTGGTGCTTTCGCTATCAAGCAGGACGGCACACTTTGGAAGACCATTCCCGGCGTTCAAAACTATCTTGCTCAAGTAGGCACCGAAACATGGCTCGATGTGGCATCTGGTGCGGCGATTCGTTCTGATGGAACCCTGTGGACTTTAATCAATAACTATTGGATTCAAATACCCAATACGGGTACTGGCTGGAAAATGGTTTCTGCTTGGGAAGGTGGGCATTACATGGCCATCAAGTCCAACGGTACCCTTTGGGGCTGGGGCGTCAACACTTATGGACAAATCGGGAATGGAAATACATCTAACATATCATCACCGATTCAAATTGGAACAGATGCGAATTGGCTGGATGTTTCGGCCGGCGGAAGCCACACCATTGCAACCAAGACCGACGGATCTGTATGGACTTGGGGATTGAATTCAAGTGGTCAGTTGGGAACAGGCGACTTCCAGAATCGACTCATACCCTTTCAGATTTATTTTTGATTTTTACTTTCCTTAAGTCTAACCATATACTCGCCAGCAGGGAGTAGTCTTGCTGTTATTTTAATCGGCGTGGACACATTGCGATCTCACCGCAACCTCTTCAATAGCTGCGGTTATGAGATAATCGAGGTTTCTAATCTCACATAATAAAAAAGCCCCCACAAGGTGGAGGCTTGAATTGATTGATAAGTTGACCGCACTACTGTACTAGAAACATTAAGCTTTTCCTCTGCTGCTTTCCGTAAAGCGTAGCAATGTATTCGCCTTTGCCATATGCAGAAAGGTCGAACACGACTTCGCGCTCATTCAAACCATCTGCCGACAGGCTTTGCGAGTATACTACCTTGCCGGTGATGTCAACCACTGTGATGTTGTGGGTTTGATCCAATGCGCCGGAAATAATCAGGTGCACCAATCCTTGGCTTGGATTCGGGTAGATTTTCAGTTCTAGGTTTTCAGAGATGGCAGGGGGAGTTTCATTGGTGATGTCGCGTAGCACGCTGGTACTCGTACACAAGGCTATTCCTGTGCTGTTGAGGTTGGTGGATTGCAATGTGTAAACCGCTTGTGCATTCAGGTTGCCAGTTCCGGTGTACAAGTTGGCCAATGAATAACTCAGTGCGCGATCAAGACCGTTATCGGTTACGAGTACGTTGGCGCCATCCACCACAACTCCTGTCACGGTACTGAGCGTCGTTCCTGTGGTGTTTACCATAGGCCTGGACAGTGTTGCGGTTCCTCCGGCTTTCGGATAGCGGTAAAGCACT
>JALRAP010000032.1 GCA_023262505.1 Bacteroidia bacterium
ATATGACAAGGTCGTTGCGGATTGCAAATATATATTCACCGCCAAGATGAAAGACTATGGAAGCGCATGGAGGATTCTCCGGCTCGAATCCATAACCGACCAAATGATGATCAAGGCGCAACGTATTCGAAGCATCCAGCAGAAAGGCGTCCAGAAAATAGGGGAGGGAATACCGGACGAATTCAAAGGTATTTTGAATTACGCTGTCATCGCCCTCATTCAACACGAATTAGGCGTTTCCATGGCGGATGCAGATTTGACTTTGGAAGAAGCTTCCGTATACTTCGATAAGCAAATCCAAGCGTCCAAATCATTAATGGAAGACAAAAACCACGATTATGGTGAAGCGTGGAGGAAAATGCGCGTGAGTTCCATAACGGATTTGATTTTAGTGAAGCTCCTTCGTGTTAAACAGATCGAGGATAATGATGGGAACACCATCATTTCCGAAGGTATTGACGCCAATTACTACGATATCATCAATTATGCCGTGTTCGCTCTTATCAGATGTGAAGAGGAGCGAGCAGCTACTGCTTGATAATCTCTTTACTATTCTATTGAATACCTCAAAAGCCGTTAACTATGGATAAGTCTAAAATCGTTTGGGCCCTTCGGTTTCTGGTGGCCGCTCTTTTTGTTTTTTCTGCAATTGCCAAGATGTTCCCGCTTTGGGCATTTGAAAAGCAATTGGTTGATCTTGGATTGATGTCTTGGTGTAATGCCCATTTTTTTGCCCGTTTGCTGATCGCCTTGGAGCTTGCACTTGGTGTGGCGATAATCCAGCCGCATTTCCTCAAGCGGATTGTGTTGCCATCCACCATTTTGCTATTGGTGTTATTCTGTATACATCTCACCATTGAAATGGTGAAGCATGGTGCCATGAATGGAAACTGTGGATGTTTTGGTCAGCTTATACCCATGACCCCTTTGGAGGCAGTCGTCAAGAATATTCTTACGCTTGGAATCCTTGGTTACATTTATGCTAACGTTTACGATAAACCCAAAGGGGAAAATCGCTTTTCAGTACTACTTGTAATTGGCCTGCTTTGCTCGCTGCTCATGTTCATATTGTTTCCTTTCTGTCCTTGTGAAAAAGAGATGGCCAATTCTGATCAGGAAACCGTTGCTGTTGTGGAAGATGAGCCAGTTGGTGATGTTTATGCTGATACAGCTTTAGTTGATACGTTAAACACAGCTACAGAAGCAACTGACACCGTGGTAAAAGCAATTCAGGATACTGTCAAAAAGGAAACGGGTCCTGCTCCGGTCAAGTCTAAGTTTGCAAATTATAACGTTTTCGATGGTAAGAAGGTGAACATCGATAACGGCAAGAAAATTCTTTGCTTGTTTGTTCCCGGATGTGATCATTGTCAGCATGCAGCTCAAGACCTTGCTGAGATGTCAAAACAACCAGGTTTTCCTCCTGTTTACATTTACTTCATGGACGAGGAGCCAGAGAAAATACCTGATTTTCACAAAATCGTTGGAAAGCGCTTCCCATCCAAGGTAGTGGATATTCCTTCATTCTGGAAATTGCTTGGAAATGGTTCTACTCCTGGAGTCGTATTCCTGTGGAATGGTAACTCCATTACCGAGTTTGAGGGTACAACTGACAATGCTTTTACCAAAGAGAAACTGAAAGGGCACTTGCAACATGCGCATGGCAAGTAATACCGTATTGACTTGAACATCTTGAGTTTTTTCCTTAAAAAAATCATCTCCGGACTATTGGTGGTTTTCGGGGTGTCAGCCCTTGTCTTTTTTCTTTTCAATTTACTTCCTGGTGATCCTGCGCGCATGATGCTTGGCCAAAGGGCAGACGTTCAAAGTGTGCAGAGCATAAACCGTGAGTTAGGGCTCGATCAACCACCATTGAAGAGATTTGCCATCTACATTAACGACCTTTCGCCTGTTTGCCTGCTGAGTAAAGATCCACAATCATTTATTTTTGCTGATTCAGCGAAATATGGTGAAACAACGCAATTGCTTTCATTTGGCGAACGCTCCATCTATATTAAACAACCATACCTACGTAGGTCATACCAGTCGAATAGGCTGGTTGGTGAAATACTAGTGGATTCCCTTAAGGGAACATTCATACTTTCCATAGCGGCACTGTTTTTGGCATCTTTTATAGGAATCCCTTTAGGCGTTATTTCCGCTGTAAAGAAAAACAAGTTTGCCGACCATGCTATAGGTATGATAGCCGCCCTCGGAATGGCTTTGCCATCCTTCTTTGCCGCGGTAATTATTGCGTGGCTGTTTGGATTTGTTTTGTCGGATTATACAGGATTGGAGATGACAGGAAGTTTATATCGTGTCGACCCTTTCTTTGGTCCTGTCATAGAATGGAAAAACCTCATTCTACCCAGCATTACTCTTGGTATCCGACCGCTTTCGGTTGTTATTCAGCTAACTCGAAGCTCAATGTTGGAAGTGTTGTCATTGGATTTTGTTAGAACGGCAAAGGCCAAGGGATTGGAATCACGCATTGTTTTGTACAGGCATGCGCTAAGAAATGCCCTGAACCCCGTATTGACAGCCGTAAGCGGTTGGTTTGGTTCGCTTTTGGCAGGTGCAGTATTCATTGAGTATGTTTTTAACTGGAAGGGAATAGGCAAGATAACGGTAGATAGCTTGGAGACCTACGATTTACCTGTGGTGATGGGGGCCGTACTATTGGTATCCTGTTTCTTCATATTGATTAATATTGCAGTCGATCTGCTCTATGGAGTACTTGATCCCAGAGTACGTAGATCCTCTTGATAAAAAATAACATTTATGCGTAGAAGGATTCTTGCTGGAAATTGGAAAATGAATGGCGACCGTGAAGAGGCTATGTCACTGGCCACTGAAATTTCGGGAATGGTTAAGGATGAGTATTTGGGCGACTCTAAAATCGTTTTATTCCCACCCTTTGTTCACATCCATTCTATTGCAAGGTTGTTGGAACATTCCCGTATTTCAATCGGAGGCCAAAATTGTGCTGCAGCTGATTCCGGTGCATTTACCGGAGAGGTTTCCGCAAAAATGTTGGCATCTTGTGGAGCCCAATATGTAATCATTGGCCATAGCGAACGGCGTAGTTACTTTAACGAAAGCTCTTCTGATTTGACTGCAAAGATTATGCAAGCATTAAAGGCCGGATTGCAGGTCATTTATTGCGTTGGCGAGACCTTGGAGCAGCGTGAGCAAACCGAGCATTTCAATTTGGTAGCATCTCAGTTGCGTGAATGTCTTTTTCACTTAAGTAAGGATCAGTGGGGTCATGTTGTAGTTGCTTATGAACCTGTTTGGGCAATTGGCACTGGATTGACTGCATCACCTGCTCAGGCCCAGGAAATGCATGCCTTCATAAGGCAAACAATTGCTGATCATATGGGTCATGAATTGGCTTCTGAGGTCTCGATCCTATACGGCGGAAGTTGCAACGAAAGCAATGCCACCGAACTTTTTGTTTTGAAAGACGTGGATGGCGGTTTGATTGGTGGGGCTTCTCTTAAATCACGATCATTCGTGAATATCTTGAAGCAGCTTTGATCCGTAGTATGGATTAAAATTGAAAAGTAAAGAGGAACATAAAGTAAAGCGCTACCCACAGTCCATCTACAAAGTGCCAATAGGTGGTGACAAGATCTAGCTTGGTTAGATTTTCTTTTTCTGATAAATACATCAGGGATCCCGCAAAGTCGGATTTCAATCCCGAAAGGGAGTACATGATGGTCATAAGGTAGGCCATGCCTCCCAATACGTGCACGAAATGCAACCCACTGATAACATACAAGTAAGCCACTCCAGGAGCCGTTTGCAAGAACATACCTGCCTGTATCATCTGATACCAACCCCATACTTGGCAAAAAGCGAAAATCACTCCAAGCAACATGGTAAGTTGCAAGCCTGTTCGGAGTCCTTTAATGTTGTCGTTTTTGAAGTTCCGTTTGGATGATGAGAGGCTGAAACTGCTCAATAATAAGAAAACCGTGCTGAATGCAAAGGCCACCGGTATTCGAAATGCGCCTATCGCATCGTTTTTAACGATGGTAACCACATAAAGCATGGAGACGGCAATGAACAGGATGGTGCTTCCCGCCATGGTCATAAGCAGCATGGTTTTCAATGGACTTGATTGCTCAAGCTTGCCAAATGCCGGTTTGTTTTCGCGTTCCTTTTGCTGCTGCACTTTTTAAGGTTTGTAACCAAGGATGACACATTAATGGCTCAAATTGTTTTATCGCAAGGGTAATAATGCTTTCAGGAAAGCGAATTTCCCTTCTCCCTTGTTTTCCGGAAATACGCCCAATCTCGCTTTGCGGATGTCTTCAATGGTGTAGAACGAATTTGGGATGTGTTTTTGAATCATGGCCTCCAATAGGGGCAAGTCTTTTCGGTTCAAAGTGGTGAAAACCACCGTTACAGGTCCTTGCGAACCTCTGGCATCCATTAAGGTGACCCCCATGCCCAAGTCGTACAAATCCTGAACAAACCCTGCAGTCTCGAATTTTGTGAAAATCCGAACAAGCTGCTTGCCCAAAGCCAATCGTTCTTCGATTTTAAGGCCGAGATAAATTCCATTTGCATAACCAAGAGCAAATCCAAGATAGCAAGCAACATTATTAAGGTTACCGAGTACCGTACTGATTGCAACCAACCACAGCATCACCTCAAAAAAACCGATGATTGGAACTACGTTTCGGATGTTCCTTGCGATGAATACGTTTCTTAATGTTGCTAATGATACATCGCAAGATCGAGACAGGAAAATGAGTAATGGTAAGACTAACCAGTTGTAAATTATTGGATCAATGTTCAGCCAACTATTCATTTAGTGCTCATGCTAAGTAATTCGTCAACAAGTTGGGGTAGGGCAATGCCTGATTTTTCTCGAACGATGTGAAGGTTATTGATATTTGAAATACTGTTGGCATTGGGATCCACATAGTATTTAAGTGACTCATCAGGAGCTCTTAAAACCAAACCGGCTGCAGGATATACCTCAAGCGATGTTCCAACGATAATGAAAATGTCTGCTACTGATGTGAGTTGAATGGCTGGAATCATCATAGGTACATCTTCGCCGAACCATACAATATGTGGTCTTAACCTTGAGCCCAACTCACATTTTGAGTCTGCGGTAAGCTCCCACCCATCAACATTATAAACCAAATCAGGGTTGGCCGTACTTCTGGATTTTGAAAGTTCACCATGCAAGTGTATGACTTTGGAAGAACCTGCTCGTTCGTGCAAGTCATCTACATTCTGCGTGATGATAGTAACATCATACTTGGATTCTAATTTAGCCAAAGCAAGGTGACCATCATTGGGAGTCGACTCAAGCATCTGTTTACGGCGTTGGTTATAAAACCTGGTAACAAGGTCAGGATTCCTAGACCAAGCTTCTGGTGTGGCAACGTCCTTTACGTCATGCTCCTCCCACAATCCACCAGAGTCGCGAAATGTCCTGATGCCACTTTCTGCACTAATCCCAGCTCCGGTGAAGACAACAATCCTTTTCATCTCATCAAACAGCCTTGGATATTGTTTCCACGTAAGAATTCTGTTGTGGCCATTCTCTTTTTCCCTTCTAATTGCAACTCTAAAATCTCAATGGCAGTGGTGCCAGTTTGAACGAATAGTTTCCCATTCGAAATCTGCACGTGTCCTGGCTCATTGGAAACGATTTCCGGATGCAACTTTGAGCGGTAAATTTTAACAAAGTGTTGCAATCCATTTTCATGAACCAAGTAGGTGAAGGCCCCTGGGAATGGACTCAATCCACGGATTTGGTCGTGTAACTGTTTGGCGGTTTTTTTCCATTGAACCTGACAGTCCGAAGAAAATATCTTAGGGGCTGACGCAAGTTCAGTGAAATCCGTGACAAGCTGTTCCTGTGGTATGGGGTTAGCCGTACCAGATACTACCAATTCTACGGTTTTCACGAGAAGCTCAGCACCCATCAGCATCAAACGGTCATGTAATTCACCAGCTGTTTCATCCTCGCCGATGGTTGTTTCCTGCTGGAGGATGATCCCGCCCGTATCAATCTCATGTCTGAGTTTGAAGGTGGTCACACCGGTTTTTGTGCAGCCGTCCATGACAGCCCTGTTTATGGGTGCGGCTCCTCGATAAGTCGGTAATAGGGAGGAATGTACATTGTAAGTTCCATGTGGTGGCATGTTCCAAACGGATTCGGGCAGCATCCGAAACGCCACTACAATGAAAAGATCGGCATTTAGGGACTTGAGTGATTCGATGAATGCTGGGTCACTTAGTTTTAATGGTTGCAAAACCGGAATATGCAAGGATAGTGCGAGTTCCTTGATCGGAGAAAACTTCAGCTTCAAACCCCTTCCTGCAGGCTTGTCCGGAGCGGTCACAACCGCTGCAATATCATGGCCGGTTTTGACCAAGGCCTCTAAAGATGGCACTGCAAAACCAGGTGTTCCGAAAAAAACTATCCTTGCCATATCGTTTATTGTTTAGGCCTCACTAGAAGCAATTGAACAGGCGTGCCTTTCATGCAGGATGTCGGGTTTTGAGAAGTTTTGAAAGTTATTCCCAAAATCATCCCTTCATGGTTAAATGTGGAGTCCAGGTTAAGCGGTTGTAAGAATTTGCCATCAGTTTGTTCCAATAAAAAACCACATCCGTCAAGATTTCGGAAATCACGAACGGTTACTACCGTCAATCCCTCTAAGTTATCGGATGCTTCTCTACTCGAGTGGCATGACGATGAAATCAAAATGAAAGCGAAAACCCAAGTCAATTCGAAAACCAATTTCATATTTTAACAACTTTCCATTTACCGGTTCTAAGATACAAGTAGGAAAAAAGTCCCATCAAAGTCCAATAGAAGGCTTCTGAGAACCAGACCCATTCTATGGGTGACTTAAGAACTATGGCGCAAATGTAAACGTATGCTAGGTAAATTAAAATATTGGTGACCTCAATTATCATTGCGGCCTTGGTGCTTCCTGTGCCTGAAACTGTACTTAATAAAATAACACTGATTGAAAACAAGAACATTGCTCCAGAGATGATGTAGTAGCATCCCAACGATTCTGATATGATTACACTATCGGAGGTTGAAATACCCAATATCGCACTCGGGTTGATCACCATAAGCAGGAAAATTATGCTGCTTGTACCTAGGGCAAGTTTGATGATCCTTTTAACCAGCTTTCCTACCTCGTTTTGACGGCCTTGCCCGATTAGATTGCTAACCATGCTATTAGTTGCAGCAGCGTATCCCCAAACAGGAGTCATCATTATCATGTAGGTAGCCCTGATAATATTGGAAATTGCAAGTTCTCTTTCTCCCATGTGTTCAATGACCACGAAAAACAGGAACCACGCTCCCATGGAAATGAGGTTTTGAAGAACAATTGGAGAAGAAAGATTCATGATGGCTCTGAATCGTGAAACGGAAACGTTATCAAATCGGAATAGTCGGAACTCCTTGATTTCATGTTTCTTCAAAGTGTAACCGACCAAAAAACACAGAGCAGTTGCCTCCGAAATAACAGACGCCAATGCCGCACCTTGAATTCCCATTTCAGGAGCGCCAAAATTGCCGAATATCAGCATGTAGTCCAATACAAAATTCAAGCAAAGCATCAATACGGCTGAAAACGTTATGATTTTTGTGTTGCCAATTGAAATGAAAAAGGAGCGGAATGCTATAGTGGTGAAAGCGAAAAATAGGCCAAAGCTCCTGGTCGAAATATATTGCATGGATGCCTCGAGTACATCTTGAGAGCTTAATATGTTTTTAAAAAGTGTTGAGGTGGTAAAGTGCATGATCAGTGTAAAAACAATCCCTGAAATTGAAAGGATCAAAAAGCCGTGGTCGAAAATCTTACCGATTTCATTGCGGTCGCCCTCACCTGCACGCCGCGACATGAGAATTTGTATTCCAACCCCTATTGAAATGGCAATCATGACCACCACGAAGTAGTAGATGGTAGTAAGTGCCATAGATGCCAGTTCTGTTTCACCCAATCGCGAAACAAATGCTGTATCGGTCAGATTCAATAAGGTGTTGGCTAGTCCACCCAAAATAATAGGGTAGGAAATCTCCCAAATGTTCTTGTAATCAATGCCGACCTTCATAAAGGACTTTACCTAAACGGCTAAGTGCATTTTATAATGCAAAATACCGCACTCCTCAAATATTGAGCCCTCCGTGACAAACCCATACTTTTCGTAAAACCCTTGGGCAGTTAACTGAGCATGCATGTATAATTTTACGCCTGGTCGAACGGTGTCTGAAATTACCTTATTCAAAATTGCTGCGGCTACACCCTTGTTTCGGAATTCTTTCAGAACGGCAAATCGCTCTAGTTTTATTCCATTCGAAGTAATTCTCCATCTGGCGGTTCCCGCAGGAGTTCCGTTGATCAATCCTAAATAATGAATGGATGAATTTTCAAACTCGTCAAATTCCTCCGCTTCATCAACCTGTTGCTCTTCCACAAAAACAGTCCTTCTGATTTTGAATATAGGCTCACAAAGCTTGTTGTCTGAAAACGATCCCGATATAACCTCAATCATGGGTTGAAATTACTCATAATGTCTCATTGGAAGGCTGCATAGTTTTGAATAATCCACATAATTGATTGGAATTCATATTTATATGAAAATAATTTAAGTTGGTAATTCATTTGCATGCCCTACCACTTTGAATAAGTTAAATGTTAAATTTACGTGAATAAATCATTATCAAAACACTTACACGTTTACTATGATAAATTTATACAAGCTATATTTTGCCTGTTTGATTTTACTTTTTTCAGCGAGTGCAAGCAAGGCTCAAGTTGTGATTAATGAGTTTTCTGCTTCTAATTTGACCCAATTTGCCGACAATTACGTAGAGTATGAGGATTGGATTGAGCTTTACAATGCTGGAACCAACCCCGTTTCACTAACGGGATATTATCTCACGGATGACTCATCCAATGTGCTCAAGTATCAGATTCCCGCCAATGTGAATATAAATCCAGGTGCTTTTATCAGATTCTGGTGCTCAGGAAGAAATTTGGTCTCAGGCGCTAATTACCACACTAATTTTAAAATCAAACAAACCAAAAACACTTCGGAATATATAGTGCTTTCTGATCCAAGCGGACTGTTAGTAGACTCTGTCAAGGTTCGCAAAACTCAATTGGGTCACTCTCGTGGTCGTATCAACAACGGTTCTGCTGCATGGGGCATTTTCACTGCTCCTACGCCAAATGCATCCAACAACACGGCAACGTCTTATGCCGATTACGCAGATAAGCCAGATTATGACATTACCGCTGGATTTTACAGCGGATCTGCTACATTGAATATCACAACAACCGAACCCAATGCCACCATTCGCTACACCATAGACGGGACACTTCCAACGGCTACATCTACAGTATATTCTGCTCCAATCAATCTAACAACAACCAAGGTTGTGAAAGCCATAACGTATAGCTCTGATCCAACCATTTTACCGAGTTTCATGGAGTTCGGAACCTATTTCATAAATGTCAGTCACACGTTGCCAATCGTTTCTGTTGCTGCCACATCATTGACGAATCTAGCAAATGGATCTGGGACTTTGGAACCCAAAGGATCGTTCGAGCTTTTTGATGTTACAGGCAACCGCGTTGCCAATACCTACGGCGAGTTCAACCGTCATGGCCAGGATTCTTGGGTGCTTAGTCAAAGAAGTTTGGATTTTGCTTCTCGCGACGAAATGGGCTATAATCACTCAATCGAACATCAGATATTCGCTTCCTATCCCAGAAGTAACTTTCAGAAGATTATCCTGCGCGCGGCCGGTGACGACAACTATCCTGCCGATCACCGTCCTGCCAACGATGGAAGCGCCCATATCCGTGATGCATATATCCAAAATATGGCTATTGAAGGAGGATTAAACCTTGATGTTCGCAGAGGGTCGAAATGCATAGTTTATCTGAACGGCAGCTATTGGGGAGTTTATGATATGCGTGATAACCCTGACGACCATGACTATACCGAGTACCAATATGGCCAAGACAAGTATAATTTGTATTTCATCGAAACATGGGGTAATACATGGGCCGAATATGGCGGGGCCACAGCTTTAAGCTCTTGGAATTCTTTCTACAGCTATGCGATGAGTGCCAACATGAATGATCCTGTAGCTTTTCAATATGTGATGGATCGCTACGATGCAACCAGTTTGGTCGATTACGTACTAGTTAACTCTTTCACCGTTTGCTCCGATTGGCTGAATTACAACACTGGTTGGTGGCGTGGATTAGATAGCACCGGTTCTCATCTAAAGTGGGGGTATATTTTGTGGGATAATGATGCCACTTTCGGACATTATATCAACTATACAGGTATTGCCAACACTGGTCCAAATGCCAATCCCTGCCAAGTTGAAACCCTCTCTGGCTCTTCAGATCCCAAGGGCCATATCGCACTTTTGAATAAGCTACGTACAAACCCCACATTCAATCGATATTACATCAACCGTCAAATCGATTTGTGGAATACGGTATTCAGTTGTGATAATATGCTGGCGAAATTGGATTCAATAATCAACTTGTTGAGTCCTGAAATGACTGCGCATTCCAACCGATGGAATGGAACATACACGGAGTGGTATAACAACGCCCAAGATTTGCGCAACTTCATTGTTACCCGATGCAATAACCTCTCAACTGGACTGATGAATTGCTATAGCTTAACAGGTCCTTACCAACTAACCTTGAATACGGATCCCATTGGAGCGGGAAATGTACAGTTGAACTCGCTGAATATTTCCAATTTCCCATGGACGGGAACTTATTTCGGGAATATTCAAACCAGTGTCACTGCAAATGCAAACACGGGATATTCTTTTTCCGGCTGGACTCCTGGTGCACAGGTTTTCAACCCGGGAGTTACTAGTCCAGGTGTCACCTTCACGCTCTCATCACTTGACTCTATCACCGCTCATTTCACTGGCTCCACATTCTTGCCAGAAGTTCCTGAAGCAAATCCATCCATAACGGTTTTACCGAATATGATTAGTGAGTCTGCCTCTGTGGAATTGTATCTCCCAGCAAAATCCCAAGTCACAATGTCCTTGTACTCTGTGGAGGGAAAGAAAATCATGACCTTGCAGGATAATGCTGGACTTAACTCCGGACTGCATCATTTCGATTTGAAATTGTCAGGTTCGTCACTTCCATCAGGAATTTACTTCTTGGAATTGATTTCAGGAAGTTTCCGTCAAACGGTCAAATTAGTTTACAACCCATAATAATCGGTTTTCATGATTAATCGTTACACCATTAATACTTCAGTGAAATCAAGAATCTTCGTTTGGGTTTCATTCCTTGCAATTTCAATCGCCTTGTTTCCATCTTGTGAGAAAGGTCCCGGAGAAGGTGGCACCAGCTCAATTGTTGGGAATGTTGAAGTGGATGACTTTCAAAATGGCGAAGTTTATCCAGGAGTAGATGAGGACGTCTATTTGATTTATGGTGATGATATAACCTACAGTGAAAGGATTAAAAGTTCTTTTGACGGACGTTTCGAATTCAAGTATTTGAGGGAGGGCTCATATACAGTATATGTTTACTCTGATACCTTGACCGCATCGGGTACTACTGCGGTAAGGAAGTCCATTGAAATAACTGGTCGTAAGCAGGAGGTTAACGCTGGCACTTTTCAAATCATAAAATATTAATGATCCGGTTAGCAGGACTACATATGACTAAATCTATTTTAATCCTTTTGAAATCTTTACTGCATGTTTAATAAATTCAAATGGAGTCATTGAGAAAAAATACACTACTGAAAGGCCAGATAGATTAGCGTGTTAGGACAGTTGAAAGAGAACATATTGAAAGTCCTTGACCGTTTCGATGGCTTGACTTTGGCTGATTTGGACCAGGTTTCATTGCAGAACCGCATGGACACCAAATTCGTCTTTAATGATTCTTTGCTCCCAGATGTGCTGGAAAAACTGCTAATTGCGGGATATAAAACCTTATCCATCGACGGCATCCGTGCCTTTCGTTATAGCTCCGTTTATTTTGATACTGATGATTTTTCACTATACGGACGACATGCATCCGGCAAGCTGAACCGATACAAAGTAAGAAGGCGGAGCTACGTTGACACGGGAGGGACCTTTTTTGAGATTAAGTTCAAAAACAACCGTGGGCGTACAATCAAATCGAGGGTCATATTGGATTCCTCGAATGATTTGGATAAAGCATCAGGCCTACTAGTAGAAAAAACCCCTTACGATTTTTCTTCCCTGCATGAACAGATATTGGTTGATTACACACGAATCACACTAACTGGCCCCGACTTCAAGGAGCGTCTTACCATTGATACGGATTTAACCTACGTCTTGGAGGATAGGAGATGGCCTGTAGAGGGATTGGTAATAGCTGAATTGAAGCAAAACCGCACCAAATCATCTGTATTCAGCAGATTGATGAAAGAATATGGTGTCCGGCCCACTTCCCTGAGCAAGTACTGCCTTGGTGTGGCCGCTTTGGCCGATAATGTGAAAAAGAATAATTTCAAGCCTCAAATATTAATGGTTAAAAAAATCCAAAATGATACTACTACAAGACCTTGACAGTGAATTCGCCAAAACCGGATTTACCTTGTTTGAAAAGCTCTCCTGGAAGTTTTTCTTAAGAATGCTGATTGACCTTGGTTCCGTTTTAGTACTCATACGATTTGTTTATTTTCCAGTATACCGGAACCGTGAATATGTTTTCACGTTCTTCATTTTTAACTTAATAATATTCTTGATAACATATCTGCTCAACAAGGTTGAGATGAGCATGGGAGCTGCCTTCGGTCTGTTTGCTGTGTTCTCAATGCTTCGTTACAGGACAGAGGATATCAGTATCAAGGATATGACATATATGTTCCTTGTAATAGCCATGGGGCTTATCAATGCTGTCACCAAAGGAAGTTGGGATGAACTTCTGCTGGTCAATTCCATCATCATTTTCGTCACCTGGTTGCTCGAAAGCCGTATTTTGATGCGCAAGGAGGTTTCTAAGTTGGTTATGTATGAGAATATTGAGCTGATTAAGCCCGAAAACAAACAGAAACTTATATCAGATCTCGAAAGTCGACTGGGAGTCAAGGTCAATTCAGTCACCATCGGTAAAATTGATTTCTTGAGGGACACGGCACAAGTGCAAGTGCACTACTATGAGTAGAATTTTCATAATTTGCCTGTGTGTGATGGCTTGCAGCTTTTCTTTAGAAGCTCAAGTGAATGATGCCGGCCTATGGACCTCCATGGGTTTACAATCCGATTTGGGCAAGAAATTCTCATTGGATGGAGACGTCGAATTTCGATTCAATGAAAACGTGACCGAGTTGGGTACAGTTTATGGAGAGGCTTTGTTAGGTTATAAATTAAACAAAAGGTGGGAGGCATCCATTGGCTATAGGATGATAGGCAAGCGTAGATACGACGACAGTTACAGCATTCGTCATAGGGCACTATTAAACCTGTCTTATAAAAAGAAATTCGACAAAATAACCGCATCTATACGCGCCAGATACCAATCCCAATACTCCGACATCAATCGGTCTGATAATTGGCGGGTTCCTGACGATTACTTCCGTTTAAAGTCCACTTTCAAATACGACACAGATACAAAATGGACGCCCTTCGTGTCGGCAGAAACATTCTATAATTTGAATCCTCCAGCGGGTCCGCTATTCACAGAGTATCGTATGTCGGCAGGTGTCGAATATGATTATTCGAAAAAGTCATCATTCAACCTAGGCTATATTTTCGATCGGGAGGTAAATGTTCCTAACCCTTGGACGAACTACGTAGTTTCAATCGGATGGAGCTACAAGCTCTGAGGTTTCCGGCTTTCTTAGGAATCCCATTCCTATCATGAAAAACTCCTTGCTGGATTGCTGAACACTTTTAGGTCTAAGCAATTTCACTGATTTGAAGTTTTTCCTCAACTCATCTCGGAATCCCATGGCATCACCACTATCGAAAATCTTACATGCGAAGTGGCCTCCTGCTCTGAGGAATTTCTGTGCAGTGGCTAAGGCCATCTCACACAACTCCAACGATCGCATTTGATCTGTAAATCGATTGGTGGTTGTGTCGGGTGCCATATCAGATATTACCACGTCAAATGGCTTGTCGAATCCATGCGATAATATGGTTTCGGAGAGGTCTGCTGAGAGCATATCGGCCTTAACGAACACTGCATTCGGAATAGATAAGAATACCTTCTTCAAGTCCACACCAAGAACCCTACCTTGGTCACCCACCACTTTGCTCGCATATTGCGACCATGAACCAGGAGATGCTCCCAAGTCCAAAACCATGTCCCCTTTACGTAAAATCCTGAATTTGTTGTCGATTTCCTGCAACTTGTAAACAGATCGGGCGACATACTGTTCCTTCTTGGCCTTCTTTGCGAAATGGTCGTTTACTTTGTATGACATGATAATACAAAGATACGGTTATTCTGATGGTATTCATCAGAGTAGGCTTCCTGCTAGGTCGGCTAGTTCGCTTCGCTCACCCTTTTCAAGAGTGATGTGGGCGTATAAGTGTTGGCCTTTCATCTTGTCGATTATGTGTGAAAGCCCGTTGCTGTGGGAGTCAAGGTAAGGTGTGTCAATCTGATTCACATCCCCTGAAAATATAATCTTAGTGTTTTCCCCGGCACGCGTGACAATGGTTTTCACCTCATGCGGTGTGAGGTTTTGAGCCTCGTCTATGATGAAGCAAATGTTGGAAAGGCTTCTTCCTCGAATATATGCCAATGGGGTTATGTGCAGTTTTTCCGACTCAACCATCTCATTGATCTTTTGAAACTCCTTGTCGGTTTCCTTGTATTGACCTTGTATGAACTTTAAGTTGTCCCACAATGGTTCCATGTATGGATTGATTTTGGATTTGATATCGCCAGGCAAGTAGCCGATATCTTTGTTTGAAAGAGGCACTATGGGACGGGCCAGGTAAATCTGTCGGAATGATTGGCGTGTTTGAAGTGCTGAAGCCAGAGCGATCAGGGTCTTTCCTGTACCTGCCACACCTTGTATGGTTACCAGTTTTATGGCTGGATTCATCACCGCATGCATTGCAAATGCCTGTTCCGCGTTGCGGGGACGAATACCATATGCTGTTTCTTTTGAAATCCGTTCCAAACTACCCGTTTCAGGATTATACCAGGTTAGGGCAGAGTGTGAACCGTCTTTCGATTTCAGAACATAATAGTGGTTTGGAACTGGTTTGCCTTTTTTAATGATTTGAGTGGCTGAGATGTGACCTGAATTGTAAATGCTGTCAATGTGTTTACTACTCACATTTTCCAGAACACTGCTACCCGAATAGAGGCCCTCCAGGTCTTTTATTTTTCCTGTTTTGTAATCTTCAGCCTGCAGATTCAGCGATTTAGCTTTCAGGCGAAGGTTGATGTCTTTGGAAACCAAAATAACCTTGCGTCCAGGACTTGTTTCTGCCAAATGAAGGGCGGCATTCAAAATATTGTGGTCAGCCTTTTTTTCTCCAAAAACCTTATTCGCATCTACAGTAGCATGCTCCATCATCAACACCCGGATCATGCCTTTTGTAGGACCGTTCAAGGGAATCCAATCTTGAAGCGAGTGTTGGCCCGAAAGATTGTCTATGTTTCGGATGAACTCCCGTGCCTCGAAATTGATAACGTCATTTCCCTTTTTGAATCGGTCTATTTCTTCAAGTACAGTAATCGGAATGGCTACATCATGTTCTTTGAAGTTGTGGATGGCATTATGGTCGAAAAGTATAGCGGAAGTGTCAAGGACAAATATTTTTCTTTCACTGCGGTTCGGCATAAGCGGTGGTTTTCTAGATGTACATGTGTAAGAACGTTAGTGTCAAATTAACGACCTTGTGTCGGGAATAGCGTCGGGTAGGGGGCTTCACATATCGACAAAGGCCTGTTAACAACCCCTGATTCAATGAAAATGATTATATTTGAGCACTATAAAATTTTTCAGCCCTTTGATGAACATCGGTTTTGTGGAACCGGCCTTCCTGACGGCCCTTGCGCTTATAGCCGTCCCCATTATTGTTCATTTATTCAACTTTCGGAAATTCAAGGTCGTTTATTTTACCAATGTTTCTTTCCTCAAGGAATTGAAGGAAGAAACCAATTCTCGATCCAAACTCAAGCATTTGCTGGTACTGGCTAGTCGTATCTTGGCACTTTCTTTCCTGGTTTTTGCCTTTGCGCAACCCTACATCCCACGGGAACAAGGCACCAAGAACTTTCCAGGAAATGTGGTCAGCATATACGTCGACAATTCCTTTAGCATGGAGGCTTTGGGCACCAAAGGCACTCGGATTGAAGAGGCTACCAACATAGCCCGGGACATCGCCAAATCGTATAAGCCTTCAGATCGATTTCAACTGCTTACAAGTGATTTTGATCCAGCCCATCAACGACTGCTTAGTCGCGAAGAATTCCTCTCTGCTTTGGATCAAGTCGAACTTAGCCCGGCCACTCGCACGGTTTCGGAGGTTTTGTCACGCCAAACAGATTTGCTCAATACTGGCGGCTCATCCAATAAGTTGGCCATTCAGATTTCCGATTTCCAGAAATCGACCACGAATCTGTCGGTTATCAAACCAGACTCAACCGTCAGCGTTTTACTTGTTCCCATCGGATCAGCTGATGCCGATAACATTTCTATCGACTCTTGTTGGTTGGCTTCACCCGTGGTTCAGCCCGGACAAATCACAGAGGTAAACGTGCGAGTTCGAAATCATGGTAAATCTGATATCACATCTGTACCTCTTAAGTTCTCTGTTAACGGATCGCCCAAGTCGGCTGCAAGTGTGGATTTGGTGGCTGGCTCCTTAAAGGATTTAACACTCACATTCACGCCAAATGATTCAGGTTGGTACAATTGCGAGGTTTCATTGGAAGATAATGCTGTTTTGTTCGACGACAGGTATTTCTTCTCCATGCACGTTGAGCCATCTGTTCCAATGGTTTGTATAAATGGTCCAACCGCAGGATCTTATTTCAGGTCCCTTTTCCCGCAAGAAGGATATTTCAAACTTCAAGAGTTCACTGAGAAGCAAGTGAATTACGGAGCACTTTCCCAAGCTCGAATTGTTGTACTTAATGAGGTTCGCCAGCCCTCCAGTGGTATGGTGGCCGAAATTGATAAGTTTGTGAAGAGTGGTGGCGTAGCTATTATCATTCCCGATTCAATGGCCAATTCCGAAACTTACTCAGGCCTATCCTCTTCGCTCGGGATAGCGAACATTGGGCCTCAACGTATTGCACCCGATAAAGTCGATCGTTTGCAAACAGATGATGCCGTTTTTTCAGGCGTCTTTACTGGTAAAAGTGGCATAGGTGCTTCCACCGACCTGCCTGTGGTTAACCGTTCCTTTCAACTGAATGGAGGAGTTCCTGAGATTTTATTGAGACTTCGCAGTGGAGAGCCTTATCTAAACCGTTACAGGGTAGGCGCGGGAAGTGTGTATATGTTGGGGTCATCATTAAGCGGTGAAATGTCGGGCTTGGCAAAGCATGCCATCTTCGTTCCGATTTTTTATAGGATGGCATTACTCGCGACCAATCCCCAAGCTCTTGCCGTATCTATAGGATCCGATGCTGGCTTGGACATTGTTGCCGGAGGATTTTCTGGTGATCGGGTATTCAAACTTAAAGGAGGTGCCAATGGAGCTGAATTCATCCCAACTCATCGAATGGTAGGTTCCGTCGTTAAGATTAATTTTGGAAATACCGTTCGTGATGCTGGTGCATATCAGTTGAGTCTCGACGGCAACTTGGTTTCAAACCCTTCATTCAATTACAGCAGGGCTGAATCGGTCATGTCCTTCAATGATGCAGATATGCTTACAGAGCAAATTGGAGAGGCCAGGCTTGCCAATTTCAAGGTAGACGCTACATCAGGTGCTAAAGCACTTGCCGGAACGCTTGACTCAACAGGGATTCCACTTTGGAAATTCTGCATCATTCTTGCCTTGGTGTTCTTAGCCATTGAAATATTATTACTCAAATATTGGAAAACATGAGACTCCTGCTCAGAAATGTACGGATTATCGGTTCCGGACAAAACGACAAACCCACTGATATCTTAATTGTGGATGGTTTGATTAAATCCATATCTCAAGGCATCAAGGATGAGTGTGATCAAGTTATTGATGTAGAAGGGGCGTGTGTATCTCCAGGCTGGTTTGATTTACGAGTGAATTTCCGCGACCCTGGTGATGAACATAAGGAGACGATATCTACTGGTCTTTCCGCTGCAGCAAAGGGTGGATTTACTGATATTTTATTGATGCCTTCCACCACTCCGCCAATTCAGTCCAAAACCGATATAGAATATGTGAAGTCGAAAGCAATGGGACGATTGGTAACAGCTCATCCATCTGGATGTTTGTCTCAAGGCAGAGAAGGAAAGGACATAACCGAAATGTTCGATATGAAGTCCGCCGGCGCTTTGGCTTTCACGGACGATAAAAGACCTGTGACGGACTCAGGTTTGATGTTACGCGCTTTACAATATGCATCCAATGTGGGGTCGTTGGTTATGACTTATAGCGATGACGCAGGTATTTCAGGCAAGGGTTTGGTCAATGAAGGAATTCCAGCCACAGAAAGTGGTTTGCGATCATCCCCCGCATTTTCTGAGGAGCTGATGGTATCTAGAGATCTGGAGATTTGCCGTTATGCTGATGCCCGATTGCATTTTGGAACATTGTCTACCAAAGGTTCCATTGAGCGTATCAGGGATGCTAAAAAACAAGGTCTTAAGGTTACTGCAGATGTTTGCGTCCATCAACTGTATTTTGATGACACGGCGATAACAGGTTACGACACCAATTACAAGGTTAAACCACCATTGCGGTCCAAAGTCGATGTTGCTTCACTTAAGTCGGCATTAGCCGATGGAACAGTAGATGCGGTATGTTCTGATCATGCACCGCAAGATGAAGAGTCAAAAATGGTTGAATTCGATTTCGCATCTTATGGTATCGCTGGAATCGAAACCACCTTCTCCGCTTTAAGAACTTCTTGTCCGGAATTGCCTTTGGGACGATTGGTAGAAGTTTTGGGAAATGGTCCTAGGCGAGTGTTGGGTTTGAAGGAGATTCAAATAAAAGAAGGGAGTAGGGCTTGTTTAACAATTTTCCATCCAGATATGGAACACATCCCCGTAAGGGAAAACAGTGCATCCTTATCACACAACAATCCTTTGATTGGATCCAAGCTGCGCGGTAAGGTGATAGGTGTAATCAATAACGGCTTGGCGGAGTTTTTCATTTAAAAAATAACCCGGTTACACTTTCGCATAACCGGGTTCCCCATCTTCATGAACAGAAAAGCTAACCAGTAACTATGACCAGATATTTGGAAGACTTCCAAAATCTGGCGGGATTTGTGATTTCAATACTCTTTACAAATCCTTTGATATCTGTGTTTATCTTGTAGCTGTCGGCTGGGTGGTTAGTAACCAGCTTAGCAGTCTTTGAATTTACAGGAATGGTGTTGAATTTGGTGATGTCGATTTTTTGGAAGGCGTCAGGATTAAGATCGCTTTGTAATACACGGTCTTTACCAATTCCCAGGAAACCACCTTCTTTCTTCATCACCTTTTTAGCGTTGAGGTCTTTGTACGTACCCAATACCCAATAAGCTGTTTGAAGCTGATCGGTTTTTTGACTGATGATGATATCTCGCTGTTGTGTTTCTACTTGTAAGGAGTCGACTGATCGATTCAATCCGGATATAGTGTTCCTCATAACCCCAGCCTCGTCCTTGAGCATTAGGATTTCTTGGTCCTTTAAGGCGTTTTCCTCGGTAAGTTTAAGTATCTTCTTACGAAGGGAGGCAATTGTTTTATCATTTCCGGACAACCGCTTATTCAGGTCTTCGATTATCTGACTGTTGCGCTCTAGCAACTCACCTATAACACCGATGTTGAAATTGATTCTGTCCTTGACATCCTGTTTCATCTCTGTGCCATCAGTAGTTTCCTTTGCAATGGTGAGTTGAGTTCTGGCAACACTGTCAAGGTTTGCCTCAATCTCATTCATTGACTCTATGTAGGAACTGATCGAAGAGTCTTTAACGGTACTCAAAAGCATTACCGAATCACGTTCTGCAATGGCTCGCTCCATTTCAGGCCTGTAATCCTTGCAGCCTGTGAAAATGGATGCTGAGATTAAAAACGCCCCTGCTGAAGGTATCAGCAATTTCGGTAGCTTGACTTGGTGCGTATGGTTTTTGCTTTTCACAGAGCTCCAAAAGTATTCTTGATGGATTAGGGGATTACAGCTCCCTCCCCATAATTATAAACAGCTGTTTGTTAGTATATGCATAATAAAAAAGGGTGGCCTTTCGACCCCCCTTGTACGTTTTTCTAATAAAGAAACTACTGCTGTTTTACAAACATTTTAAGAGCTGCACCAAACTTCGTTTGTATTCGGGCAACATAACTTCCATCTGCCAATTGCGCAGTTGGTAACCTTATGGTATTGGCTCCAAAAATCTCTGGATTCTTAATCTCATACACGGTTTTTCCTGTTAGATCCGTAATGCTCACTTGATCCACTTCGATTCCTGAACCCAACATGGAAATAATCAACTGCTCATTGGCTGGATTCGGGAACACTTCAAATGAGCTTTGCAGTTCACCAGTTCCAGCCGACAAGAACTGGAATACGGCCGAAGTGGTCGTGCAGCCATTCAAGGAGATTGTGACCGTATAATTGCCATTCTGGGTTGCCGTATAGGATTGATTAGTGGCTCCGGGTATGGCCACGCCGTTCCTATTCCATTGATAGGTGTTAGCTGGAGATGAAGTAAGCACGTTAAAGTTTAACGTAATTGTAGGAGTAGGCGGGAATGGACTAACAACAACAGGAGTCGCAACCAATGGACTTCGGCATCCTTCTGAAACCACCCAGTCATACAAGTACAAATAAGCTGCTCCGGTATTGAATGCTGGGTTGTAATATCCCGTAATGTTCAGAGGGCCGTTTGCTACCGAGTAAGGATATGCGGCCCCGGCCGTGTTTTGATTCATTGTGACGCTTCCTGTGGCTACCTCCATGAAATACCCTGTTCCAACCGGAACATCAAAATCAACTTTGATGGGGGTTTTTCCAGTGAAGGCGGTTACGTTTTGCGTGTGTGAATCCAAAACAGGCAGACCAGGCCCCTGTCGGAGGTTGATGGTTACCGTACCTGTTTGGTTTGGATAAACGTGCACAAAGTCGATGGTGACGGGACGAAGCACATCAAATGCCATCCCGAAATTGTTACTGGTAGTTACGGTTTGGTTTCCAATTGCAGCATCCACAGGGCCTACATTATATGCGGTTCCCGCAAAACACTGTGCATAGTAAGTGGCGCTCTGGTTTGTGTTGAATGAATAGGTGCTGCCTGATGCCACAGGAGTTGAGCTGTTCAGTGAATTGTACCAAAGAATGGTTCCAGTGCCAGTTGCAGTAATGGTGGCGTTGCCACTTACACATAAACTGTCGCCCACAGTAACTGGTGTGGTGATTTGCAGGACCGTAATGTCAATGGAGTTCGAACTGTCTGGGGGGCAACTACCACTGGAAACATAGGCACGGTAGGTGGTGCTAGTCGTTGGAGCAACCGTATAGGCTGAACTGTTGGATCCAGCACCTGTTTCGTTTACCCAAGTTCCATTGTTAAGGCTTTGCCATTGTATGTTACCTTGTGAGCCATTCAAAACCAAATCCGCCGTTTTGCCCAAGCAAACCGTGTCTTGAAATGTGTTTGCCGATCCGGCTATTGTTAATGCGCCAACAGTAATTGTAACCGTATCAACATTGGAGCAGACGCCATCATCTCCTATTACAACGTATGTGTTTGCGCCAGTACCGGCAGGTGTACATGTTACATTTGGGCCAGAAGTGGTGTTTAAGCCTGTGGCGGGTGACCAAGTGTAAACATAATTTGAATTACTACTAGAAGCGGTCAAAGTCGCAGAACCGTTTAAACAAAAATTGGTAGAACTGGCATTAATGCTAACAGGGGCCGAAGGTGTAATAGTAACTTGAACAGGGACTCTTGGGCTGTTACAGCCAAAACCTGTATATGGCAGGGTGATTTGTCCGTTGATCGTGTTTGTAGTGATGGTTTGGTCAGAGAAGTCAGAAGAGTTGTTGCTATCCGTGTTTCCATTACGCTGAACACTGATGCCTGCAACGGTATTGTTGATGTTTACTCCGTCGCCTGTCCAAATTGTGCCAGGTGTCAAGGTGGCTCCATTAACCACTATGGACATGGATTGTATGGTTGCAGCCGGCCAGTTCATTGGGACGAAATCGCGAAGGTTGTTTTGGTCGTCAATAATCAATGCCCATCCTGAAAAGGTAGGAAATGCGCCCGAATTCCAAAGTATGTTGTTTCCCCAATAGGTGGCTCCCGGAACGGTGGTAACATCGGCGAAGGAGAGTATATCGCCTGGATTCAAAACGCCGGACAGTGTTTGGATAATGGTGTTTACTTGATTGATGTCTGTATAACTATTATTGACTGCAACCTTCCATCCGGTAACGTCAACTGGTGCCGGCCCCACATTTTGGATTTCCAATACATCATTGGTTTGGATTTCCATCTCGGTGATTAGAATCGGACTGGCTGAACCTGCTCCACCTCCAGATCCACCGCCCTGTACCTGATCTGAGACATATAGGGTAGTGGAGGATGAAATGAAAGTGTTTGCAGGATTGCCAATTGCAATGGGATTGGTTGATGTTTGATCTGAAAACCACTGCAAGGTGCCATTGCCGGATCCGGTCAGTGTTACCGTTCCTGGTCCACATCGGCTCACATTGTTGGCTGTTGGTACGGAGATTGTTCCCACGGTAATCGTTATGATATTGGATGTGTCAGACGGACACCCAACCTCTGTAACAATGGCTCTGAATGTTGTGGAAGTTGACAGCGTTACTGTGTAGCTTGGAGTCGTTGCACCAAGTCCGGTCTCATTTATCCAAGTGCCGTTATTCAGGCTTTGCCATTGGAATATGGTGCCCAAATATCCGTTCAGTGATAAGCTTACCGGAACATTGTAGCAAACAGAATCGGATGATGCACTAGCCACACCTGCATCAGAGCAGGCATTTGCATTCCATCCGAATGGAAGCAGGAATAAAACAAGGCTGGTTAGGATTTTTTTCATTTTACTGTAAATGGTTTAGGTTTAGGTTTTTCAAGGCTAAAATAACAATTTAAGTACATCATGAACAGACGGTTAATATATGACTTAAAGGCGTGAAATTGTGTTTGTTAATGGCTACATTTGTGTTAGAAAACAACACCAAAATGATTAAAAGAATATTGTCCCTATTGATTGTCATTTGCTCTTTCAAAGCCCAAGGTCAAATTCAAACACTACAAAAGCTAGGACAGCTTTCATTCAACACCACTTGCGCCGGTGTTTGGCATTATGTTGACCCTTCCGGAAACGAATACGCACTTCTGGGTAATGGTGACGGCTTAGTAATCGTGGATGTGAATGATCCAACCAATCCAACAGTATTACATACGGTGCCAGCGGCATCTAGTTTGTGGAGAGAAGTGAAAACCTTTGGTCATTATGCATATGCCGGTACCGAAGGCGGCGGCGGTATTACAATAGTGGATTTAAGTGGACTTCCTGCTACTTACATTTCAAAAACATATACCGGGGATGGAGCCATAGCTGGACAGCTCAGCAGCTCCCATACCGTTCAGGTTTTCGGCAACTACTTGTACGCCTTTGGAACAAACATTGGTACGGTAATTTGTGACTTGACCGACCCATGGAATCCGGTTTATGTGGGATCTTATGGCGCATTCTATGTTCACGATGGAACCGTTCGCAACGATACATTGTGGTCAAGCGAAGTATTCAATGGCCAGTTTTCAGTGGTCGATGTAACTGATAAGTCGAACCCTGCAGTGATATCCTCTCATCCAACACCTGGATTATTCAACCACAATGGTTGGTTTTCCGACGATGGGCGCTATTTCTACACCACCGACGAGCAAAACAATACTCCATTGGGCGTTTTCGATGTGTCTGATATGAATAACATCACTTTAGTGAACACTTTTTATAATGACTCGCTGTCCAATAAAGAGGTACACAATGTTCGGGTTTTCAATGATTATTTGATTAATCCATCATATGGTAGCCAGCTCACTATCGTGGATGCTGCTCGTCCGCTGAATCTTGTCGAGATTGCCCGCCATCCCACAGGTGGTTTCCTTTGCTGGGATGCTTCACCTTATTTGCCATCTGGAAATATCATTGCTACTGATATGGATGGAGAGTTTTACGTTTTCGCTCCTTTCTACCAGAGGGCATGCTACCTTGAAGGGAATGTTACCAACAGTGGAACAGGTTCTCCTATACTCAATGTGAATGCTGTAATCTTGGGTACATCTGCCAATGATTCAACCGATATTCTTGGCGATTATCGTACGGGTTATCCAACATCCGGAACATTCAATGTGGAGTTTTCTGCTTCAGGCTTCGCCTCTAAAACCATCAATAACGTAGCGCTCACAAATGGTAACGTTACTGTATTGGATGTGATGTTGGATCCTTTGGTTGGTTTGAATGAGAACATGGTGAATCCTGTTCGAATCACTCCCAATCCGACTGCCGATTGGATTCAGATTTCTGTGGATGGATTTCCCGGTGGATCTAGTGCTGATGTTTTTGTGTATGATGCCAAAGGTCTGCTAGTGCACCGCGCCAAAATGAACCCCGGAGGTAATTACTCTATCAATATGTCAGCATGGCCTGCGGGGATTTATTCTGTACTCATTAACGGCGATCGTTTCAACTTGTCGCCAACAAGAGTGATCAAGTACTGATTTGATGTTGAAAGGCGTTTCTTCTGTAGCACTCCTAATAGTAGCCAATTGTTTCATGACTCTGGCTTGGTATGGGCATTTGCAATTTCACAAAATTCCTGCTTTGGCTAGGTTTGGAATCGTAGGGGTGATATTCATCAGTTGGGCTATTGCCTTGTTCGAGTATTTCTTCCAAGTACCTGCTAATAGAATCGGTTATGAGGGCAATGGGGGGCCTTTCAATCTGTTTCAATTGAAGATGATCCAGGAGGTCGTTTCACTGGTGGTTTTCCTTACTTTCGCAATATTTGTTTTCAAAACAGAAAAGTTGGCTTGGAACCATTTGGTTGGATTCTCTTTGATTGTACTAGCAGTGTTTTTTGTTTTCAAGAAATGGTGATGATGGGTTCTACGTGCAAGGTTAGTTTGTTTAAATTTCAAAATAATTTGTTCCAACCATGTCTCTACTGTTTTTAATTGCCTTGATCCTTGTTGGTATCATTTTGTTGGTATTGGAAATCTTGATGCTTCCAGGCTTACTGGCTGGTATCGCCGGGGTAGTGCTAATCATGTTGTCATTGGCATGGGCATATGTGGATCATGGAACCTTCATTGGAAATATCCTCTTTGCCTCAACTTTGGTCTTGACGATAGCAGCTGTATATGGGTCACTGAAGAGCAAAGCCTGGACTCGTTTTGGATTAAAGGAAACTGTGGACGGACGGGTAAATGATATATCTCACACCATGGTTCAAGTAGGCGACAAGGGGAAGTGCATTTCTGCGCTTAGGCCTTCTGGAACGGTTGAGATCAATGGACATAGGATGGAGGCTACTTCAAATGGCAAGATCTTGGATTCGGGATCTGAAATAATTGTTTTAGAAGTTCATCCAGGGAAGGTTGTTGTCGAGCTTTCGTAAAATGTTTGTTGCATATATTGATTTCCTGACTGTTCATTCAATTATTCCTAACTTCACGTCAGAATTCAGCTACTTTTAAAACCTGTTTTCAAACTCTAACAAATAAACCTTATAACAATGGCTTTACCTTTCATGCTTCTTGTTGTCGTAGCGGCAGTAATCGTTTTCTTTTTGTTTATGTATTTCGTCCCCGTGAACCTTTGGATCACTGCGGTTTTTTCAGGAGTTAAAATCAGCATCCTCGATTTGATTTTGATGCGTTTGCGGAAGGTTCCCCCAAGTATTGTTGTAAATGCCCTGATTAACGGAACAAAGGCTGGACTAAGCATTACCTCTAATGAGATTGAAACCCACTACCTGGCTGGTGGTAACGTGTTCAATGTGATCAAAGCCCTTATATCTGCTGATAAGGCAAATATCCCACTCACTTTTAAAACTGCTACCGCCATCGACCTTGCAGGTCGAGATGTGTTTGATGCGGTTCAATTGTCCGTTAACCCTCGCGTAATCGATACACCTCCTGTTTCTGCCATGGCTAAGAATGGTATTCAGCTTTTGGTAAAGGCTCGCGTAACGGTTCGTGCGAATATCAACCAATTGGTTGGAGGTGCAGGTGAAGAAACAGTTTTGGCAAGGGTAGGAGAGGGCATTGTTACCAATATTGGTTCTGCACATGATCATAAATCGGTATTAGAGAACCCAGATCAGATTTCCAAAACGGTTTTATCTAAAGGTTTGGATGCCGGCACAGCATTTGAAATTCTTTCCATTGATATCGCCGACATCGACGTGGGCGAAAACATTGGTGCCAAATTGCAGACCGAACAAGCGAGCGCTGATTTGAAAGTGGCTCAGGCTAAGGCTGAGGAGCGTCGTGCCTTGGCTGTTGCTCAAGAACAAGAAATGAAGGCGAAAGCCCAAGAAGCTAGAGCAAAGGTTATTGAGGCAGAAGCACAGGTTCCACAAGCTATGGCGGAGGCTTTTCGCACAGGTAATTTGGGCATCATGGATTACTACCGCATGAAAAACCTACAGGCAGATACTGACATGCGTGAATCAATTGCTAAACCAGGCGGCCAACCTCCTAAGAAAGACGCTTAGTAATTTGTAGATGATTTTCGTCATATTTTTATTGTATTGAATATCATCGTATTACATCATCTTTGATCTTCATGCTGCGGTAGTTGTGTAACTGTGGAGCTAACTATGCGTACAAGTTAATCGGCTTAACGACCTTGTGCATGATTGATTTCCGTTACACTTGCAAGCGTCCTCTTTTTAAATCGATATCAGCTCTAGCTGCATTGGTTTCGATTTGGAGTTTATTGCCGGCAAATGTTTATGCTGCTTGCGAAAATTCTTTTGCAGTGGATTGGAGTAATCCAGCCACCTACTCGGTTTCATGCGGGAATATTACTCCTTCAGGTTGGAAAGTAACCAACGAAAAATGCAACTATACTTCACCGCTGTTTAGCGTTGGAACATCAGCGGACGGAAGTAATAGGCAAGTGGATTTGACTCTTCGTGTAAATCAAAGTGGAAATCTGGATAGTGATGATACAGCACGCGTATTGATATACGTGAATGGTACTATATACTCAACTACCAATTTTGTCGGGAATAATTCCAATTCGGTATTTTCCATTAACCCCATGATATCGGTTCCATCTGGCGGGACTTATCAGGTTTTCATTTGTTTGGTCACCAATGCTTCAAACGAATTTTGGACTGTCAAGAGCGGTGATTTTACCACATGCATTATCGCACCTACTCCTTTGCCAGTTTCATTGGTTGATTTTGATGTGCAAAATGGTGAAAACGGACATGCCGTTATAACTTGGGTAACCCAATCAGAGAAAGTTAATGATTACTTTACTATTGATAGATCCATCGATGGTGATGTTTTTGAACCGTTAATAAAAGTTGACGGCGCCGGAAATTCCAATGAAATCAGGCATTATCTGTATGAAGATGTCAATCCGCACCTTGGTTTATCTTATTACCGATTGAGTCAAACCGATTTCGATGGCAAAGTTACCGTTTGCGGATTAGTCACCTATCGATCCGTATATACGGATCCAGCGCAACCTAGCATTGTTTTAAGGAATAACCCCTTCAAAGACCAATTGTCGCTTTCCATAAACTCGTCGAGTGCCACTAAAACATCTGTTCGTTTACTTTCAACTTCGGGCGAGGAGTCTTTCGAACAGGAAATTCCTGTGCAGTTTGGTAAGAACACCTTGGACATTCCGTTGACTTCAAGTTTGCAGCCCGGTATTTATACATTGGTGGTAACAACGGATAGCGGCGACCAATTGGTTTCGAAGGCAGTAAAGCGCTGATTTTTTATTTCGGCTGTATCTGCAGTTGATCATTTGCTTTTTGCAATAGCCTTATCTTTCCAATCCGCTTTTCTTTTTTCGCAATTTTGCTTTCAATATAGCCTTTTCAGGAACCTTTAACTTTCTTACCAAATCATGGCTCGCGATATAAAAATCGAAGATTACACCTACAACCTCCCACCGGATAAAATCGCCAAATCGCCACTTCCCAATCGCTCTGATTCCAAACTTTTAGTCTATAAGAACGGATTTATTGAGGATGCAAAGTTTAATGGAATTGTTTCCTGTTTACCACCCAATTGTTCCTTGGTTTTCAACAATACCAAAGTAGTGTGTGCCCGATTGCTTTT
>JALRAP010000033.1 GCA_023262505.1 Bacteroidia bacterium
GTAAAATATAAGCATCAGGCTCTCGGCCCAAGCTGGTTGTCGGATTTTTGTAAAAGTATCGGGAGATGTACTAAAGTGACATGTAACAAGTGTGAAGTGACAAGTTACGTCCGCCAGCCGCCTCCCGCTACAAGTTTACCCTGTGCTTGTTTGCACTGAGTTCATAGAAGTGTCAAAGGGCCTCCCGACGCTGACATCCGCCTGGTGCAACTTTTTCTGCCACTGTTACTTCTACTGATACTGCATCAGCCAACCGCCAACCGCCAACCGCCTCCTGCTTACCGCCACTGGCAACCGCCATCGCCAAACGCCTTCTGCAATCCGCCACCCTTCGTTAAACTCAGAGCAATTCGTCAATTGTACATCGTCAATCGTCAATCGTACGTCGTCAATCCAAAACCCCCTCCATAACCTTACCATTGCAATGCGGCATCGTGATTCCCAAAAGTTTGGCAATGGTGGCCGTGATGTCGTTCTGGCTAAACGAAGTAGTATCGATGTGTCCTTTGTTAATGCCCGGACCCAAAGCTAAAAAGTTGATGTGCCTGCATCCATCGCAGTTGTCACCATGTGAAACAAATCCATCCAACCAACCATTACTATGGCGGCCATGATCGTTGGTGATCATCAACACCGTGTTGTTGCGGTAATCGGGATGGCTTTGTAAAAAAGTCCAAAGCCGGTATGCATATTCATCGCCTTTTTTGATGCCATCCAAATACAAATTCCAATTACCCATGTGCCCCGCCACATCCGGCTCCTTCAAGTTGATGAGCATCAACTTGGGCTTGCCGGTTTGCAATACAGCAAGCGCGTTGTTGAAAGTGATGGAGTCTTCGCGGTAACCTGTCGACAATCCGTTCACACCGCAATCCGTATTCGGACGATGTCTGCCGTGCCATTTGGGGTCGGTACAATCCGAGAGCACTTCCAGCTTGTCCTTCGATGTAATGATCCAAGAGGATGAGTCACCTGCTACTGCAGCTTGCTTCCAGTATTGCAGAAAGGATGGATAGCTTGGATAATCCAAACCTCCATTATTCAACGATTCATAATGGCCCGTACAAATGGTAGCATGCCCGTTCACCGTATTCGTTACACCATCGATATTCAAATTAGTGCACGTAGTGCCTTGTCGCATCATACTGCGTAATCGCGGAATATACTTGTAATTGTTGTCGCCAAACATTTCCGAGTATCTTGCGCCATCAATCACCAACACGATTAGTTTGATTGGCTCAGGCCTTGTTGTTGGCAATACCGCCTCTGAATCTCGACCACATCCCGAAAACGCCATCCAAACAATGGCGAAAAAAACAATTATCGATTTGTGCTTCAACATGGATTATAGCTTTTGAATCAGCTGCATGATTTCTTTTCCTTTTTCATTTTTCACTCGGACGGCATAAGTACCCTTGGCCCAGTTGCGAACATCAATGGTCGCTAGGGATGAATTCAATGCCGACTTGTACCGCAACCGACCTTGTGCATCCGTTACGATTACGATACTTTCACCATTGGCAATACCATCGAGATTTAAATGCAAATCCGTAATGCATGGGTTGGGAAACATGCTGCAAGAAAACGAGTCGGATGCGTCTTCCACTCCGCTCGGATTGTTCTCTGATACATAGGTCCAGAAATCATTTTTTAGCACGCCTGACTGAACACCATCATATCCCGTGCCAACATATCCGTTTGCGCCAATTGAGAACTGTGTGGCTTCTTCTGTTGGACCACCTCCATAGGTCGCTTTGATTGCCCATGTGTTAGTAGTGGGATTGTATTGGTAGAAGTCAGAATAATAATTTCCGAAACCGGAACCCATGCCTAAGTAACCATAACCGGCCAACGAAAATGCAGATGCTTCTACGCGACCAAATCCAGGGACATTGGTTTTCGCAGTCCAAGTATCTGAAACGGAATCCCACTCCCAGAAATCACTCATTAATCCAGAACCTGGTATGATGCCGGTGCCAACATATCCCTTGTTACCGATCGCGAAACCGCAAGCATAATGCCGTCCGTTTGTAGGCATGCTTGATTTCTGTGTCCACGAGTTGTTACTTGGATCGTATTCCCAAAGGTCGTTATAGTCCAATCCGAATCCCATTCCCGTGCAAACATAGCCCTTGTTGTTGATGGAAAATGCAACCGCAGCCTGACGCGTGCCTCCAGGGAAGGGTGCCATGGCAGTCCACGTGTTGGAAGCGGGGTCATAGCGGTACACATCATTACTGGTGGGCGAGGCCACAACATACCCATAAGATCCAATGGCGAATGACACGGCCTCCACAATTCCACCTCCTGGGTAGGAAGCCTTTTGCGTCCACGAATCGGTAGCAGGGTCGTATTCCCACCAATCGGATTGGTAAGTGCCCGAATATCCTGTGCCCATATACCCTTTTCCGTTTATCGAAAAACCGGTCGCATCGGCTCGGTTGAGACCACCCACATTGGATTTTTGTAACCAGTAATCAGCCTGGGCAGGGGTTGCAAGCAGCAGAGTAACGAGCAGTGTTTGGAGCAGCCGCATTTTTGGAGAATTATTACGCCAAGTTAATATTTGCATTCCGATAAATGAAAAAAGGTGCGAACCGCTCGATCCGCACCTGTAATAGACAATTGGCCCACTATTCTTGCTGGTTGCTTTGTCGTAGCCGTGCAATGTCATTGTTCACGGATAGTATCAGCAGACAAGTGGCTGTACAAAAAACCGGACTGGTAATGCAATGGTGGCCACTCCAGCTGCCGTCGTTGTTTTGTATACCCACCAATCTTGCACTGGTTTTGTCGTACCAGTTTTTCCAATCATTATCATGGCTCATTATAAGGCCTTCACCGGTCTGCAAATAGCTCAGGAATTCCTCTCCGCCGTTGTTGCCAAAACCCGATAACACTTCATCTTTTTGTGCAATGTTCTTGGCCGCATTGTTCACCTGATATGCTGTATTGTATTTCAAAGCCATTTCTTCTGAAACACCCGCTTTGCGCAAATTGTCAACATTCACCTCAGAGCTTGCGATCTTCCCTTCGCGTTTTGCTTTTGCTACGATTTGCTTCGCTTGCGCGGTTTCTTTTGCTGAGGCGCGTGTGCTTCCTGATACCGAGTACAGCATGACGCCAGCTGCTGATTCAGTAACCACTTCGTTTGTTTCGATGTTCATGTTGTTTTTTTGGAAATCACGTGAGCGGTCAAGCACTTCTTCATCTACTGCCACACCGGCATCTTTGGCTGTTTCCAATGCGCTGGTTGCAAACGACGACTGTAGAACGCCCGCCCATCCGCTGCCTTGCTGGCTTCCGTTGGCTGATTGACCACGACTTATTTTGTCGACACATTTTGAAATCGCCGATTTGATGCGCCTTTTCATTTGTGCATCGCAATCCACGTCTTGCAGCAAGTTTCCCAGGAATTGCGAGGTGAGTACCACATCGATGTTTTGTCCCAATTTCATTTGAGGTTGTGTACCGGTGAGCCGTGTGATGTTGAGGTCGTTTTCGTTCGATGATTCAACGGCGTTCAATAGGAACATGGTTGCCTCGCGAAGTTCGCCTGCACGTTTGCCGTTGTTGAGGGTGCTTCCTTCCCTGCGAATGGCCATGGCTACCATGGCGGTGGTGGCAGGGTCGGATTTAACCGCATGCGGATCACGGATTTCTTGTCGACTGTGCGAGCCCGCTCCCCAGCCACCATCGCCGTTCTGCGCATCTATCAGCCAATCCATACCAACATCCATGGAATTCACCACACGCGCAGGTAAATTAATAGTGTTGCCTTTATCAAGCCCTTTGCCCTCGAAAGTGGTCATGAAGACGCATTTCGGAGCTTCTTCTTTTGCAGGTTGTTTCACATTAGAAACGCCGAGGCCCTCATCCGTTGCTCTTGTTAAAAGAGTGGGCTGAGGGCCTTTGCCTGGGTGGCATTGTTGTGTTTGGAAATCTTTCTGATTCCATGTTCCGCTAATTACGGATGCTGCTCCTGCGGTCACCAATGCGCCAGCCAGGATGATGATGCTTGTTTTCATGACGGTTTTGATTTTATATCCGTCATAGATGAGGCCTGCGGACAGATTCCACAAACCCTGTGAAAATATTTTAAAGAGATTCGATGTTGTCGAGGCAATAACTTGCCCTTTCCAATGTTGCAGCAAGTTGATCGGGCTCCATCTTTTCCAGAATCCGGTACATCATGCCGATGCGAGGATTCTTTTCGAACTTGTTACGATGCAGGTCGTAAAAATTCCAATACAGGCTATTGAATGGACAAGCATTGGGTCCTGTTTTGTCGTTGGCATAGTAGTGGCAGCCCTTACAATAGTTACCCATCTTTCCGATATAATTAGCGGTAGAGACATAAGGTTTCGTACCCACAATACCGCCATCGGCGAACTGGCTCATACCTCTGGTATTGGTTATCTCGACCCATTCTATGGCGTCAATATAAATTCCCAAATACCATTGATCCAACTCATCAGGATCAATGCCGGCCAGCAAGGCGAAATTGCCTGTCACCATCAAGCGTTGTATGTGATGGGCATAGGCCTTGTCAAGAGATTGCTTGATGGCATGGTGCATACAATTCATTTTGGTGTCGCCTGTCCAGAACCACGAGGGTAGCTTGCGCTGATGGTTCAAGTAATTCATGGAGCCGAACTCCGGCATCCATCCCCAATAGATTCCTCGCATGTATTCCCGCCAACCGAGTATTTGTCTGACGAAACCTTCTATTTGTGGTAGCGTGATTTTGCCGTTGCTATTACGGTATGCATCAATGGCAGCTTCAATAACCTCCAGAGGCGAGATCATCTTGGTGTTCATGGAAAATGAAAGCCTGCTGTGGAATAGCAACCAGGCGTCGGTATGCATGGCATCCTGGTACTTGCCGAAAAGCGGTAGCACATGCTTGCAGAAGTGTTTCAATAGCTTGATGCTTTGTTCACGATCAATGGGCCATTCGAATGAAACGGCATCCACATGGCCGATGTGCTTGAGTTTTGCCTCTGTGATGTCGTTTAGGATTTCGCGGCAATCGTTTTTCAATTGCGGGATTTCGGGAAGCGGATCTTTTCCCGCATAGCTTTTCCTGTTTTCCGAATCGTAATTCCATTTGCCTCCTTCGGGTTTTGAGGGGCCTTCCATCAACAAGCCGTAGCGCTTGCGCATCATCCGATAGAAAGTTTCCATCAACGGGTTCTTTCCTTGCGGGAATAGCTTGCGCAATTCCATGCGTTCACTCAGGAAATGATGGGTGTCGGAAATGGCGCACTCAACTTTAGCACGCTCACAGAAGTGTTGCAATTGTTGGTCTAGCCGCCATTCGTCGGGCAGTTGGTATTCGAATTTTGTGGCTCTAGTCTCTTCGAGTTGCTTATCTAATATTTCTACTAGCGAAAGCTTGGCATCCAAATCCGTTATGCGAATGTAAATCACTTGGTGTCCCAACCGCGAAAGCGCATCCGCGAAAGCGCGCATAGAAGCGAAAAAACCGATGATCTTTTGGATATGATGCGTTACGTATTCCGATTCCTGATGCATTTCGGCCATCAGGTAAACGACCTCAGGGTTATTTTCCTTGTACCAGGGGTGCTGCAGGTTCAGTTGGTCGCCGAGAATGAGTCGCAGCGTTTTATTGTTTTTCGGCATGGCTTCGGTTCTTACGGCACTTATCACTGCAATATTTCACTTCGTCCCATACCTTCTCCCACTTTTTCCGCCAGGAAAATGGTCTATTGCATACCGTGCAGGTCTTTGAAGGGAGATGGGGTTTGCGGTGCATCGTAGTTAAACTAAAGACAATCAACACCTAATTGAACCCCTTTGTTTTACGCTCTGAAGCAAACAAATCGATTTTATCAAGTGTAATCCGAATCCCGTATCAAAAAATGGGTGTTGGCTCAAATGATTGATAATTGAGCTAAAAATCTATGGAGCCGCTTTCCGGACCTCTGCATTCAAACTATCCAATGAAATCAATTGAAAGGTGCTCCAGCATGCCAACAGCTCCTCCTCAAGTTCTTTGATTGAATGCACTTCTTTTTGAAGTCCTTTTTCATTGTTTTGGAGAGCAGCAGTTACCGGTTTCCCGTTTTTGTCTTTCCAGTGGAAAACAATTGTTACGGACCGACTATAGATTTGAGATTTCAGTTCAGTAGTGTCATGGATGTTCAAGCCCTCATAGGAATTCATGCAGGCGTATAATATCCCCTCAGGAGTCTCAATCGGTTTTGTCGTCATTTTAATTGTTGCAAATACATTCCCTTCATAATGTGTTTCAACAAGTTCCTCTTGGGTGTAATAAACCAAGTCTTCAACGGATTTTAATTTATGTTTCTTAAAATACATGATTCTACCCGATTCAAAAAAATTGCCAGACGATTCGTAATCAAAAAAACAGAATAATGAAAAATCAGTACCCCTAGAAATGCATTCCCAGGAATTTATTGGCCTGAAACGATAAATATAGTTTTCGTTTGCAATCCAATTGATCGTATCCTTAAATACGTCAGCTAATAGATCTATACTCCCCAATAAAGGGATGACGCCATAAGAGTCAATAACCTTTCCATTGAAATTTCGGATTCTCTCTTCTGCATTTGCTGAATCGATTATTTTTAATTTAGCATTAATTCGACCCTTATCGTTTGATTGGGCACTAATCTCAAGGTAATAATTTTTCGAAGGCTCAATTACCAATTCAATCGAATCATCTGGGTTTTCGCTGAAAGTCCTTAAAAAATGCCTGCCTGTCAATTTGGTGTTGATTCTATAGATCTTATTCTTATAAGCTTTGCTTATGCATTTTATCAAATTGTCATCCGTCCAAACGCTAACCCAATCCACTGTAGTGTCCGCTTTGCCGTCTCGTAATATGTATATATGAGCTAGCTTGCTTGTGTCGAGATTTGCTGGACCTCTGGTGCCAAAATTCAATTGCGCATCCATTTTTGTTGGCATCAATGTCACTGCAATTAATACTGCGATTATGGACTTCATCATATGAGGATATGTTTTGCTTGCAAATGAAATACATTTAGGTCACTAACTATATGATAAAAGTTAGCCTGTAAACAAAAAAACGGGAGGTGTTTTTCCTCCCGTTTCAATCAGTCTAATGAAATGATGTTAGGCCGTCAGCATCTTACTTTGGCAAACGAAGTCGGTAGTGGGGACTTCCGTTTTGGCGATGGCGTTGAATCCGCCCGAAACCTCACTGAAATTCCGGTAGCCACGGGCTTGCAGCAACGATGCGGCAATCATGCTGCGGTATCCGCCAGCGCAATGCAGGAAAAAGTGCTGGTGTGGGTCTATTGAGTTGATCCATTCGTTTATGTAGGCCAGGGGCTTGTTGTAGGCTTCGTCTACATGTTCCGCTGCGTATTCGCTTTCGCGACGCACATCCACCACCATGCTTTCTTTGACTTTGAACTCTTTGCTGAATTGGTCAGGGGATATCCGGTTCACCGTGTCGATTTCCTTGCCCGCTTTTTTCCAAGCTTCAATACCGCCTTCCAGGAATCCTATCACATGGTCGAATCCTACGCGCGCCAAACGTGTAACGGTTTCAGCTTCCATACCGGGCTCTGTAACCAATAACAATTCCTGACTCACATCGCCTACGAGCGCACCTACCCAAGGAGCGAAGTCGCCTTTGATGCCGATGTTTATGCTTTGAGGTACGAATCCTTTTGAAAAATCATCAGCACCACGCGTGTCAAGTATCAAGGCGCCCGATAGTTCGGCGGCTTGTTCGAATTGATCGGGATTCATGGCGGTCATGCCTTTGCGCATCACATCGTCAATACTTTCGTAACCTTTCTTGTTCATGGCTACATTCAATGGGAAGTAGGCCGGAGGAGGCAGGAGTCCATCGGTAACGGCTTTAATGAATGCTTCCTTGTTTGGTTGGTTCAAGGCATAATTCATTTTCTTTTGGTTACCTAATGTATCAACGGTTTCCTTCATCATGTTCTTGCCGCAAGCGCTTCCAGCTCCGTGTGCAGGATATACGGTGATGTCATCTGAAAGAGGCATGATCTTATTCATCAAACTCTCGTACAACAATCCGGCAAGTTCTTCTTGCGTCATGTGTGCTGCTTTTTGTGCCAGGTCAGGCCTGCCAACATCGCCGAGGAACAAGGTGTCGCCGCTGAAGATCGCCGTGTCTTTTCCGTTTTCATCACGCAAAAGATAGGTAGTGCTCTCCATGGTATGACCGGGTGTATGCAACGCTTTGATAGTAACCTTGCCGATTTTGAATTCTTGTCCATCAGTGGCAATGATTGCATCGAACTCCGGGTTGGCGTTTGGACCGTAAACAATCGGTGCTCCCGATTTCTTGCTCAAGTCCAAATGTCCTGAAACGAAATCAGCATGGAAATGCGTTTCAAAAACATATTTGATTTTAACGCCATCTTTTGTGGCACGGTCTAAGTATGGTTGCACTTCGCGCAATGGATCAATGATGGCAGCCTCTCCATCCGAAGTGATGTAGTAGGCGCCTTGAGCCAAACAACCCGTGTATATCTGTTCAACTTTCATTTGTGTGTGTTTGAGTTTTGAACGGCTTTGGTAGCACTATCAAAATTAACGCAAAATTAGTGGAGGTTCAAGAAACGAAACAGTGACAAAGGTCACTTTCTTTAATGGTGAAACGGCCATCCCTGAAAGGGATAAGAGCCTGATTTACAAGAAGCGAAGGTTACCTGAATTCGTATGTGGTCCCTTGAAGCTGGGTAAGGAGCGTTGCCGGCTGGTCGGTTGCAGTGGCCCGTCCCTCCATTTTTGGGGCGATAGGGGAGTTTTCCTTGAGGTACTGTTCTATCACATCATGCATGAAAAAGCCGGTACGGTTGGGTTGGCGGACTTTCTCCATCCTGCAGATGGTATCATCCGGATCGCCTTCCCTTTCGCACGCCACAATGCTGTAGTCACGTTTCATATCGAGGTCTTGACCACCGATTTTTACCCGGTTCACACGGCTTCCGAATTCGTTGCCAACGGTGAAGTTCACTTCCATGCCGTTGAATCGAACGAACCAACCGCCAAATCGTTTTGCAGGATCTTTGGCAAATGCGTTTTGTAATTCTTGCTCCAGCCAGTTCCAGATTTGAGAACCCGAAACCCAACCGGTTTTCGTTTCACTGTTCACCGGTAGCATGTTCCAAAGAAACTCTTTGGTTATTTCGGCCTGACCTGTTTTGGCATCCACGTTCAATGGCTGACAAAAACGGAATCCGTTTGAGAGAGCTATATCAGGCTTGAACTTCCACATGATGGCATCGGTGATAAGGTTGTCCATGGGTGTTTCCATCACAAAGTAGCGCACTAGAGGGGTGGTGCTGATGCCGATCACTTTTTTCAAATCGCGGAATGGCTCAGCTGCTTGATTGATCATTTTCTGCAATTCTGCATCTGCGGGATATTGGATTGGATCCACATCCAACAGTTGGTACTTGATGTCTTTCAGTTTGCCGTTTTCAAATTGAAGATCCAATTTCCCCAAGAAGGAACCGAATGCTCCACATTCCACCACTTTGCTGTATTTGGCTTGGATGGGTTCACGAACACGCTCGTGCGTGTCGGCGCCGATGATGAGATCCACGCCTTCACAAACGGGATTGTTGGCCAGTCCGATTTGCTGCGCGAGGCCCATATGCGTGGCGAGTATTACGGCGGCACACCCTTCGTTTTCACGTAACATCTCCACATATTTCTTCACGCTCTTGTCGGCGTGCTCGAATGTCAAACCATCGCTGTATGCGGGCGATTGCCTTTTGGGAATTAGGTGGTCGGTGTAACCAATGAAACCTATCTTAACACCGTTTATGTATTTGATCCAATAGGGTGGGTACACAAGCTCACAGCCTGGCATGGATTCCGATTGGTGGAACATGTTGGCGCAAATCTTGGCGGCATTGGAGTGCCCCATGTCGTACAACATCTTCTTCTTTTTGTAAACCACTTCCCAATTTCCTGGAAGGATAAGGTCGTAGCCCATCTTGTTGAAGATCGGGATGAGCGCTTCACCTTCAGTCAAAGATGCCACCGCATGGCCATGAAAGAAATCTCCACCATCGTATAAGATTGTATTTTGTGGATCCTGATTGCGGAAATGCTCAATCATGGTTTTGAGATGGGCCAAACCTCCACGCTTTTTGTAAACAGCCTTCCCGTTCTCCCAGAAAAACTCATCATGCGTGTGTAGTTGTGCATGTATGTCGGCTGTAACTAAAATGGTGACATTGCCATCGTTGTTATTGTTGGTGGCGGTTACATCTGCCTGCGTTTTTTCTTCGTTATTCGTCGCCACAGAAACCAATGGCAACATCGCCGCTGATGTGCCAGCAAGCAATGATTTTTTCAAAAAGGATCGACGATTGGATTTGTCAGTCATGGTTTAATGTCATTGATCATTGGTTTATTTTTCGTCGCCGCCTTCAGATAGCTATTCAACTGCTGCCTTCCGCTCCCGCCTCCCGCCACTTAATTCTTCTTAGCTCCCTCCATCTCCTTCCGTTTCTTCACTATAGGCTTAAAAGGACCGTACTTGTGCTGTTCTTCCGAGAAGCCATCATGAAACGGACCGAAAGGGTGATCTACAGGTTTTTCATTGATTTTCGGCCAGTCTTTTCGGATGTCTTTGGAAGGTCTGGTCTGCGAATTCACAAAAGCGGCAATATCCCAGGCTTCCTCATCGGTAAGTTTTGGATTGTCGTGTGTGACACCCTGTGGCATGTTGTACTTGATGTACTTGGCAAGGCTGGCAAGTCGATACAAACCCGCACCCGAATTGTAGCTGTGAATGCCCCATAGTGGAGGGAAGGTGAAGCCTGAGGAGTCGGCATTCCACATGCCTTGTCCGGTTGCGGTATGACAAGACACACAGTGTTTCTCATAACCGACTTTTCCTATATCAGGGTCGGCAGCGCGATCCAGGTATGCCAGGTCTTTCAACCCAGAGCCTGCTGCTTTCTCTCCCTTTTTCACATCTTTTCCTAGCCAATTTATGTACGCAACAATGGCTTCCATCTCCTTTGATCCGGAATCAGGTGCCACGCCATTCAAGCTTCGCTCGAAGCAATCGGTTACACGTTTGTATATGTTCTCGATGGTTCCCGAACGAGGCCGGTATTTCGGATAGGTAGCGAACACGGATCCATAGTTATTGCCGAATACACGCGTACCCGCATCTAGATGGCAATTCTGACAATTCAATCCGTTTGTGGCTTTTGCCTTCACCAACCCCTTCGGACCAAAATACTTTGATGTGTTCGCAATCAAATCCTTCCCATAAAGAATTTGTTCTTTCGCAGGATTTCCGTCCAAGGATGCGATGTCGGGTGCATGCCAGAAAGTGTCTTTTACCGCTTCGGTATTTTCTTCAACGGTTTGTGTAGGCACAACCTCTGGCTCCTTTTCGAATACCCATGTTCCTTTCCCGGTGTAAGCGATGTAGCTTAACAGGAAAAGGACCAACAGGAAAAGGCCGACAACCACCTTGACCATCAACCCAACGGCTTTCCCCAGGGATTTTATTCTTTCTTCTATTTCAGGATCTTTTTGCAAGGTGCATTGCCTTTAATGCGGCAGCTTATCTTTTATGATACCGTAAAAGTAGGTACCAATAATTGCAAATAGAAATACCACGATCATGCTCAGGTAACCGTAACCTATGTTCACCACCATTGGGCCTGGACACGCACCGGAAAGTCCCCATCCCAAACCGAATATGGTTCCACCTCCGATGTAACGTACAAATGCTTTTTCCTTTGGATAGAAAGTGATTGGATTTCCACTGAAGTCGCGCATATTGTACTTTTTTATCAGGAATACCCCGAGCATTCCCACCATCACCGCAGTTCCCATGATGCCAAACATATGGAACGATTGGAATCGGAACATTTCCTGTATGCGGAACCAGGAGAAGGCTTCCGACTTCGCCATGATGATTCCGAATATTATTCCTACGATTAGAAATTTTAAAAATCTCATCCGATTGTTGTTTATAGGATCAGTGGTAAAATGAAATAGGTCATGATAATCCCCCCTCCGAAGAAGCCTATGGCTGCAATGAGCGAGGGCCATTGCAAGTCAGAAAGTCCGCTGATGGCATGTCCTGATGTACAACCTCCCGCCCAACGGGATCCGAATCCAACAAGGAATCCGCCTACGGCCAGAATCAGGAATCCTTTCAACGTGAAAACGGCACTCCAGCTGAAGAGCTCCATCGGCTGTGCGCCTTGGGGCGCTGCAATGTCAAATTCGGAAAGCTCATTGATGGTTTCTTGCGAGATCAGTACAGGCTCGCCGTTGGATAGGTAGTTCGCCGCAATGAATCCTCCTATTGTGGCACCCAATAGAAAAACCAGGTTCCACAATTGTTTTTTCCAGTCGTAGTCGAAGAACTTTACAAACTTTCCTCCGCCTGCAGCAGCGCAAATGGTGCGCAGATTCGACGAAAATCCGAACGATTGTCCGAAATACAAAAGCGTTAGCATGGTTACAGCAATCAGAAAGCCTGACACATACCATGGCCATGGCTGCTGTATGATTTCAATGATTCTCATTTGTTTTTCAAATGGAGTTTATGAGTGGGTTAAATGGATTTGTTAAATTGCAAGACAGGAATAAAAAAGGCTTTCTTTGAAGGTAATACAATCAAGGAAGATTTACTGTGGTGTTGTTGTAAATTTATGATGATATTGATGGAGAATTTGACAATCTCATTTGATTATCCTTGTTTGCGTTATGACTTTATTCAGTGGTGAAACACGGTTTCACGCAGGATGATATAGATTCCCATCACCAATACGAACCATCCGAATGCAGGTTTTAATTTTTCGTTCGAAATCCGTTTCGAATACATGCTACCTATGATGATTCCAGCAATGGCAACCGATGAAAAATAGAGCAGGAGTTCCCAGTCGATTAGCATATCACCCTCTATGTCGCCAACGAAACCGATCAACGACTTAGTGGCGATGATGATAAGGGATGTGCCTACGGCCTTTTTCATTTCCAATCCTGCCAGTAAAACCAGTGCAGGTATAATGAGAAAGCCGCCGCCTGCGCCTACTAATCCTGTCACGAATCCCACAACGGCTCCTTCTAATAGGATAATGTGGTATTTGAATCCAACAGATGGCTTAATGGATTTAGAAGGCTGTGGCCGTATCATAGAATATGAAGCTAGCAACATGATGACGGCGAACAAAAGCAACAGTCCAACACCTTTGGTAACCTCGAAACCGCTTATTTCAAAAAGCTGTGTCGGTATTGCTGGCATAACAAACTTGCGGGTAATATAAACACTGATGATTGAGGGAATCCCGAACACCAACGCTATGCGGTAATCGATGTTGCCCATGCGCATATGGCTCAGGGAGCCTACCAAGCTAGTCAGGCCTACAATGAACAACGAGTAGGCTGTAGCAGTTTCCGCATCGGTATGGAACAGATAAACCAGAATGGGCATGGTGAGTATGGAACCGCCGCCGCCAATCAGTCCGAGCGAAATGCCCATCAACAAAGCACCAAGGTATCCTATCAGTTCCATTACAGGTTTTAATATCCGCTACAAATATCCAAGAATAGGCAATACGGCTGTGCGACTTTAGTCACAATAATTCTCATATCACTTCGGCCACCACGAATGTGCTGCCGCCTATGTAAATCAGATCCGATGATACGGCGTTGTTTCGGGCTGCCTGCAAGGCTTTTTTGACACTGGAGTAGGCCTCGCCCTTCAATCCCACCCTTTCAGCCAGCACTTTCAATTCCACAGGATCCAAACCACGAGGAATGTCTGGTTTGCAGAAATAGCAAGTCCCGTTTTTTGGAAATAATGCCAGCATGCTCTCGATGTCTTTGTCGTTAACCGCACCCAAAACCAAATGCAGGTTTTTGTATTTGATTCGCTTCAGTTGATTCACCACGGCCGTAATGCCGTCTTTGTTATGCGCAGTATCGGCAATCGTGATGGGCCTTTTCGAAAGCACCTCCCAACGTCCTCGTATTCCTGTATTGGTTTTAACGTTTTTAAATCCTTGTCGCAGTTCTTTTTCGCTTACGCGGATGCCTTGTTCGTTCAGCAATTCAACAGCTGCCAACACCAATGGGATGTTATGCTTTTGGTAGGAACCTGCCAATCCGCATTTCAGCCTTTTAATGACGGGTTTTTTATTTCGTATCAAGTCGAATTCGGTGATTTCGCCGGCTCGACTTTCGCCAGATGGTTTGATACGGTAGGTTTGATCAGCAAATGAAATGGCCGACTTGTTTTTTTTCGCTACGGATTCGAATATCCTCTCTGTTTCTTGGTGCGTAGTTCCAATGATCACGGGAGTGTTCGGCTTGATGATACCTGCTTTCTCTGTAGCGATTTTTCCAAGCGTGTTTCCCAACAGGTTCATGTGATCCCATTGTACGTTGGTGATCAGTGAAAGGATAGGGTGCACGACATTAGTCGAATCCAATCGTCCACCCAAGCCTGTTTCAATAACTGCGATATCCACCTTCGAGTTTCGGAAATGGTCGAAGGCCAATCCTGCAGTCCACTCGAAAAAAGAGGGCTGTATCGATTCGAATCCATCGCGGTAACGCTCTACAAACGAAACCACCTTGTTCCGCGATATCATTTTGCCATTGATTCGGATGCGCTCTCTAAAATCCTTTAGGTGTGGCGAAGTGAAAAGTCCGGTCTTGTAGCCTGCCTCCTGCAGGATGGATGCCAGCATGTGCGATGTGGATCCTTTGCCGTTGGTGCCTGCCACATGTATGCATTGAAATCCTTGCTCGGGATTTTCGAGCATTTGCATGATGTGGATTGTGTTGTCGAGATTTGCCTTGTAAGCTGCAGGTCCGATGCGATGAAACATCGGCAGCCTGCTGTACAAATACTCCAGGCACTGCCTGTAGGTCATTCTAGTTTGAAGTCGAATGTGATGGTGCCGCGTTGCTCTTCGACACCATCCGGACTGGGTGTGAATTTCGCTTGCAAAGCGGCTTGCTTGGCTTTCTGATACAATTGCGGTGAATTGTTGGTGGAGCCTCGTGCGGGTCCTGTGGCGCTGGTTACATTGCCGTCTTTATCTACCACAATTGAGATCACCACTTTTCCGGTTTCCTGTGAGTTGTCTTTCAATGTAGGTCTCTGACGCCATCCACGACCGTCCAAATCAAAACCGGCACCTACTCCGCGACCATTGCCACTTCCGTCGCCTCCACCTGTTCCGCTTCCACTTCCTGGGCCTGTGCCAGATCCGGTGCCACTACCTTGTCCAGTGCCTGTACCACCTCCGCCATTACCACCATCGCCACCACTTCCACCCCCGCGTTTTTTATACAGTGCAGTTTCATTCACTTTGGGAAGTTCCACTTTAGGTACTTCAACCGTGGTTTGCTGCGTAGCTTTCGGATTGGTTTTTTCTTTCGGCTTTTCTTTTACCGGATCCTTAGGAGTCTCTTTAGGTTTTTCTTTTGGCGGAATGCTCACCGTTTCCTCCAAATCGGAAGTGATGATTTCCTCTTCTACCAAAGGTTGCTCCTCGGTTGGACTAGGGGGTGGTGGGGTCACTTCTGCCTCCGCGTTGAAGTCCAAAGTACCGAACTCCACAAAACTTCCACCACCGCCTCCACCCGCAAGACCTTCCTCCCAAGGAGGATTCTTGGATGATATCGTTAAAAACCACAAAAGTGCAGCCACAATGGCGTGCACAATGATGGTTGCGGTTAGTGATCTTGTTTGATCGGCGGTCATTGCTCTTGATACTTGGTAAGGCTGGTGGCAGCCACCATCTTCACCTTGTTTTTATTTCCCACATCCAACAGGAAAACCACATTTTCCCATGGAACGCTCTTGTCTACTTTCAGCAAAGCTGTAGGGTCTTGTTGTCCGTTTATTTCGGCCAGTAGTGTTTGCTCCAACTGGTCTTTGGTTACGATGGTTTGGTTCACTGCGAACCGTCCATCCGCCGTAAGGCTGATAACCACGGGATGTTTTACCGCCTGTATACCCGTTTGCGCATTTGGCAGGAGCAGCTTCAGTACGGAAGGCGTCGCCATGGTGGATGCGATCAGGAAGAACAGCAAAAGGAAAAACATGATGTCGTTCAGCGAGTGGCTGTACACATCCGTATGTGATTTGAGTCGGCGCCGGAGGTTCATTTGGTGGGCTCTTCTAAAAGATCGATGAATTCAACTGCCGTAATCTCCATCTTGTTGATCACTCGGTCTACGTATTGGGTGAGGAAGTGAAAGCCTGCATAGGCCACCATACCTACCAACAGTCCAGCGCCCGAAGTGATCATTTTCACATACAATCCACCTGATATGGTGCCTATCTCGAGACTGTTTTGAAGTGATATCTGGTAAAAGATTTGGATAACCCCGAAGATGGTGCCGAGGAATCCGAACATGGGAGCGATACCTGCGATGGTACTCAGGTATCCAAGGTTCCGCTCCATGTTGTACACTTCCAGCTTTCCTGCGCTCTCGATGGAGTTTTCGATTTCACGTGTGGGCTTGCCAAGGCGGTTGATTCCTTTTTCAATCATGCGTGCAATTGGGCCTTTGGTATTTCGGCACAATGCTTTGGCGGCTTCGACGTTTCCACTTCCGATGAAGTCGCGAATGCTGTTCATGAAGTTCGGATCGATCTTCGCTGATTTGCGGATGGCTAGGTAGCGCTCTACGATGAGGTAGATGGCAACTATGGAGCAAAGCGCGATGGGTATCATTACTGGTCCACCTTTCACCACCAACTCCCAAACAGGCATGTGCACTTCAGTGGCGGGGTTCATGGATGGAGGAGGCGCAGTGGCCGTGGTGGCAGCTGTGGTTTGTATGGCGGTGGAAGTGTCTGCAGCACCGGTTACTATTTGAAGCAATAAGCTCATAATTGAGTATGTTGGAAGTCAGGTTGTAAAGTTATCCTATTGACGAATGGGCCTTGCCCGAATAGGCACTGGCATTGTCAACACTGCTGTGTTAATATGTGATGAAACGTGAAAGTGGACGATTTAGTGTGTAACGAAAATCATTCGTCGCGCCATTCGCGTCCGGTGAGATTCAGAAAAACGTCTTCGAGGTTGGCTTTCTTGACTTCTTTGGGTCGTTCAAATCCTGTTGCAACCAACTTGTCGATTAGGGCATCGGGCGTATTGATGGCAATGACTTTGCCTTTCTCCACAATGGCCACGCGGTCGCACAACTGCTCCGCCTCGTCCATATAGTGGGTGGTAATAACCACTGTGGTGCCTTTTGCGCGTATATCGCGGATGAGGTCCCACAGATTTCTGCGCGCTTGCGGATCAAGTCCTGTGGTTGGCTCATCCAAAAAAACCACACGAGGTTGGTTGATCAGTGTGGTAGCGATGGAGAATCGTTGCTTTTGTCCACCCGACAACTCTTTGTATTTCGCTTTCGACTTGTCAGTGAGCGCAACCTTGCCGAGTATCTCCTCTGCGTCTACATCGCGATTGTACAGACCGGCAAATAGGCGGATGAGTTCGGTGAGGGTAAGGCTGGGATAATATCCCGCCGCTTGCAGTTGCACTCCGATTTGTTGCTTGATGGCATCGGCTTCTTTGCGAATGTTCAATCCGCAAACGGTAACTGTGCCCGATGTGGGTTCGCGTAAGGTCTCGATGATTTCGAGCGTGGTGGTTTTACCAGCGCCGTTGGGGCCAAGCAAACCGAATATCTCTCCTTCGAACACTTCGAAACTGATGCCGTCTACCGCACGCAAAGTGCCGTATTCTTTCACGAGTTCTTTGACGGAGATGATCGGATTCATTTAGCAAAAATACTTAATGGAAGTAACAAGTTACATGTGAAAAGTTACAAGTAATAATTTTTTTAAATTTTCTCTATAATCTTGTCACCCTTCGACGCTTCGACAAGCTCAGCGCAAGCAGGCTCAGGGCGGCGCTTGTCACTTGTCACCCTTCGACAGGCTCAGGGCGGCGCTTGTCACTTGTCACCTTTTATATTATTCGCTTACTTTTGTTTCATGATTCAAATCAACAACACCATTGTCTCTTCTGACGTGGTTTCCAAAAAGTTTGTGTGTGACCTGACTGCTTGCCAAGGCGAATGCTGTGTGGCTGGTGCGAGTGGCGCTCCTTTGGAGGAGGATGAGTTGGGTATACTTGAAGACATTTACGACAAAGTGGAGCCCTATCTCACCAAAGAGGGGAAAAAGGCCGTTAAGAAATACGGTAAGTATGTGATCGATAGCGATGGTGATTATGTGACCCCATTGGTGGGTGGCGACAAGGAGTGCGCATACACCATTTTCGAAGATGGCATGGCCAAGTGTGGTATCGAAAAGGCCTGGGCCGATGGTGTGGTTAAATTCCGCAAGCCCATTTCGTGTCATTTGTATCCCATTCGCATAGATAAGCTGAAAAGCGGCGTAGAGGCCATCAATTACCACAAATGGGACATTTGCAGCGCCGCCTGCACTTTAGGAAAAAAACTACAAGTGCCCGTTTACAAATTCCTTAAGGAGCCTTTGATCCGCAAATACGGACCTAAATGGTACCGCGAATTGGAGCTTGCCGTGGAACAAAAAAAGGCGTAACGGGTTTCCACATCGGTTCATAACCGCTGAAGGGACTGATGCTCAGAAAAACCCACTATCTATTTAACAATCTCTCCCCAAAAACAAAGGGTAAAACCACCTTTTTTTATTAACCCGATCTGTTGAAAAATACCCCCCTTTGTTTGTAAAAATGATTTGTTGAAGGGGTAATTTTTATGAATGTTTGTGGTGTAGTCAGTGAGCACGCCTTTAGGTTCTTACTTCACTGATTACCAACCAAATTTAATCAGTCAAAAAACCAAAATAAGCCTGACCGTTGGACCGGTCGGGTAAAGGAATCTTCAACTCAATTAAAACCAGTATTTTATGGAAGTTTTGCTTCAAGAAAACAAGGATCGGTTCGTTCTCCTTCCTATTAAGTATCCCAAAATATGGGACATGTATAAGAACCATGAGGCTTCTTTTTGGACCGCTGAGGAAATCGATCTTGCCCAGGATCTAAAGGATTGGGCCCGTTTGACCCCTGATGAGCAACACTTTGTAAAACACGTACTGGCATTCTTTGCCGCCAGCGATGGAATTGTGAATGAAAACCTGGCCGTGAACTTCATGCGTGAGGTGCAGCTTCCAGAAGCCCGTTGTTTCTATGGGTTTCAAATCATGATTGAGAACATCCACTCGGAAACCTACTCCTTGTTGATAGACACTTATATAAAGGACCCCGTAGAAAAGAACCACCTGTTTAATGCTATTGAAACCGTACCATGTGTGCAGAAGAAGGCTGAGTGGGCTCTGCGTTGGATTGAAAACGGTTCTTTCGCTGAGCGATTGGTGGCTTTTGCTGCAGTAGAGGGCATCTTCTTCTCCGGGTCTTTCTGCTCCATCTTTTGGCTGAAGAAGCGTGGTCTCATGCCTGGCCTCTGCTTCTCCAATGAGCTTATCTCACGTGATGAAGGTTTACATTGTGATTTCGCCTGCCTGCTTTACAGCATGCTTGAAAATAAACTATCGGTTGAGCACGTTACATCTATTATTAAAGATGCCGTGAAAAATGAACATGAATTCGTAACCGACGCACTGCCAGTATCCCTGATAGGTATGAACTCTAAACTAATGTGTCAATACATTGAGTTCGTGGCCGATCGTTTGTTGGTGGCCTTGGGTTGTCCAAAGATTTACAACGTAGCCAACCCATTCGACTTCATGGAAACCATCTCCCTTCAAGGCAAAACCAACTTCTTTGAGAAGCGGGTAGCTGAGTACCAGAAGGCCGGCGTTAACGCCACCAAGGAGGAGAATGAGTTCAAATTGGACGAGGACTTCTGATATTCAATTCAGAACCTTGTTTGAAACTTGGTTGAAAACTCCGGACACCCCCTTGTTGAGACCCTGTTTTATTTGAACACCTTAGCCTAAGTCATCCTTACTATTTCACAACAAAACAAACAGGACCCAAAAGGTCCCATAGAATATTCGTCACTCTAAAAAAAAATTAATCTTTAATTAACGCTCCCTATGTACGTAATTAAAAGAGATGGCAAGAAAGAGTCAGTGAAGTTCGACAAGATCACTTCACGCATACAGCGCCTGTGCTACGGTTTGTCACCCCAGCATGTGGATCCCGTTCAAGTGGCTATGAAAGTCATTGAAGGTATCTACGCCGGAGTAACCACCAGCGAACTCGATAATCTTGCTGCCGAGGTAGCTGCTTCGCTTACCACCAAGCATCCTGACTATGCTTTGCTCGCTTCGCGTATCGCCATCTCGAACCTGCATAAAAACACCAAGAAATCATTTTCGGAAACCATGCGCGATCTGCATGATTATGTGGATCCACGCACTGGGCTTCCTGCATCACTCATCGCTGATGATGTGTTCAAGGTGATATGCGACAACGCTGAGTTGCTTGACTCTACTATCATCTATGATCGTGATTTCGGTTACGACTTCTTCGGTTTCAAGACGCTCGAGAAATCATATTTGCTCAAGTTGAATGGCAAGGTTGTGGAGCGTCCACAACACATGCTCATGCGTGTGGCTATCGGCATCCACAAAGAGGATATCGATGCAGCTATTGAAACGTATACACTTATGAGCGAGCGTTGGTTCACACATGCAACACCAACACTCTTCAACGCAGGTACTCCGAAGCCACAGCTTTCCTCTTGTTTTCTCCTTTCCATGAAAGGCGACAGCATCGAAGGCATCTACGATACACTCAAACAGTGTGCTCAGATTTCTCAGAGCGCTGGAGGTATAGGCCTAAGCATTCACAACATCCGGGCAACCGGCTCCTATATCCGTGGAACCAACGGCACCAGCAACGGTATCGTTCCGATGTTGCGCGTGTTCAATGACACAGCCCGATATGTGGATCAAGGCGGTGGCAAACGCAAAGGTTCTTTCGCCATCTATCTCGAGCCATGGCATGCCGATATCTTCGACTTCCTGGATCTTAAGAAAAACCATGGCAAGGAAGAATTGCGTGCACGTGATTTGTTCTTTGCTCTTTGGATTTGCGATTTGTTCATGAAGCGTGTGGAAGAGGAAGGCGAATGGTCATTGTTCTGTCCAAACGAAGCTCCCGGTCTTGCCGATTGCCACGGCGCTGAATTCGAAGCCTTGTATGAGCGTTATGAACGCGAAGGCAAAGCGCGCAAGGTGGTGAAGGCCCGCGAACTGTGGACTGCCATCCTCGAATCGCAAATCGAAACCGGTACGCCATACATGCTCTACAAGGACGCATGCAACGGAAAATCGAACCAGCAGAACCTGGGTACCATCAAGAGCTCCAACCTGTGCACTGAAATCGTTGAGTATACCGATAAGGATGAAGTAGCCGTATGCAACTTGGCATCCATCTCGTTGCCACGTTTCGTAATAGACGGTAAGTTCGATCACCAACGATTATTCGATATCACTTACGTGGTGACTCGCAACTTGAACAAGATTATCGACGTTAACTACTACCCAGTTCCAGAAGCGCGTCGCAGCAACATGCGTCACCGTCCAATCGGAATTGGTGTACAAGGTTTGGCGGATGCGTTCATCCTGTTGCGTATGCCATTCGAGTCTGAAGAGGCACGCAAATTGAACAGCGAGATTTTCGAGACCATCTATTACGCTTCCATGACCGCCTCTAAAGACTTGTCCATCATGGAAGGTCCTTACGAGACATATGCCGGTTCACCTGTGTCGAAAGGCGTTTTCCAATTCGACATGTGGGGAGTAACACCATCTCCACGTTGGGAGTGGGATGTGTTGCGCGAAGAAGTGATGAAGCACGGAGTACGCAACTCCTTGTTGGTTGCCCCAATGCCGACCGCATCCACATCACAAATCCTCGGTAACAACGAGTGCTTTGAGCCATACACATCCAACATCTACACCCGTCGTGTTTTGTCGGGTGAGTTCGTAGTGGTGAACAAGCACCTTTTGCTCGACCTTGTGAGCCTCGGTTTGTGGAACAACGATCTCAAGAACAAACTCATCGCCAGCAACGGTTCGGTACAAGATATTCCTGAAGTGCCACAAGACATCAAGGAGCTTTACAAAACCGTTTGGGAGATCAAACAGCGTGCGGTGATTGACATGGCTGCCGACCGTGGTGCCTACATCTGCCAAAGCCAGTCGCTGAATATCTTCATGCAGAACGCGAACTTCTCGAAGTTGAGCTCAATGCACTTCTATGCTTGGAAGAAAGGTCTCAAGACCGGTATGTACTACCTGCGCACTAAAGCCGCGGTGGATGCCATCAAATTCACGGTTGACGCTGCTTACTTGCAGAAGGCCGGTGCGGCCAGTGCAGCACCCGAGGGCGTTGCCCAACTTTCTGCGGAGGAAATCGCTGCTCAAGTATCCTGCAGCCTCGACAATCCGGAAGGATGTCTCTCTTGCGGAAGCTGATATTTCACCAGTAAACCAATCTGTCCGGTGTCGTTTATTCGGCACCGGATTTTTTTTGTTCGATAGAAAAGTATTAGGTTGTTGGACTCTTTTTGCTGCCCATGTACATCTCGTACTTTACAAAGCGGCACTCTAAGGGACCATTGAAAACAGGAATGCGGCGGGAGGTGCGAAGCCCCAGATGTTTGAGCGCATCTTTGTTTGAGGTGATAAGCCAGCAATCGTATCCGGCGAATTTTTTCTTGAAGGTGTCGCCAATGGATTTATAAAGTTCGGTAAGATCGTCTTTGTCCATTCGCTCACCGTAAGGGGGATTCACAATCACAACTCCTTTGCGGGCTGGTGGTTCGAAGTCGCGCATATCGCTTTCGCGGATGGTGACCATGTCTTCCACGCGTGCGAGCTTCACGTTTTCTTTTGCTTTGCGCGCCACGTTATGAGAGAGCTCGCCACCTATGATTTCGATGTCGGATGAATCAATGCGACTGATGACACCTTCGGTGATGGTTTTCCACAGCTCCTCATCAAAGGGCATGAACTTTTTCCAATTCATGAAGCCGAAATGTTCACGGAAATATCCTGGTGGGATGTTGGCGGCAATCAATGCGGCCTCGATGAGTATGGTTCCAGAACCGCACATAGGATCGATGAGCGGCTGGTGTTTTTGCCATCCCGAAAGTTTGACCAGTCCGGCAGCGAGCACCTCGTTCATGGGTGCCAGGTTGGTTTGTTCGCGATAACCACGCTTATGTAAACTCTCTCCTGAACTATCGAACGAAACATTACAGATGTTCTCATTGATGTGGAGGTTGATACGCAGCGTGGGGTTTTTCAAATCCACATTAGGTCGCACTTGGAACTTCTCACGGAAGCGGTCGACAATAGCGTCTTTCGCTTTTTGGGATATGAATTGGGAATGGTTGAAAATGCGGGTGCTGAGTACGGTATCGATGGCCAGGGAGTCGGTCGCATCCAGGTAATCCTCCCAAGGCATTTTGTTGATGGCATTGTAAAGGCTTTGCTCATCGCTCACCTCGAAAGACTTGATAGGAACGAGGATCCGCAAGGCGGTATGCAGGCAAAAGTTGGCTTTGTATAGGAAACCTTTATCGCCGGTAAAAGCAACAGCTCTATATAACTGCTCCACATCCCGTGCACCGAGTCGCTGCAGTTCTTTTGCAAGAACCTCTTCCAGTCCCGTGATCGTTTTAGCAATGAAGCGTATGTTTTCTGACATGGGGTAAAGGTAGCAATTGCAATCGCCTCTTTGAAAATATCTGATGTGTTCTGGAATTTGGCAGTTTTAAGACGGCAAAACACCATTAAAAAAGCTCAAAATAGATTTAGTTGTTTGTTAGGTTTTCCAAGTCATCCAAGTCCCTGTGCCTTCCCGATGCTTTTTTGTTTTTCAAAAGGTCACCATATGAGATAAAAGGAATTTCAATGTTGTCTATCGTTGCTACAGTTTTGTTTTTGTAGCATTCATTAAAACTGACGCCATCAATTTGTGTAAGTAAATCTATTCGTAAAGGCGGGTATCCAATTTGGATCACATTGCCTTCTTTGGTCAAATCATGTATGGTAAGTCCGATGGAAGCGAACCCAAAGTCTTCAACAGACTTTAGGATTTTCAAGGCGTTGGCTTCGGAAGGTAGCAGCCAGATATCGAGATCTCCTGTAAATCTGGGGTAACCGTGAAATCCAACAGCATAACCACCTACAACCAGGTACTCAACCTCGTGGTGATTCAATAACCTTATAAACTCTTTGAAATCCGGAGCTAACATTCTTGTTAAGGCTTTGGTACTGCTGTCTTAAAAACTCGATTGCATCGATGCGTTCTTGGGGCGATTTATTGATCCAATAGGCCCTGTCGCAGGATTTGTCGTGCAATGAAATTATTTTAACTGATTTGTCCATCAAACCAAAGATAGTCATTTTAGATTTAAAACCCTATTCCTAATGGATTGGTAATGGATGGCAATCAGTTTCAATTTTGGATTTTACAAACCTTTTTAGTTCAATTCAACTTATTTTCTTGATTAAAGCAAAAAGGCCCCCGAATACCGGGAGCCTTTCGCTTTCACTAGAAGTTCTTATCAGCGTTTTGCTGATAATTTCTGAGATTAAGGATTTGTCACAATCACCTTGGTTGTAGTCGTGGGCTTATCCCCTTCGCGGAAGCGAACCAGGTAGATGCCTGGAGTGAGTTCAAGGCCATCGCAAAGTTGAGTGTCTTCATAAAGTCCCGGCTCAACGTTTCTGTGGATCACGCGGAGCACTTTGCCTGATAGGTCGGTAAGTACCAGTTCGACATCGGTTGTTTGACTCACCTCGAATGACGTAGTGAAACTGCCCGTGTTCGGGTTCGGATACACAAGTACTTCGGTTGCTTCGGTTGGCATCATACGCACAGGCGCGGGTGGAGCAGGTACGCAGATGAGTCCGCCTCCGTTATAGGTGCCATTGTCGAAGTTTTGGTTGATCAGGGTGCAAATGTCATTCAGTTGGGAGAATGTGTATGGAGAGCTGCATCCGCCTAGCTTCTTGTTGGATTCATCCAACACTTGTTGCACCGTCCAACCTGCGAAAGTTCCGCTTGCGACTCTTAAGTCTTTCAATGCATATCCTACCAGTCCGAAGTTGGGATCGTATAAGTCGAATCGTACATTTAACGTAAGAGCCACTACCTGTCCGGCGAAGGTGTTCTTGAGTCCTGCGCCCGGATTGATGGTGGTACCGGCAGGTAAGGCTTTGGAAGTTCCTGAAGATGGCAGGAACGCATTTACTGCAGCAGCGCTGGTGAGTTGTAACCTTCGGGTGCATCCTATCGTCAGGTATGAAGGTGCAGGGAATGCAGCTGCAAAATTGTTAGCCAGGTATGTGCCCACGTTGCTGCCTGAAGGATCAGCTCCCCAACCTCCTTGCGTTTGGGTACGGAAAGGCACGGGAGTTGTCAATACGCGAGTAGCGGTAGACCTGCAGCCATTTCCATCGGTTATGGTAACGGTATATGTTCCTGCGGTGAGGTTATTAATGTAGTTGCCTGTTTGGCCATTGCTCCAGAGGTAACTGAAAGGAGCAGTGCCCCCAACGGCATTAGCGGTAAGCGAATACCCTTCACCACAAGCCCATGGGTTTGCTTGGATGGTAACTCCAACCGTTGGATAAAAGCGAATCTCTGTAGTGATGATGCTGTCGCAACCGAGTGCAGTAAACAAATGACTCACATAAATGCCACTGTTGTTAACGGTTTGTCCGTTTGGTAACACGTGCGTACTGCCAAGGCAAATGAATACTTGCTGTTGGATATTGTATGTAGGATTCACCGTAAGGTTGGTGGTGATGATGCTGTCGCAGCCAGTAACCGAAGGAATCTGTACCACATAGGTTCCGGCGGCGAACACCACACTTCCATCAGGCAATGTGTAACCTTTGCCATTACAGAAGGAGTCATCCACCGTAGTTGGACAAGTAGTAATGATGGTGAGGTTGAGTGTTGCGATGGAGTCGCAACCATAGATGTTCGATGTCAAATAAGTGTAGGTGCCGCTTTGTGTGTAGGTGGTTCCATTCCAAGTATAGGTGTAGTTGGCGGAGACTGTCTCCACTGAGACTGAAGTTGGAATAATCGTAACCTGCACGGTGTTGCTAGTCACAGTATCCTTGTCGTTGTAAACCACAACATAGTACTGTCCGCTTTGGGCTGGTGCGGCAGAGTTGAATGAAAGGACATTATTGGTGGCACCAGCAATGATAGCATTGTTGAAGTACCATTGGTAGTTGAGCGGAGTTCCTGTAGCAGTCACTTGTATGCTTCCGTTACCGCCTTCGCAAATAACCGTGCCATTGGCTGGTTGCGACGTGATAATCGGTGCAATGATTTGTAGGATGACACGAACGCTGACTTCCAAAGTGTCGCCGCATCCTGTAACGGGACTGGTGTAGGCATATTTTATAACATGGGTTCCAATACCTGCAAGTGCTGGAATGAAACTGTTACCTGAGATGCCAGCTCCCGAAAAGATTCCCCCGGATGGAGTTCCTACCAGTATAACCGCCCCGTCTGTAACTTCATACAAGGTGTCGAGGTTCATGGCGAGTGTGGGGAGTGGTTTCACTGTGACCTGCCTCGACAAGGTGTCTTGACAGCCGTTATTCGACGTTGTGTTCAGTAAGATCGTGTAAGTACCGGGAGCATTGTACACCTTCACGGGATTCACCGCGTTAGAGCTTGTGCCATCGCCGAAATCCCAATGATATTGGATGGTGCCTGTGCCTCCAGCCAAAATGGAATTATTGGTAATAGGTACTACATTGCCATCGCATACGTCATTGACTGTAAACCGCGAATCGGGTGTGGGTAAAAGCGTCACATTCTTCGTGATTTCGGAATAACAACCTTGGTCGCTGTAGGCTTGCATTGTCACATTGTAACTTCCGGATAGGTCATAGATGTGAACAGGATTTTGTCCGAGCCCATAGGTGGAATCGCCAAAGCTCCATTCATATCGGTCAATAAAACCAGGATTAACGGATGCTGTTCCTGTGAAGGGCACAGAAGTATTGGCGCATTGGGTGATGAAAGAGAAGTCAACCACGGGAGCAGGTTTGTTCATGCGGATAACCCGTATGGTGTCGTTGTTGATGTTGTCATCACCATTGTCTACCAACCAGATTTTGAATTCATACAAACCGGAAACCGACAAATCCTGTGGTTGTTGGAAGGTGTATTCAATATCATTGCTGATGGAACCCGGAATGGTATCAATGTAAACGGGGCCATTGTTTACCTGATAGGCTATTTTCAAGTTGATGAACGGAATATCACCGAACTGACGCAAGTAGATTTTAACCGGTGTGCTATCCGATTGTGCACAGGTGTTGTTCGGACTGATCAAACGGGTGATACCGAAATCCACCATGAATTCCTGTGCACCCATATCGGGGGCTTGCTGGTTACGCAGCTCCCCTTCAATGTCTAGGAAGATACCGCCTGCAGCTGTACCCGCACCATTTACTTGCTTTTGGAACGGCAATAGCTCGGTGGTTGATTGGTAGAAGGGGTTCAACTTTTTAGCATTGGCATCTCCTACGATGGCAGCTCCCCAGGGTGGCAGCTGTGAGTAGGCGGTGCCACCGTAAAATCCGAAGTTGGTGGCAGGTGTATAATAACAATTGTAATCCCAATCGCGCAACAGGGGTAATGCCGCCAGGTACGCTGCGTATCCGCCACCGTTGTTGGCGAAGATGTTGTTCTTGACGGTGTAGTTGTTACCGCCTAGCACTTCGAGTGCTTGTCCGTTGAGGATGTCGATTCCGGTGACGTTTACGGAGTTGAACAGGATGGATGAACCGGTTCCGCCGCTGCGCAGGGAGATACCTTTGGATAATCCGAGCCCTTCGGTTTGGATGTAGTTGTTAGCGACCAGGGCGTTGGGTCCGTTGACGACGATACCGGTACCTGCTTTCATCCTTGTGATTCGGTTTCCGAGGTATTGTGCGCTACCTGTTCCCTCAGCAAAGATGCCGGCATCCTGGATGTTGGTGATGGTGTTGTAGCG
>JALRAP010000034.1 GCA_023262505.1 Bacteroidia bacterium
GTTAAGAATAAGGTGGCACCACCTTTCAGGACCGCTGAATTCGATATCCTTTACGGCGAGGGTATTTCTCGCTGTGGTGAAATCGTTGACCTGGGTGTCGATAGAGGAATCATCAAAAAAAGTGGCTCATGGTTCAGCTACAATGAAACCAAGCTTGGACAGGGGCGTGAAGCAGTAAGGCAGCTATTCCTTGACAATCCCGAGTTGGCCGACGAAATCGAAACGCAGATCCGCGCCTTTCAGCCTGGCGACTCAGAAGAATAATACCCTGTTTTCATCATGATAGGACAAGAGTCTGCCTTCGGGCGGACTTTTGTTTTTAGTAGATTTACATTATGAAAAACATTACTATTTCATTAGCTCCCCTGGGTCTGTTATTGTCGGTGTTTATGGTTATTTCTTGTCAAGGAAATGGCGGTAAGGAAACATCTGGCCAGGTTGATACATCTGCAGTTGTAGTAGTTGATACCTCCTTGGATGCTATCAATAAAAAAATCTCCGAAGACCCCCAAAACCCTGTTCTCCTCCATACTCGAGCCTTACTACTAATTGACTTGAAAAAGTTCGATGAGGCGCTATCGGATATGAAAAATGTGCTGAATCTTGACTCCACAAAATCCGAATATTTCATAACCATGGCCGACCTTTCCATGGCAGCTAACCGAACTTTTAACGCAAAAATGTTTTTGGAGAAAGCAATAGCACTTGATCCAGATAACCATGAGGCATCTTTACGCCTGGCAGAATTGAATTTCATAGTTAGACGCTATCCGGAGTCATTGGAGATTCTAAATCGTCTGATAGCTAAAGACAAGTCAGACACCACAGCCTTGTTGATGCGTGGATTCATATTTAAGGAAAATGGAGACACTGTTCGTGCTATTAGTGATTTCAGGACAGCCGTTGAGTCAAATCCTGAATTTTATGCTGCATACCACCAACTTGGTATGATTTTCCAACTCAGAAATGATCCGATATGTGAAGGCTATTTTTCCAATGCCATAAGAATACGACCCAATAGTGAGGAAGCCCTTTACGGTCGCGGTCTATGGTATCAGGAGCATGATGAATATGATAAAGCAATACAAGACTACACTTCCATCATTAAAATAAATCCCAGGAATAAATCAGCCCATTTTAATCTTGGCTATTTGCATCAGGTTCACCTCAAGGTTTATGCTGAGGCTGTAAAGCATTTTACGCGTGCCTTAGAAGTCGACCCCCAATATGCTGAAGCTTATCTGAATCGTGGACTTTGTTATGAATCTATGGGCAACATTAGCGAAGCAAAAAAGGATTTTGAGGCTGCTTTGATAAATCGTCCGGGTTATGTTTTAGCACAAGAAGGAATCAAAAGGGTATCAAAATAAAAGGCCCCCTTAGTAGGAGGCCTTTCAATGAGGTTTTTTTCTTTAAGCCATCATGGCAACCTTTGGTCCAGCATCTATGATTTCTGCTGAGGAGCCTGCGGCATATTGATTGAAGTTCTTTACGAATGCTGCAGCCAAGTCCTGTGCTTTTGCATCATAGGCGGATTTGTCGGCCCAAGTTTGACGTGGATTCAGAATCTCAGCTGGTACATTTGGACACACAGTAGGGAATTTGAGTCCGAAAACAGGCAATGTCTCGTACTGCACCGAGTCAAGATCGCCGTTAATAGCTGCTGTTATCAAAGCTCGGGTGTAAGCAAGCTTGATACGAGAACCAATTCCGTAAGAGCCTCCGGACCAACCAGTGCTTACCAACCAAACCTTGGCTCCAGATTCCTTCAGTTTTTTTCCAAGCAATTCTGCATATTTTGCAGGGTGCAAGGGTAAAAATGCTTTGCCGAAGCAAGCAGAGAATGTGGTGGTTGGTTCTGTGATACCTACTTCAGTACCTGCCACTTTAGCTGTGTATCCAGAAATGAAGTGGTACATGGCTTGACCTGAATCCAATCGTGAAATAGGAGGTAGAACGCCAAAGGCGTCAGCGGTCAGGAAAAAGATGTTTTCAGGGGCTTTGCCGGTTGAGAGTGCTTTGGCGTTTTCAATATAGTTTACTGGATACGCAACACGGGTATTCTCGGTTTTGGAGGTGCTATCGTAATCAACAGTAGTTGTTCCTTCAAAAAAGTCAATGTTCTCCAACATTGATCCGAATTTGATAGCGTTGAAAATCTGTGGCTCTTTTTCAGCGGTTAGGTTGATGCACTTAGCATAGCAACCACCTTCGAAATTGAACACGGAATCATCAGACCAACCATGCTCATCGTCTCCTATGAGGGCCCTGTGTGGATCTGCTGAAAGAGTGGTCTTGCCGGTGCCTGAAAGGCCAAAGAAAATGGCTACGTCTCCATTCGCGCCCTCGTTGGCCGAGCAATGCATGGAAAGAGCATTTCTGTGTTGAGGGAGCACATAGTTCAATACTGAGAAGATTCCTTTCTTGATTTCACCTGTATAACCAGTGCCGCCAATCAAGATGACTTTCTTGGTGAAATTAATAACAGCGAAGTTGTGCTGGCGAGTTCCATCTAGTTCTGGTGAGGCCAAAAAGCCTGGAGCAGAAATGACGGTCCACTCGGGAACAAAATCCAAAATTTCTTCTCGAGTTGGACGCAGAAAAAGGTTATTGGCAAACAGGTTTTGCCAAGGCATTTCGGTTACTACACGAACATTCATCCTGTATTTTGGATCAGCACATGCGTAGCAATCGCGAACATATACATCCCTGCCTGTTAAGTAGGCTGTTACTCTACCATATAGTTGATCGAACTTGGAAGGCTCAAACTTGATATTGATATCGCCCCACCAAACATTATTTTCAGTTTCACTGTCGCATACGATGAACTTGTCCTTTGGGGACCTGCCTGTAAACTCTCCAGTATCTACGGCTAATGCGCCGGTATCGGTAAGTTGGCCCTCGCCACGAAGGATGGTCTCTTCAATCAGTTCCGATGGAGCCAAATTCCAATAAGCGGCAGAAACGTTTTTCAGTCCCAAAGAGGCAATGGTTGCTCCAGGTGCCTTGATTCCGAATTCGTTCATTTTTCGATGATTTTATGTGATTGCGCAAAGGTAGTCAAAATAGGTCTGAAGGAAGCCTCTTGGTTAGCGCTTATGCGTACAGGGTTGGTTTTCAGAAATTTGAACCAACTTGCTAGTGCCTATGGTTGTCTTTATTTCATTGATAAATGACTGTTGATCAGAAGTATTCAATTCGGATAATTGAAAGCAATAATCCACTTCACCCTCACGCCCCCAAGGGAATTGTTCTTGTTTGAGGGCTGCTCCCTTTTGCTTTTCCCAATCCGCAATGACTCGGTCTAAACCCGTTTTGGCGTTAAAATCCGGACCTTCACCAATTGAAATAAAAGAAACTATCAATCTATATTTCATGATGGCTTGCTGTTCATCCTCAACCGTTTCAGCGCGTTCTTTTGCCAGGTCCCTAGGTGTTACTTGTGAGGGATCAGAGTCTGCAGTGTTTTTCGAGGAACCGCATCCAAATATTGCCAAAGAAACCAAGAATGAAGGTATTAAAATCGCTTTCATGTTAAGGTTTATGTTAATTGATTTAAATATTTGATAATCATTTTTTTGTGTTGAATGAAAGTGCAATCAGACACCAACTAGTGACTAACAGTATGCCGCCAATTGGAGTTATAGGTCCTAAAACTTTTAAGAATGCGGCATCAATCAAATGTCTAGTACTTAGCAAATAAATTGATCCACTGAAAAATATGATACCGGCTATCAGCAATTTTGAAGCCAAAAAGAGGCGCTTTGAATTAAACGTCTCGGATTTCACCATTATTGCCAATACCAAAAGCAAAACTGAATGTATCAAATGATATCGAACACCTGTTTCAAATGACTCCAACAATTCTGGGCTTAATTCCCCTTTCAAGGCGTGTGCACCCATGGCACCTAGCATGACAGCTGATGCACCTGAAAATCCGGCTACTTTGATCAGATTGAATTTCACCTTCTAGAATTGATGAACTCGTTCAATTCATCGATAGTGAGTTCAAAAGTGAAAGCATCATTCACCTTGTAATAATTTCCTAGATCATAAGTCCTGCCGTAGGCATACTTGGCGAACTCCAAACGGTTATCCTCAAATGTGAACAGAAGCATAATGTCTTTTACTTGCTGAGCGGTAAGGCAGGCAGAGCCAGTAGCCTGCTTTGCTAAAGTCATTTTGCTATCCTCGAAAGTTTTTGAATTAATGGAGGATTTCAGGGATTCAAATTCATTTGGAAGCAATGGCATTGGGCATCCAATTGGACCGGAATATCCGGGTACATAAACAACTGGAGCAGGTCGTGGTGCTGGTGGGGGAGGAGGCGCAGTGGTTGTGGTGGTTGTTGTGGTGGTTGTTGTTACTGATGAATGTTGGGATGTAACACTACCGCTTCCCTCAAAACCTGAAACATTCATAGAGAAACCGCCACCAGTTTCACTGATGTTCACTCCCATTGAAATACTACCTCCGGATGCAGGAACTCCGCCTCCTGATGTGGTTGTAACCGTGGTTTGCTGAACAACTGTTTCTGAATTTGAAACAGGGGCTGGCTCAATATATGCGGGAGCAGAGGGATTAAAAACTACTACCGCTGTTTGTGGGGTTGGAGGAAGTGCCTCGGCAATTGGAACCGCGCTCATGAACCTTGCGACATATTCATTTTTCTTGTTCTTTTTCAAAACATAAGTGGCCTCTGTGCTTGGTTCCAGGAAAATATTGAAATTTGATTGTCCAAGAGCTACATCCTCGAATATCACTTTCAACTTGTAGTTGGGCGCAGACAGACCGGTGACCTTGACATTTGTTTCATGTTTGTCATTCTGACGTAGTCCGTTTAAAATGGCGATAAACCTTTCGCCATTTTCACTGAATAATATTAAGTTGGAGTTTTGGGCATAAGTGTTGCCGCAAATAAAAACCAATAGCAATAAAGTTTTTATGGTGTTCCTCATGGTACATGAAAGATTATCAGTTAATTTTCGATTTTCAATAATTCCCTCAAATATGAGGTTTTTGTTGCATTTCTTCAAGGGTCATTTACATTGCGCTAAATGGTAATTTTGCGTTTGAAACTATCATAAATGAAAACCATTTTCATCGCCGGCGCAGGCAGGTCATCCACTGCCTTGATTTCCCATCTTCTTGAAAACTCAGATCGCCATGGTTTGCGCGTAATTGTAGGGGATGCCTCTTTGGAATTGGCTGTCAATAAGTGTAATAATCACCCCAACTCTATCCCGACTCTTTTCGACGTCAATGATGCAGTTTTGAGAAACAAATTGGTTTCGCAAGCAGACCTGGTTATTTCGCTGCTGCCCCCAGACATGCATCATCTATTGGTGGTAGAGTGCCTGGTGCATGGCAAGCATTTTCTCTCGGCATCCTACGTCTCTGCCAAGGTTGCTGCTTTGGAACCCCAGGCTCGCGAGAAAGGTGTTGTCGTAATCTCTGAATGTGGCCTTGATCCTGGAATCGACCACATGTCGGCTATGGAAATCATTAATCGCTTAAAATCACAGGGCGCGAATTTGATTTCATTCAAATCATATACCGGTGGGCTGGTAGCTCCTGAGTCGAACGACAATCCATGGGGGTACAAGATCTCATGGAATCCTCGAAATGTAATTCTAGCCGGGCAGGGCACTGCAAGCTATCTGTGGGGTGGGAAGTTCAAGCATATTCCCTATTCACGAATTTTCACAGATATAGAGACTTTGGAGGTTGACCAAATCGGTAGGTTTGATGGTTATGCCAACCGTGACTCTGTTTCGTACTTGAAAATTTACGGTCTCGAAGGTATCTCGGGTTTACTCAGAGGAACACTTCGGCAGCGTGGTTATTGTAGGGCTTGGAATGTATTTGTTACCCTCGGCCTTACCGACGATGTTGTCCGGATTCCAAGTTCTGGATCTATGACCTATGCCGAGTTGGTGGAAAGCTTCATTCCCGTCCACATTAAAGGTGAAACTATTGCTCATAGGGTCGCATCCCTTTGTAGTTTACCAGTGGATGGTGAAGCCATGACACTTGTGACATGGACCGGAATATTCGAGGACACTCTAATTGGAATCGAGAATGCTACCCCTGCTCAAATCCTTCAGAAATTACTGGAGTCAAAGTGGATACTCAATCCAGAGGACAGGGACATGGTTGTTATGATCCATGAATTTATTTACGATTTAAACGGAGAATCACGCAGGCTGACATCTTCATTGGTAGTAAAGGGGGAGGACTCTGTTCATACTGCAATGGCTAAGACGGTAGGTTTACCTTTGGCTATTACTGCTTTGAAGTTGATGGACGGATCTATTTCACTTCCCGGCGGATTGTACTTGCCAGTCACAAAAGAAATTTATGAACCGGTTTTGCGTGATTTGGAAAAGCACGGAGTTGTATTTCAAGAAAAAGTAAGCTGAATTTAGGCTTCACATACCGGGATAGAATTCCGTAGTCAATTTTCGATAGGCCTCTGTATAGTTTCCATCCTCGTCTTGCAAAAGGATTTCATTCTCCTCCGCATCGCAAGGCTGGGGTTTGAATTCCATCAAAAGTCGTTTCTCCGTTTTACCTGATTTGGTGCGTACGCGAGTCAATCGAGATAGGAAAAGGCCATGCGTAGATGCATAATCGATGAATCGCATTCCTTCCAAATGCGGCAGAATGATACAGAACCTACCAGTTGGATTAAGCAGGTTTTTGGCGCACTCGGCAAGTTCTTCGATTTTCAAATTTTGGTCCATATGACGGGCCACATTCCTAGCCTCACTAGGTGCAGGATGTGCTCCCATGAAATATGGAGGATTGCTTACAATCAAATCGTATTTTTCCTGTGATGTAGCAGCGAAATGCTGAATTGAATCGTGAATGGAGTACAGTCTGTTTTTCCAGGTCGAGGATTCAAAGTTGTCTTGAGCTTGAGATGCCGCATCACCATCTATCTCTATAGCATCAATGATGGCATTCGATTTTTGTGCCATCATTAATGCGATAAGTCCGGTCCCGGTTCCTATATCCAAAACCCTGTGGGCATCTGCAGATCTAGTCCATGCACCCAACAGCACTCCGTCGGTACCCACTTTCATAGCGCATCGGTCTTGGTGAACCGTGAAATGCCGGAAATGGAAAACACTGTGCGACATAAGCGGAAGTAATATCCGATTAAGGCAAATGTAGGAATAGCTTATGAAACGCGGTATATATCTACCAAACCGGCTGGCAAATCAACGGTTAACTCTTTGTTAGTTCGATCGACCTTTGTAATAAACCGAGTCAAGAAGGGAAATAATAGCTCAGCACCGTTGAAGTCGACCACTGCGACCGGTTGCTCCGGAAAATCTACAATATTGGTTATTTTACCCAATGGCCCCTCGTTTAAATCCGTTACCATCATGCCAATTGCCTCATGAAAATATAATTGGTTACCAGAGAGTTTGGGTAATTCGTTAAGCGGCAGGAAAACATCCAAACCTACCAAAGGTTCTGCAGCTTCGACCGTGGTAATGTCTTGGAGAGTAATAATAGCCGTTTTGGCAGTTACTTTTAATGCGACTATTGGATAGAAAACGAGAAGGCCGTTCACCATAAGATGAACGGCCTTGGTTTTTCCGTACCGCTTGGGATCATCTACATCCAACTGCAAAACCAGGTTGCCCCGTACTCCATGGGTTCGGGAAAAAAATCCTACCCTATAGAAACCTTCTGGACTACTGTGGTTGATGGCCACAAGAGGGATGTTTGATGATTACTCGGCTGCTGGTGCTTCGCCTTCTGAAGCAGTTTCACCTTCCGCAGGTGCTTCGGCCGTTGGTTCGGCCATTTTGGCTGCGATAGCGGCCGCACGAGCCTCACGGGTTTTCTGCTCGTCTGCCATACGCTTTTTGGCTTCCTCACGACGAGCGTTGGCCAATGAGCTTGTCTTGTCGCCAATCTTGGTCGCTTTTTCAGCTTCCCAGGCTTGGAACTTTGCATCGGCAGCCTCTTGGGTGATAGCACCCTTGTTCACACCTTGTTGCAGGTGGTGACGATAGAGAACCCCTTTGTAGGATAGAATTGCACGACAAGTGTCAGTTGGCTGTGCTCCATTGTGGAGCCAATTCACAGCCTTTTCACTGTCGATTTCAATAGTGGCGGGATTGGTGTTCGGATTATAAGATCCGATCCTTTCAATGAATTTACCATCCCTAGGAGCACGTGCATCCGCCACCACAATGTGGTAATAGGCATAACCCTTTTTACCATGTCGCTGTAATCTGATTTTAGCTGGCATTTTTTGGTTTGCTTAAATAGTTAGACTTCAATTATCCCCAATTCTCCAAGTTTTGGGGGCGCAAAGGTGAGAAATAATTGACTCAAAATCAAGTTTATCCCTCAAACAATCAAGGCGGAGCCGCGATAACCTTGAAAGCCGACCATAATCGGCAGTATAACAGCTACTTACAAAGTTTGCTATAATCTTCATTAGAAGCGCCAAACAACCTGTAAATAGGATAGCGATTCAAATCTTCAAACCACTCTGAGTTTTGATAAATGAAATAAAGTTGATCAAATGACGACTTTGCAAATTCTGGCTCTGTCAATTTCTTAGACTCGAAACGGGATTTAAGATCTGGATTATCGGCCAATATCCTAGCAGCCATATCATCGAACACATAAGCTGAAAACCACTCTTTTTGCTGCAATATGGAGTCAAAAAAGCCCCAAGAAAACCACGAGTCAGGAGCCTGTGGCTCTAATGTCTCAATCAAATAACGGATGGCATCTTGATTGGTAGGAATCATATAATCTCCCGCAAACAATCTAACTCGTTTGTTTTCCTCCACAACCTCAGTTTCTGAACGAAGATAATGTCCCTCATAAGGCTTGGAGCCGCTTTTGTATTTGCCTATGGAATATGTTGAAAGTTCGATAACCGTATCGCGAACCAATCTCTGGAATTCAATTTTATTCAACTTTATGCGCTCAATTACTTCAGACCATGCTTGCGGCACTATGTAGAAAGACGGGATATTTACTGTTTTGCTAGCAACATATTCATCGTAAAACTTAACATCCCTGCTGAATGGCTTTCCACGATCGTAGTAAAGTTGGTCTTGACCCGTAACAGGACTTTTCTGGTAATAATGCTCGAATCCGAGGAACGGAACCAATTCCACCTTGTTGGTATCTACTCTCCAATCAATCACATGTGATGTTGATGATTTTAATGCAGCCCGGTCCTTATTTCTAGCTTCTCGAATGACGTCAGCATTTTGAGATGTGTACTTGATGAACACTTCCAGCATAGCTTGTGTGGCATCTACGCGAAGTGGGAAAGGCTTGAGCATGTGAGTTTCAGTAACAAATGCCAATGATTGGTACAACGCAGCATAACCACTGGCAAACCGCGGAGTTTCCATGAAACCATAAATGCCGTTTTCAGGTGGTGAGTCGTATTTGAGTGTGTTGACGTAAGGCGACATCGGAAAGCCGCGCTTTTCCATTGCAGCGAACAATGCAGGTGTCATCTGCTTCTTCATGAATTCTCCGGATGCCCCACCAAGTTTGTTGTGCTGAGTAGAGATCAATGTCATTACATGTTGATAATCTGCGCCATTGCTAACATGGGTGTCTATAAAAACATCAGGGTCCCAATCCCTGAATATCTCAGTGAAAGACTTTGCGTTTTCTGAGTCGCATTTGATGAAGTCGCGATTCAAATCGAGGTTGCGAGCATTTCCTCTGAAACCTTGGTTTATGGGACCATTTTGATTGGCCCGAGTGCAGCATCTGCTGTTCAGTGATCCGTCGATGTTATAAATTGGAATGATACAGATTATCAAATTTGAAGGAAGTTCGATATTACCAGATAGTAAGCTCTGGGATAATCTAATGCTGGCATCAATTCCATCTGGCTCTCCTGGATGGATGCCATTTAAAATCATCAAAACCGTTTTGCCTTTTCTCTTTGCAACCACCGGATCGAAAATTCCATCTTTGGATAAAACAAAAAGATGGAGCGGTTTTCCGATATCTGTTAGGCCGGCTTCAATTAATAATGCTGATCTGTTTTCGCTATCTAGTTTTTTGTAAGCGGAGATGCAATCCTCCCAACTGATTGTAATGTTGTCTCGGTTGATCTTTTCAATATCCTGGCTGACCGCATTTTGCTGAATGCATCCAATCAAAATTGAGGTAATAAAATATCGGACAAAACCGCAATTCACTAGGATTAGGGTTTTAGCCATTTGTTTAGTACGGTTTTCGATACTTCATCTGGCTTATTCATGATGGAATGCTGGAGTTCCATGTTTGGATTGGTTCCGAGAACTAAGGTGAAATTTCTCATTGTGCCAGCCCGCATGATTCGCATGGTAATGGCGTCATTTGGTTTTTTTCTGGCTAGATGGTCTTTAACCTGGCCAGGCTCCTTGCCATCAATATCCAATACCTCGTCATTTACATTCAAGCCTTGGTTCCATGCTGTCGACCCTCGTTCCACTTGGGAAACCAATAGTTTGTTTCCCGATTGATTGAATGTGGCTCCGAGATATCCTGTTGGCTCCGTCATTCCATCAGTTCGCTCTATCAAGACGCCTGCTTTTGCAAGAATGGATTCATATGGGAGTCGTTCAGTTCCGTATATGTACTTTTCAAAGAACTCCTTAAAACTCTTCCCTGACACCGTTTCGAATGCATCCATAAGTTCTTGATCTGTAATGCCTCGTTTATATTTCACATAATATTCGTTGTAAAGAAACCGGAGAACATCATCCAAGCAAGCTGTTCCGTTGGTGGCAGACATGATTTCTATATCTATCAACATCCCAACGATTCCTCCTTTGGAGTAGTAAGATACGGTAGCGTTTTTGGAATTCTCATTTGGGCGATAAAACTTGATCCACGCATCGAAACTTGACTCAGCGAGTGATTGTATGGAATCACCTGGAGTGTTCATAACTCCCATAATATTGTCGGTGACTATGGCGAGGTATTCATCCCTTGTTCGGAACCCAGCACGGTGCAAGATATAATCATCATAATAGCTCGTGAAGCCTTCAAAAAACCACAACTGTGTTGTGTAGTTTTCGTTTTCGTAGTCAAATGGTCCAAGCTGAATCGGTCGAAGCCTTTTCACATGCCATAGGTGGAAATACTCATGAGCGATTAAACTCAAAAAGCCATTGTATGTCTTCTCTTGCTCATAACTGTCTTTCCTTGTTATAACGGATGTGGAGTTCATGTGCTCCAAGCCACCCCCGCCAGATGGTACGTTGTGAACTATGAATGTATACTCTTTATTGGGGTTCTCTCCATAAATCTTGGTGCACTCATCTACGATTTTCCAAAAATCAGTTTTGATTTTTTCGCGATCATACCCCGCTTTTCCCACCATAGCCACATGATGCGGTATTCCTTTGTAATCAAAGGTGAACAGGTCATGGTTGCCGATAATTATAGGGCTATCGGCTAACTGATCATAGTTCTCAGAAATGCGTGTCCATTGGTTCGCTCCATATGCTGGTAGTCCAGTTGAAATTTTTGACCACTCAAATTTCGGAAAGAAGTTTATCATGGATGGTTTGTTACGGGTTTCCTCGGTATACATGAAGACCGAGGGTCCATTGATGTACGCCTGTTCCGCATCGATGTAACTTGTTCTCACCGTTAACTCAAATGCATAAACCTTGTAACTGATGGTGAGCGCTTGGATGGAATCGTTATATATCCTCCACACATTTTTCCTTACTTTTTTAAATCGGATTTTTCCGCCATCAGTACCAACAACCTTAAAACCCTCTACATGTCTCGAAAACTCTCGGACCATGTAGGATCCTGGTATCCATACAGGCATCTTCACATCAAAGGAGTCCCTTGGCATTTCTTTCAGGTGCATATCCACCTCTGCATAGTGGGTTGATGGATTTGAAAAACGTACGTCATAAACGGTTTGAGCCGAAACGGTTCCAAAGGATACAACGGAAAGCAGAATTGACAACAGCAGATGTTTCATCATGACTTATTATTGGTTGATTTTCAAAACTATTTCTTTCGTTTTGTTTTTGGGGTAATAGGCCAAATTGGTTTTTAACAATGATTATTTGTCATTTTTAAAACCGAATTGAGTTATTCTTTGAGTTTTCGCACATTTCATTTGCCTAAAAATCAATATCCACGAAAGTAAAATGATTCATACAACGTGTTGATATTCAGTATTTATTTGTATCTGCTTTGTTACTTTTTACTCCAAAACTTACAATTGAGACTAAGCACGGCGTTTATGGTATTTTTAACACTGGGTCTGGCATAGATTTGTACCGTTGATCAAAAAAAATAATGCCTATGGTTTGAAGTTTGGTAAAACGCTCAATGACACCCAATAGGATGCCCGGTTAAGTTCGCTTGCCGGGCATTCGGGATTTATATGCCTTCCAACTTTTCAACATTCCCTTTAGGTCAACCGCGTTGGCATATCTTTACGGAAGTACAATAATCCTTTCCAAATTACTTCCATGAATCGTTTTTCACACCTGCACGTCCATACTCAGTTTTCCCTGTTGGATGGAGCCGCTGATATTTCCAAACTCTATAAAAAGGCTGCAGCCGATGGCATGTCGGCCCTAGCTATAACCGACCATGGTAACATGTTCGGTGTTTTTCAGTTTGTGGCCGAAGCATACAAACATAAAGATGCGAATGGCAAGCCTAAAGTAAAGCCAATCGTTGGTTGCGAATTCTATGTTGTTGAAAACCGTCACAAACGAACATTCACAAAAGAGGATCGCGACAAGAGGTACCATCAGCTTTTTCTGGCTAAAAACGAGGAAGGGTACCGCAACTTGACCAAGCTTTGCTCACTTGGATTCATTGAGGGCCTTTACGGTAAATATCCACGAATTGACAAGGATTTGATAGTGCAATATCACAAAGGTCTGATTGCAACCACATGTTGCTTGGGTGCTCTAGTGCCACAAACCATATTGAAAAAAGGGGAGGAAGAGGGCGAGCGTGAGTTTCGCTGGTGGCTTGATCTGTTTGGTGATGACTACTATGTCGAGCTCCAGCGACATGGCATCCCTGAGCAGGAGCAAGTCAATAAGGTATTATTGAAGTTGGCTGTAAAATACAATGTTCGCATAATTGCTTCCAATGATTCACATTATGTGGATCAGAAGGATGCGAATGCACATGACATCCTGTTGTGTATAAACACAGGTGAAAAGCAAAGTACACCCACCGCCAAGGAGTTTGCGGATGATGAGGGCGCGCCCAAAGGAACCCGTTTCGCTTTTTATAATGATCAGTTTTTCTTCAAAACTCATGATGAAATGTCGAAGTTGTTTCACGACTATCCTGAAGCTATCGACAATACGGCTCATATCGTTGACAAGGTGGAGTTACTCGACCTTAAGAAGGACATTTTACTGCCCAACTATGAAATCCCTACAGGATTCCAATCACAAGACGATTATCTAACGCACCTAGCATTTGAGGGTGCTCGCAATAGGTATGGAGAGCTTACTCCCGAAATAGAGGAACGTCTCAATTTTGAATTGCACACCATTCGAACAATGGGTTTTGCAGGTTACTTTTTGATTGTAGCCGACTTTGTGCGGGCAGGAAAGGATATGGGTGTCTTTGTAGGTCCAGGTCGTGGTTCAGCCGCGGGGTCCGCCGTAGCTTATTGCACAGGCATCACCAACATCGATCCTATCAAATACAACCTACTATTTGAGCGTTTTCTGAACCCCGATAGGAAGTCGATGCCCGATATTGATACGGATTTCGATGATGATGGGCGCCAAAAGGTGATCGACTATGTGGCTGCTAAATACGGTAAAAAGCAGGTGGCTCAGATTGTCACCTATGGTTCAATGGCTGCCAAGATGAGTATCAAAGACGTTGCGCGTGTATTGGATTTGCCGTTAGCCGATGCTAATGCCTTGGCAAAATTGGTTCCCGACAAACCCGGCATTTCTCTAGACCGTGTCATGAATGCACCCGTTGAAGGTGCGGATGGTTTGAAGGAAAAAGATCAATTGGGTGCGGATGACATTCAAAACATCAAGAAGCTGCGGGAATTGCACAAAGGTGAAGATCTGCGCGCCAAAACCATTACCGAGGCACTCATTTTGGAGGGCTCAGTTCGTGGGACCGGCATACATGCCGCCGGAATCATAATCGCTCCAAAGGATTTAACCGAGCTCATACCCGTAGCAGTTGCAAAGGATTCTGATCTGTTAGTTACACAGTATGAGGGAAAGGTCATCGAGGATGCCGGTGTTATAAAGATGGACTTCCTTGGATTGAAGACACTCACCATAATTAAAACGGCACTTGAACTTATTAAAAAACATCATGGCGTCTCCATCGACATAGATACGATCCCTTTGGATGATGCCCAAACATTTGCACTTTATCAACGAGCTGAGACCAACGGAACATTCCAGTTCGAGTCAGCAGGTATGCAGAAGTACTTGAAAGAGCTAAAGCCAGATAAGTTCGAGGATTTGATTGCGATGAATGCTTTGTATCGACCCGGTCCGATGGAATACATCCCCGACTATATAGCTCGTAAGCATGGTCGACAAGCGGTGTCCTACGATCTCCCGGATATGGAGGAGTATTTGAAGGAGACCTACGGAGTAACTGTATATCAGGAACAGGTAATGTTGCTCTCGCAGAAACTTGCAGGCTTCACCAAAGGTGATGCTGATACGCTGCGAAAAGCAATGGGGAAAAAGCAGATCGAGGTTCTGAATAAAATGAAGTCTAAATTCATGTCTGGCTGCCAAGAACGAGGACATGATATTAAAAAGTGTGAGAAGATTTGGACCGATTGGGAGGCCTTCGCTCAATACGCATTCAACAAGTCACACTCCACTTGCTACGCATTTGTTGCCTACCAAACAGCCCATTTGAAAGCACATTACCCTGCAGAATTCATGGCAGCGGTACTCACACATAACCTTTCCAACATTGAGAAAATCACCTTCTTCATGGAGGAGGCAAAACGGATGGGTATTCGGGTATTGGGTCCTGATGTCAACGAGTCGGATCTGCAGTTCTCGGTGAATTCCAAAGGTGAAATCCGCTTCGGTCTAGGGGCTGTAAAGGGAGTGGGGGAGAGTGCAGTTGAGTCTTTGGTAGCGGAACGTGTCGAAAAAGGTCCTTACAAAGGGATGTTGGATTTCGTATCCCGAGTTAACTTGCGTAATGTAAACAGAAGATGTTTGGAAAGTTTGGTGTTGGCAGGGGCCTTTGATTTCGATGCAACAGCACACAGGGCACAATGGTTTGAAAAAGATACCCGTGATAATAACACTTCCAACCTAGACAAGGTGATTCGATATGGAAATGGCATGCAGGATACCAAGCAATCGCAGCAGGTTTCGTTGTTTGGTGATGCATCCGAAGTGGACATGCCCGCTCCAAAGTTTGTACCTGCTCAACCTTGGTCAGAATTACAAAAACTGCGATTTGAAAAAGATGTTGTTGGATTTTACCTTTCGGGACATCCGCTGGACTCTTTCAAAAAGGAGATGGAGTGTTTCTGCAATATTGAAATTTCCGAGCTCTCAGACTTGGTTAAACTCAAAAACAAGGAAATTGCTTTCGCAGGCATTGTTACCAGTGCCGATCATCGTATGACCAAAACTGGTAAACCGTTTGGTGTCATGTTCATCGAGGATTTTTCCGGTTCCTTTGAATTAGCGATTTTCGGTGATGACTATTTGAAAAACCGGAACTTCATGGAGAAGGAGTATTTCTTGTACATCAAAGCAAAAGTGCAAGCAAGGTTCGGTGATGAGACCAAGCTGGAGGTCAAAGTTGCCTCCATGAAAATGCTGCCTGACTTAGGTAACAGCATGGCTAAAGGGGTCGTTGTAAACTTGGATCTTAAAAGTTTGGATCAACAAACCATAGAAGACATGGCCGCGATTACACAAAGGCACCCTGGCAAGTTGCCAATTCGGTTTATTGTCAGGAATGAGGACCAAAAGGTGGAAATGGTTTCCAAATCATTGAAGGTCAACTTTAATAATGATTTGTTCAATGAATTGGATCAATTGGTGAATGTCAGCTACCGCATTGAAAACTGACAACCTGTCGGTTATCCTGATTTGGTATCTAAATTGATAACTTCGTAACGTCAAATTCTAAAAAAAACATACAAATGGCTATTGAACTTACTGATGCTAATTTCGATGAAATCGTATTGAACTCTGATAAACCTGTACTGGTTGATTTCTGGGCTGAGTGGTGTGGACCTTGCAGGATGGTAGGACCTGTTGTGGAAGAATTGTCCAACGATTACCAAGGGAAAGCGATCATCGGAAAAGTTGATGTGGACAGCAACCCGGGAATATCCACCCGTTTTGGAATTCGTAATATCCCGACTTTGTTGTTCATTAAAGGTGGTCAGGTAGTCGACAAACACGTTGGCGTAGCTCCTAAGAGCGTGTTGGCCGACAAATTGAATGCCATCAGCTAAACGTTAGGTTTTCCATAACTTAACCACCCTAACATGCCAATAAACCAGCAAGAAGTAAACCAAGTCGGACACTTGGAGCTTTTGGCACGGCAGGTTGTTGAAGGTTTCATTACAGGGTTGCATAAAAGTCCGTTCCATGGATTCTCGGTTGAGTTTGCTGAACACAGACTGTATAACACTGGAGAGTCAACCCGCCACATAGACTGGAAACTTTATGGCAGATCGGATAAGCTTTTCGTTAAACGATACGAGGAGGAGACTAATCTTCGATGTCAGATAATAGTTGACAACTCATCCAGTATGCATTTCCCTCGCAAGGAACAGCTGGGGAAAGGAACTTACAACAAAATCACATTTGCGGTCCATGCAGCAGCATCGCTTATGCAACTGCTCAAAATGCAACGTGACGCAGTGGGCTTGAGTATTTTTTCAGATACGCTGGAGACTAATACACCTGCTCGCTCAAGCACTATGCACCAAAAGCTTTTGTTGATGAAGCTTGAGGAGGCTATGGCGCAGCCAGATGATGTTTCAAAGGGTACTGCTGCTGCTGATGCCTTGCACCGAATAGCAGAGTCAATCCACCGCCGGTCACTCGTTGTCATATTCAGTGATATGATGGAGGGTGGACCTATTGATGATCTTTTTAGTGGTTTGCAACATTTGAAATACAACAAGCACGAAGTGGTGCTTTTTCATGTAGTGGACAAAAAGTTGGAGTTGGATTTTGATTTCCAAAACCGCCCTTATCGATTCGTCGATGTAGAAACCGGTGAAACGGTCAAGGTGCACGCAAATTCAGTGCGCGAATTTTATCTTGAAAAAATCAAAGAATACAGAAACAAACTGATGCTCAAATGTGCACAGTACAGGATTGATTTCGTTGAGGCCGACATACACGAAGGCTTCAACCAGGTTTTGCAATCCTATCTGATCAAGCGTCAGAAAATGGTTTGATTTCTATCAGTCGTGAATCAGGTTGAACAACCTGCTCCATCTGATCTTGCTCAAGAATGATTTTTCCGGATCTATGGAAAGCCAAATGAAAACGGCTTTACCTACCACATGGTCTTCCGGAACAAATCCCCAGAATCTGGAATCTGCCGAGTTGTGCCTGTTGTCACCCATCATGAAATAGTAATCCATTTTAAAGGTGTAAGAGGTGGCGGCTTCTCCGTTGATCAAATATTTACCGTCTTTTTCTTCTAATGTGTTGCCCTCATACTTGGATATGCATCTGCCATATAAGGACACGGTTATTGAATCCAATTTTATGGTGCTTCCCTTTGCAGGTATTTTAAGCGGACCAAAATTGTCTACATTCCATGGCAAGGATGGATTTCCATGGAACACGTAGGGTTCATAAACACCCTTGGGTGCGATATAACGTTTTACACCCTTTACATTTGGAAGCTTTGATATTTCCTTTGCCGCTTCAGCACACATGAAAAATTTGAAAGCTCCATCTATTTCTCCAGGTCCAGCATAAGTGGCTCCTGCCTTTTCCGTGAATTTTGGATTTATTCCCGAACCATCTGTCAAAACATCGTACATAAACTGACCGCCTTCGGGAATCGTACGCTTTTTGCCATTAATTGAAACTTCACCATCTATAATGTTGATTTCATCCCCTGGTATGCCAATACATCTTTTGATGTAATGTGTTTGCTTGTCAACTGGACGATCATCTTCCATGGGGTAATTGAAAACCACGACGTCATCGTTTTTGATTTTTTGAAATCCGGGAAGGCGGTAGTATGGTAGCTGCCAGGCATCTGAATAGGATTTACCACCAATGATCGGAAGCTCTTGATGGGCCAATGGGAATGAAAGTGGCGTCATAGGTGTTCTAGCCCCATAGTTTATTTTACTCACGAAGAGATAGTCGCCAACCAAAAGGCTTTTTTCCATGGATGGGGTAGGGATGGTGAAAGCTTCCAGAAGAAAAGTTCGGATTATGGTTGCCGCAATCACAGCAAATAAGATGGCATCTATCCACTCACGAGTTTTGCTTTTTGGCTTGTCGCTTTTTTTCCAGAATTTGAAATTCATATCGAGTAAGTGTTATTTATTCGTTTCAAATAGCATATCGGTCATTCCGAATACACCTTTCTTATTGATAATCCATTCAGCCGCGTCAACGGCTCCCATGGCAAAACCATCACGACTGAAAGCCTCATGGCGAAGGCTTATCTGGTCAATCGCCGAAGTCCAAGTAACTTCATGTATGCCAATTACCCCTTCTTCCCTTATTGATTCTATGGGCAAGATGTTATCTTTTGTACCTGTAGTCTCATCAGAAAGCTCGAAATCTATTATGATGTCGTTATTAAGGATGATGTCTTTGGCTAATGTAACAGCCGTTCCGCTTGGCTTATCAATTTTATGTAGGTGATGAACCTCGTTTATAGATGGGGCGTAGGACTGGCTGCTTGACAACCATTTTGCAAGCATTCGGTTCATTTCAAAAACCAAATTCATACCCACACTGAAATTGCTAGCACTGAAGAGTGCCCCGTTTTCTCTCAGAAAAGAATCGCGAACGTTTTCATATTCATTTTGCCATCCGGTTGTACCTGTTACAACGGGTATTCCATTTTTCAAGCAGGTCATCAAGTTGTTGACTGCGGCATCTGGTCGGGTAAACTCAATTACTACATCGCAGGAGCTTATTAACGACGGGTCTAGTGGGCTGTTTGAGGATTGCTTCAGAACTATCACTTCATGGCCGCGCTTCACTGCAGTTTGCTCTACAGCTTTACCCATTTTGCCATAACCTATCAGTCCGATTCGCATCTTATTTGAAGCTTAATACAACTCCAATTCCAGGGTTCATGCCTGCAACGGTTGATGGTGCTATGTTAAGTGACAAGTCATCGCTCACATTGAAGCCGAATAAATGAGCATCCACGCTCGCGTCAACAATATTCAATATATACAACAATCCACAGCCTATGATGCTTAGGTCCCTGTTGCGTCTGTAAAAATCTTTCAAAGTGGCTAGGTCATTGTCAGAGTATATTCCAACAAACGGGTCAATGGTGTTTTCATTGCCATCCAATCGTAATTTGAAGGCGTCTTTGTATTGATTGTATTCGCGATTGTTGAAACGAATAGCATATCCTAATCCTACGAATCCACCATACAACACCGGGATTTTCCAATATTTCGTATTGTAAGCCTGTCCTGATCCAGGCAGGATAGCCGACATTAAAGCAGCTCTGTGTGGAGAATGTGGCTTCTCTATTTTTTGTGCTGAGCCAATTGAAGGTGAAAGGCATGAACAGGCACTAATCAAAAACAGCAAAAAAAATCGGAATCGATTCATGAGGCAGGTCAGTGATCCAACATGTCCAACAGACGATTCAAATCATCAGTGGAATAGTATGAAACCATGATTTTCCCACTTCCCTTGGCGCCGGTTTTTATTTCGACCTTGGTTTCAAAAAGGTTTTCAAGTCTTTTTTCGATGTCACGGTAGGCTGGTTGGTTAACAACTTTGCTTTCCGTTTTAGAGCCTGGTTTTTTCCTGCCTGGTGACGTACGAACCATCTCTTCAACTTTTCTGACGGAGATGCCTTTGGTCAGGATCTCGCTGAGCAAAAGAAGTTGCGTGCCTACATCGTCAATGTTAATCAATGCCCTGGCATGGCCCATACTGATTTTGCCGTCGCGGATTGCATCCTGTATTTTTGGCGGGAGCTTCAGTAATCGGATGTAGTTGGTAACAGTTGTTCGGTCTTTCCCGACTTTTTCGGACACTTCGTCATGCGATAGCTTACATTCTTCCATTAACCTTTTGTAGCTTATGGCGATGTCGATAGGGTTTAAGTTCTCGCGTTGTATGTTTTCAACCAAAGCCATCTCCAGCATGGCTTGGTCGTTGGCAATGCGAACATACGCGGGAACGGTTTCCAATCCAGCCATTTTGCTTGCTCGGAATCGACGCTCGCCTGAAATGATTTGGTATCTATCGGGTGCAACCTTGCGCACGGTAATGGCCTGAATAATGCCTTGATGCCTGATGGACTCGGCCAATTCTTCTAACGCTTTCGTGTCAAAGTCGTTTCTTGGTTGAAAAGGATTGACTTCAATTTGTGAAACTGGAATGTTAGCAGCAGAGCCTTGTGGACTTACTGATGAACCAGACATCCCTGGCCTTGTTGTGATATCTGTTTCCGCATTGGAAAGTAATGCTCCAAGTCCCTTTCCTAAGGCGGATTTTTTCTGATTGCTCAATTTGAATTTAATCTAATGTGGTTTAACTTTTCTCTGATTCGTCTTGGTCTTGGGTGGGAATGTTCTTGTCTTCGGAGGGTATTGCAGTTAGGTTGTTCTTTTGAAGCAGTTCACGGGCAAGGTTCAGGTAATTGATAGCTCCTTTGCTCATTGCATCATGCATGATGATGGTTTCACCAAACGATGGAGCCTCTCCAAGCTTAGTTGTACGTTGTATGATGGTGTCGAAGACCATTTGTTGGAAATGAGTTCTGACCTCTTCAACGACTTGATTCGATAAACGCAATCGCGTATCGTACATGGTAAGCAGGATGCCTTCTATTTCCAACTCTGGGTTCAATCGGGTCTGAACGATTTTCACCGTGTTAAGAAGCTTACCCAAACCTTCTAAGGCGAAATATTCACACTGAACGGGAATTATTACTGAGTCGGATGCTGTTAGGGAGTTGATGGTGATCAATCCTAGGGACGGACTGCAGTCGATGATAATGAAATCAAAATCATCTTTCACCTTTTGGAGCACACCCTTCATCATGTATTCTCTGTTGGGCAGGCCGATCATCTCTATTTCTGCACCAACAAGATCTATGTGGGATGGTAGTAGGAATAGATTTGGAGTACTTGTCTGTAGGATTATATCCTTAGGTTGCACCTCGTTGATGATGCATTCGTAAATGCTGGTCTTTACATTCCTCGGGTCGAATCCAACACCGCTGGTAGAATTTGCCTGGGGGTCCGCATCCACCAAAAGTGTCTTGAATTCCAATACTGCTAAACTAGCAGCTAGGTTGATTGCAGTGGTTGTCTTGCCAACACCACCTTTTTGATTAGCAATGGAAATGGTTTTGCCCATATGGTTTTTAGGATGGGTTGTTTTTAAAAGCTTCTAATCCATAATACCCCAGAGCTGTCCTCCAGTTGAAGAACCCCTTGAGATTTGCTGATCCAAACTTTAGAGATGTAGTTACGATTGTCTGTGAGCAATGATCCGTCTAATACAATCACATCACCAAAATTGAGACCACCGATATTGGCTAGGGTGAGAGGTAATGTGTTCAAGGGCGCTTTCTTAATTGCAAAATGCGGCCATGAAAAGGTTACTAAAGTGCTTTCTTCCACTTTTTCGATAAGCAATAATCCTTTGTTGTCGCCAGCGAAAACAACAGTAGTGTCATCCACTTGGGAAATGTCGGCTCCCGTGAATTCCGAATAGGTATTGCCCTCTACGGTGTATGCTTTGGCTCTGAAAACAACATCATACTGGATGATGTCACCGTTGGGTGATTGGAAATAAAGTATTTGGTTGTTGTCGTAGTGTAACCAACTCATGTCGGCTTCTGAGAGCTTGTAGTAGGTTGATTTTTCCGCACAACCGGTTAGTATTGCCAAAAATGAGAGGCAAAAAACCAAAGTCTGTTTTTTAATGGGTGCAATCATTTTTTTGATTTTCTATGATATTACAAATCTACGCTTTCTCCGATATTGATTAGTGATAATTTCTTGTTTTTACTTCGAAAACATTCCTGAGCTGACTTTTTGTCGATTTCAATGATTCCGAACGTATCGAAATGTAGCCCAATCACTTCCGATACGCCACAATATGCTGCTGCCAGAGTTGCATCGGCAGGGTCCATTGTGAAGGTTCCTCCAATTGGAAATAGGCCTATTTCAGGCTTATGGATTTCTCCAACCATTTTCATGTCGAATGATAGTCCCGTATCCCCCGAATAATACAGGCGTTTGGAAGGGTGAGAAATAACAAATCCCATAGCAACTCCTCCATAGGAACCATCAGGCATGGAGCTAGAGTGGGTGGCACCAACCGCCTTAACATTGAATTGTCCAGCCGAAACTAGGCCCCCAATGTTTAATGAATGGAAGTTCCCTTTGTAATGCTTTGAAATCCAATTTACAACTTCAAAGGAGCCTATTATCGTGGCTTGGTTGGTTGTGGCAATTTCAACTGCATCTGCCATATGGTCTTCGTGGCCATGGCTGATGAAAATATGTGTTGGTCTGATTTCCGAAATTTCAATATGCTTGGCCAAAGGATTAGGTCCTATAAATGGGTCAAAAAGTAAATGAATGCCTTGGCCTTCCAATGAGAAGCACGAGTGGCCCCAATAGGTAAGTTTCATCTCTCTGAATTTCAGTTGTTTGACGGGGATTGGTTAATCCTTTTTTAGAGTTTTTTTAAGAACTAAACCTAATTTATTTAGCAGATTGATTCAAGTGCTATTTGGCTCTAGTTTTCAACAATTTATGTGTGGCAATGGGAGTTGGAAGGCGTTGTTTTCCTTTCTTTGCACTAGAAGAGCCATGCACGTTTTTTTTGCCACCGAAATAACTGATTCCACAATTATGCTGGATTCTGATGAGTCGAAGCATGCTTGTAAGGTCCTCAGATTGGTACCCGGTGATGAAGTGCTGGTATTGGATGGAAAAGGCAACACGTTCGTTTGTAGGATTTCTGACCATGAAAAATCAAGTACCAGTCTTGAAATCATTTCCAAAACGCTGGCATCTGCCAGAAGTCAAAAAATTATCATTGCGGTGGCTCCAACCAAGTCATCAGATCGATTGGAATGGTTTGTTGAAAAAGCCACAGAGCTTGGATTTGATCAGCTAGTTCCGGTCATATGCTCTAGGTCTGAAAAAAGAAAACTGAATACCGAACGCATTCGAAAAATCACTGTTGCGGCTTGCAAACAAAGTAGAAATCCCTGGTTGCCTGAGATTTTAGAGCCAATTTCGATGGATCGTCTACTCGACTCGTTAAAACCAGGGGTCATTGCACATTGCTTGGAGGATGAAAAGACCTACATGCACGATTTTGATTTTGCTTCAATCGAAGAAATTTCTGTGTTGATTGGTCCTGAGGGGGATTTCACACCGGTTGAGATTCAAAATGCAATTTCTAAAGGGTGGAAACCGATTTCATTGGGAAAAAACAGGCTGAGAACAGAAACTGCAGCTTTGCTGGCTCTGTCGTCCATCATTCTTAAGATGCAAACCCGTTAAGTCCAGCTCTTCGTATATTCGCACAAATGCGCTTCAAAAAATCAATTCTGATACTTGTTTGCCTCTTCCATTTTTCAGAAGCAGGAACCGCACCTCCCCTGAGAATCGCCTTGTTAAAATATGGAGGCGGTGGCGATTGGTACGCCAATCTTGAAACATCATTGCCCAATCTCATTAGGTTTTGCAATGAAAATATCGGAACCAACATTGATACCAAACAATCTGTTGTAGAAGTAGGATCTCCGGAGTTGTTCAATTATCCATTCGTGCACATGACTGGCCACGGAAATGTGGTTTTCTCACAAAAAGAGGCGGAAAACCTCAGAAACTATCTTATCGGCGGAGGATTCTTGCATATTGATGATAATTATGGCATGAATCCTTTCATTAGACCCCAAATGAAACGGGTTTTTCCTGAGTTGGATTTTGTTGAGCTGCCATTCTCTCATCCCATATACAATCAGAAGTTTCAGTTCAGTAACGGTCTGCCCAAAATACACGAGCATGATAACAAGCCGACACAAGGATTTGGATTGATCTACAACGGGCGACTTGTTTGTTTTTATTCTTACGAGACTGACTTGGGAGACGGATGGGAAGACCCGGATGTTCACAAGGATTCGCCCGAAGTGCGTTCCAAAGCTCTTAAGATGGGTGCCAACATCATCAGCTATGTTTTCCGCAATTGATTCAATATACCTTTAGAAACCATCAATAACAATCTATATGAAAACCAATCTGCTCATTTCCTGCGGGTTCATGTTATCGCTTATGGCATGCACCTCAGGTGAAAATCAACAAACCAATCAAGTGGAAATGAAACCCATTCCCGTAGTTTATCCATCAACTCAAAAAAACGATTCCATTGCCGATGACTATCATGGAACCATCGTAAAAGATCCTTTCCGTTGGTTGGAGAATGATACAGCGCCCGAGGTGAAGGCATGGGTGGAATCCCAAAACGATGTAACCTTTGGCTATTTGAACCAAATCCCATTTCGTTCAAAAATCAAGGACCGTTTAACTGAGATTTTCAATTACCCACGCTATTCATCACCCTTCCGTGTAGGCGAATATTATTTTTTCTCAAAAAATGATGGGTTGCAGAATCAAGCAGTCATTTATTATCAAAAAGGATTGGAAGGTAAGCCAGAGGTGTTCCTAGATCCCAATACAATGTCTCAAGACGGAACAGCCGCGGTTTCCCTTTTGGGTGCCAGTAAGGACGGTAAGTACATGGCTTACTCAACAAACATGGCAGGATCGGATTGGCAGGTGATAAACGTAATGGAAATCGCCTCTAAAACCAAGTTGCAAGACGAGTTGAAATGGGTAAAGTTCTCAGGCGCGGCATGGAAGAACGATGGTTTTTATTACAGCCGGTATGATGAGCCTGCAAAAGGCAAAGAGCTTTCAGGCAAGAATGAATTCCATAAAGTTTATTACCATAAATTGGGTACATCCCAATCAGCTGATAAGCTAGTTTACTCAGATGCCAAGTTTCCATTGAGATATTATGGGGCTGAAACCACCGAAGACGAAAGGTTCCTTATCATTTCAGTTTCCCAAGGCACTGATGGAACCGAGTTGTATTGTCAGGATCTTACAAAAGGTCAAAAGGATTTCACCTTGATTTTTAAAGGTTTTGATGATAATGCCAATGTGATCAACAACGTGGGGGATAAGTTAATGGTTCAAACGGATCGCAATGCGCCTAATCAGAAAATCATGATGATCGACCCTGCAAAACCAACAGAATCGGATTGGGTTACCTTGATACCTGAGCAACCTGATTTGCTACAAGGAGCAGGAACTGCAGGAGGAAAGCTTTTTGTCAGTTATTTGAAGGACGTTACCACAAAAACATTCCAATATTCCTTTGATGGTAAAAAGGAAACGGAAATCACATTCCCCACCTTGGGAACAGCTTCTGGTTTCGGTGGAAAGGTGGATGACAAAGTGATTTTCTACAGTTTCACATCTTTCGTATATCCTCCTACTATATACAAGTATGATATTGCATCCGGTAAATCGGAATTGTTCAGGTCCTCCGAAGTTAAATTCGCACCGGATGACTACGAAACCAAGCAAGTTTTTTATACAAGTAAAGATGGTACCAAAGTGCCCATGTTCATTGTCCATAAAAAAGGAATTAAATTGGATGGTAACAATCCTACTTTGCTTTATGGTTATGGTGGATTCAATATCAGCCTTACGCCTTCATTCAGCGCTTCCAGGTTGATATTGTTGGAGAACGGTGGAGTATATGCCGTAGCTAATTTGAGAGGTGGTGGAGAATATGGTGAAAAATGGCATGAAGGAGGAAAGCTTGATAAAAAGCAGAATGTATTTGACGACTGTATTGCAGCTGCCGAATACTTGATCAACCAGAAATACACTTCACCTTCTAAATTAGGATTAGAGGGGCGCTCCAACGGTGGATTGTTGGTTGGAGCTGTCATCAATCAGCGTCCAGATCTGTTCAAAGTGGCCTTCCCTGGTGTTGGAGTCATGGATATGCTTCGATTCCACAAATTCACTGTGGGTTGGGGCTGGGTTGTTGAATACGGCTCCAGCGATTCCACTTCTCAATTCCCCAACCTGTTGAAATATTCCCCCTTGCATAATATCAAGTCCGATGTTGAATACCCGGCGGTTATGGTTACTACGGCAGACCATGATGATCGTGTGGTTCCTGCGCATTCATTCAAATACATTGCTCAATTGCAAGTTTCGCGCAAAAACAATAAAAACCCGCTCTTGATCCGTATCGATGTAAAAGCTGGGCATGGTGCAGGAAAACCTATTTCCAAAACCATTGAGGAGCAGGCGGACTTATGGTCATTCATGTTCTACAATACAAACACATCTCCGATTTACAAGTAACATTCAAAGTCAAGCTTGATTCAAAATCCCGGACTTCATGTTCCGGGATTTTTTTATTCTTTGTTACCGAAATAACCCTTTTGCTCTATTCTGTGCGAAAAGAAATTAAGGATGAACATGACAACAATGAAGAATATGGCAATTTGTGCTGTAGCCAAGAATTTTCCGAATGCTGTTGTAGGATGAAAATCGCCATAGCCTACAGTTGCGGAAGTTACAACGCTGAAGTAAATCGGGTCAAACCAATGGACGAATGGTTGGTTTAGATGATTTCCGGTTTTGTAAAATACAGCGAAACTCAAAACTATTTGAAAGTAGTCTAAGAATAGCAACAGCATCGATCGACGGTACGATCTGGGTTGGTCAAACAGGTCCGATGCAAATACCAATGTTGATATGTACAATATGGTTTCTAGTAATAGCCAAGTAAGAATTGAAACAACAATCGGGTTGAGTT